>CAMAUI010000128.1 GCA_945861385.1 Prosthecobacter debontii
GTTCACCGGCGATGGAATGTCTGCGATGCCCTGCACGCGGGGCGGGGGCGGGGGTGGCGGCCTGGGCGGATCGCAGGCTGCCAGCAGGAGCGCGATCGTGGCGGGAGCCGCGATCTTCATGGAGCCATGGCTGTCTCACGGGGTGCGAAACTCCAAAACTGCCGCCCTTCGTTGTAGCGGAGGCGGATCCGCCACGCCGCATGCTCGGTGCGCCCATCCGGCAGGCGGAGGATGCCGGAGAGTTCGACCGTCGCCACATTCGGCGGCGCGAGCGCAATCCGGGCGGACTGGAACGGATCGAAATTCAAAATCTCGCCGCCCGCTCCATGCTCGCGCAATAGCCCCCTCGCGCGCCACCACGCGGATTGCTCGGTGTATTCACCGCTCGTCAGCTCGCGCCACGCCTCCACCGTCACAGGCCCGAAGAGCCACGCGAAAAATCCGAACACCGCAACGACCGCGCAAATCGTGCCCCAAAGAACGATGCGATTGCGCCGCCGCTTGATGAAAACGATGTCGGAAATGGACTGCCACTGCTCCATGCCCTCGCGCCAATAGAGCGTCTCGTCGTCAATGAATCCACAACGATGCCAGTGCGAAATCTGGCGGACCGTGTAAGGCCCGCGCTGTTCGCCTTGGTGGTAAATGTGGAATACTTCTGCCTGCATTGAAGTCTTGGGCTGCGACAACCGCCTTATCGCGCCGCAGCGCGCCAGCGGCAAGCACACGAATGACGCTTTTTCGGCGGGCTGCTCAGCCGGAACGCTGCAGTTGAACGGGCGCGCTCCGTTCGGGCTTAGAGCGCCTCCGCGATCGCTGCGCCCATTTCCGCGGTGTTCACTCGCCTGGTTCCCTCGCTCCAGATGTCTCCGGTGCGGAGCCCGGCATCAATGACGCGCTCGACCGCCGCCTCGATGGCCGCGGCGGCGGCATCCTGGCCGAGCGAGTGCCGGAGCATCATCGCCACGCTGAGAATTTGCGCGATCGGGTTTGCGATTCCTTTCCCCGCAATGTCCGGCGCGGTGCCGCCGCTCGGCTCGTACATGCCGAAGTAAAGCCCCCCTCCCCTGCTCTCGCCAAGGCTCGCGCTCGGAAGCATCCCGAGCGAACCGGCGATCATCGCCATCTCATCGCTGAGGATGTCGCCAAAAAGATTTTCCGCGAGCAGCACGTCGAAGCCGCGCGGATTCTTGATGAGCTGCATGGCGGCGTTGTCCACGTAAAGATGGTTCACGAGCACGTCCGGGTATTGCGGGGCGATCGCATTCACCGTCCTGCGCCAGAGCACGGAATTCTCCAGCACGTTTGCCTTGTCAACGGACGTGAGGCGCTTTCCCCGCGCCTGCGCGGCGCGGAAGGCGACATGGGCGATCCGCTCGATCTCGCTGCGCTTGTAAACCATCGTGTCCACGGCGACCGGCTCGCCATTTTCCTCGTGGGTGCCCTTCGGCTGGCCGAAATAAAGGCCGCCGGTGAGTTCGCGCACGCAAAGCACATTGAATCCGCCGGCCACCAGGTCCTGCCGCACCGGCGATGCGTGTGTGAGCTTCGCCAGGCAGACGGCCGGGCGCAGATTGGCGAAGAGGCCGAAAATTTTCCGCAGCGGAAGCAGAGCTCCGCGCTCCGGCTGCTCGTTGGGTGGCAGCGATTCCCACTTCGGCCCGCCCACGCTGCCAAAGAGAATCGCATCGCTCGCCCGGCACAATTCGATCGTGGCCTCCGGCAGCGCCCTGCCATCCACATCAATCGCGATGCCGCCCACACGCGCCTCCGTCAGCACGAGCGTGAAGCCGAATTTTTTCTCCGCGGCGGCGATCACCCTGCGGGCTTCCGTCATGACTTCCGGACCGATCCCGTCACCGGGCAGGACAGCGATTTTGTAGGTGGACATAGGGCGGCGGAAAGTAGTCCGCGGCCCGCCTTTGCCAAGACCGAAGCTGGCTTGCATTTTTTGCACGGTGCGCTTGCCTCCAAAAAACCGAATCGCCATGAACATCGCCACCAGCTTTTGCGCCGTCGCAGCCCTCACGCTTGCCGCCAGCGCAGCAGACACCATGAAACGCGAAAATTTCACCCGCACACCGGACGACCGCGCCGTCGAACGATTCACCCTTGCCAACAAAAACGGCGTCACCGCCCGCATCATCACCTACGGCGCCACGCTCACCGAGCTTCATGCTCCCGACCGCAACGGCAAATTCGCCGACATCACACTCGGGTTCGACACCGCGGAACCGTGGCTCGGCAGCCATCCGTATTTCGGCGTGATCGCGGGCCGTTACGCAAACCGCATTGCAGGCGGAAAATTCACGCTCGACGGAAAAACGTACACCCTCGCGACCAACAACGGCCCCAATCATCTCCACGGGGGCATCACCGGATTCGACAAGCGAATTTGGACTCCGGAACCCGCCGGCCCAAACGCCCTCCGCCTTTCCTACGCCAGCCCCGCCGGCGAGGAGGGCTATCCCGGCACGCTGACCACATCGGTGACATACACGCTCACCGACGACAACGAACTCCGCATCGAATACCGCGCGAGCACCGATGCACCCACCGTCCTCAACCTCACCAATCACGCCTACTGGAACCTCGGTGGAGGCGCCGACATTCTCGGCCACGAACTGCTCCTCCACGCCTCGCGCTTCACGGAAGTGGACGCGACGAGCATTCCCACGGGGAAGCTGCCCGCAGCGGCGGGCGCGATGGATTTTTCAAAACCGAAGGCGATAGGAAAAGACATCGCCGCGCTGAAGGACACCCCGGGCGGCGGCTACGACCACAACTGGGTTCTCGATGGATGGGCGCCCGGAAAACTGGTGCCTGCTGCGGAACTCCACGACCCAGCCAGCGGCCGCACGCTCAGCGTCAGTACCACGGAGCCCGGCATCCAGTTTTACACCGGCAATTACCTCAAGGCTCTACCCGGGCGTGGCGGCAAGACCTACGAAAAGCACGGCGGCCTCTGCCTCGAGACACAGCACTTCCCGGATTCGCCGAACCACCCGCATTTCCCGGGCACCGTCCTGCGCCCCGGCACCGATTTCCGAAGCACAACCGTCTATCGTTTCGGCGTGAGAAAATAGCCGGGCTCACATTGCCCCAGGCCGGGCGCTCCTATTCCCCCGCAAAAACGCCCACGCGCCGGTAACGCTCGTATCGGTCCGCCAGCAACCGCTCCATCGGAATTTTCGAGAGCTCGTCGAGGTTGCGCGTGACCGCGTCGCGGAGGTTGGTGATCGCCGCCTGGATATCCTGATGCGCGCCGCCCATTGGCTCGGGGATGACCTCATCCACGAGCTTGAACTCCTTCAAGTCGCCCGCCGTGAGCTTGAGCGCCTCCGCGGCTTCCGGGGCGTGCTTGCGATGTTTCCACAAAATTGCGGCGCATCCCTCGGGGCTGATGACGGAGTAATACGCGTTCTCAAGCATGAGCACGCGGTCGCACACACCGATCCCGAGGGCGCCGCCGCTTCCACCCTCCCCGATGACGATGCCGAGTGTGGGAGCGCGAAGCGTCACCATGTCGCGGATGTTCACCGCAATGCTCTCCGCGATGTGACGCTCCTCCGCCCCGATGCCGGGATACGCACCGGGCGTATCAATGAGCGAAACAAACGGAAGCCCGAACTTCTCCGCCATCCGCATGAAACGATGGGCCTTGCGGTAACCCTCCGGATTGGCGCAGCCGAAGTTGCGATGGATGTTCTCCTTCGTGTCGCGCCCCTTTTGGTGGCCGATCACGACGCATCTGTGCGTGCCGATGGTGGCAAGCCCGCCGGGCATTGATGGATCCTCGGCAAAGCGCCGGTCGCCGTGCAGCTCGATGAAGTCGGAAAAGGAAAGCTGGACGTAATCGAGCGTGAAAGGGCGCGCGGTGTGGCGGGCGATCTGCACGCGCTGCCATGCGGTGAGGTTCGAGTAAACGGCCCGCTTCGTCTCGGCGATCTTCTCCTCCATGCGCCGCACTTCGGCGTCGAGGTTCACGTTGTTCTCCCTGCTGTGGCTGAGAAGATCCTCGAGCTTGGATTCGAGCTCGGCGATGGGCTTCTCGAAGTCGAGCGGCTGCAATTTCATATCGTCACTCCAGCGTTACGGGCGCGCCGCGAGGAAGCAAGATCGCGATTTCACTCATGTGCGCCGGCGCGAGCCCGATCCCGCCGCCCGCGGGCTTCGAGACGGGCGCGTCCGCATCCTCGGGCTGCGTGTAAAGTGAATGCCCCGGGAGCGTGACACCGATGATGTGATTCGCGCCGTAGTAGGCGATCTCCGTCGGCTTGATGGGCAGGCCCTTCACGTTGATGGCCGACTTTTCGGCCACGCGCCCCTCCTGCCGGGGCAGGATCACAGCGGGGCTCCGGTTCATGCCGGGCCAGACAGATGCCGGGTAATGGCGGAAGAATTTGCCACCGTTGTAGAGGATGACGCGCCTCGTCTTTTGCTGAAGCACAGCGCGGAAATCGCACGCTGGCGCCAGCAGGCGGTCGCCGGGATGAATCACATCACGCTGCATGCGGTTCAGGAAAATGACCGTCTCCACCGGGATCTTGGAACGCGCGGAAATCCTGCCGATGGAGTCTCCGGATTTCACGACATAGACATTCGAATCGCCCTGCTTTCCAGCGAAGAACTCCGCGGCGTTGATCTCGCCAATCGCCTGCCATGCGTCGTCGCGCTTCGGCGATCCGGGGAATTCCTTCAAAAATTGCTCGAATGCCAGCCGCGCCGCGGACGCGCCTTCCGTCTTGCGCAGCTCCTCGCACCGCGCGAACTCGCCGAGGCTCGGGTCCAGTGGTGGCGTGGGCGGCGGCAGCTTCTCGTCTTCCACGAGCCGCTTCTGTGGCCCGACATAGAGCTTGTCCACAAGGCGCCACCCGCCGGCGATGAGCCCGGCGGCCAGCAAGGCGAGAATGAATAAACGGATCAGCACGCGGGAATTTCACTATTCGTTCGCCAGCAAAACGCAACCGCCCGGAAACGCGACGAATGTTTGACGACTCCCGCCCCCCGATGCACCAGTCACTCCACACCCGATATGTCCGTCACAGCCACAGCGCGCGCCGAAGCACTCATTGAGGCACTTCCCTACATCCAGACATTCCGCGGCCAGCTTTTCGTAATCAAATACGGCGGCAGCGCGATGGAGGATGATGCCGTGGTGGATCGCCTGCTCCGCGATGTTGTTTTCCTCGAGGCCGTCGGGATCAATCCAGTCCTCATCCACGGCGGCGGCAAGGCCATCTCGCAGCGCATGCGCGAAGCCGGGCAGAAGCCCCGTTTCGTCAACGGCCTGCGCGTGACGGACAAGGCGGCCATCACCATCGTCGAGGACGTGCTGGACAACGCGATCAATCCCGACATCGCGCAGCGCATCAAAAAATTCGGGGGCCGCGCGACGGGCATCCACGGCAAACGCGTGCTCGTGGGCCGCAAGCTGCCGCTCCAGAAAGACACGTCCGGGCAGGTGGATCTCGGCTTTGTCGGCGAAGTCGTGGAAGTGAACACCGCGGAAATCGAGGACGCCGTCCAACAGGAAATCGTACCCGTCATCAGCCCGCTCGCCCGCGATGAAAACGGCGTCGTGTACAACATCAACGCCGACATCGCCGCCGGCAGCATCGCGGGGCGTCTCAAGGCTGCGAAGATGATCTATGTGAGCGATGTGCCCGGACTGATGCGCGATCCGACGAATCCGGAATCACTGATCCCGAGCGTCACGCGCGCGCAGATCGAGAAGCTCGTGGAGGACGGCCTCATCACCGGCGGAATGATTCCGAAGGTCGAAAGCGCGACGCACGCACTCCGCGCCGGCGTAGGCAAGGTCCACTTCATTGACGGCCGCATGCCGCACGCACTGCTGCTCGAGGTCTTCAGCAATGCGGGGATCGGGACGGAGATCCTGCCGTAGCCGGAACGATGCAGTTGCGGGAGCGCTGCGAAGTGGAACACAGGCTTCCAGCCTGTGCGGACAGTGGGCTACCAGCCCGCTGGCTCATGCACCGAATAGTGCGCAGCCGCAGGCATGATGCCTGCCCACCGCACAGGCTGGAAGTTTGTGTTCCGGACGGATCGCGCCGCACCAACGCTGAAAGGCGAACCAGATGGCAGGCCACGAAACGCGCGGCGGGGGCGCCGCGGATATCCCGATGAATCGGGACGACGAGGGCGTCGCAGCCACAGAGCCGCCGCGCCCGCCGCCTCGAACTGCATCGTTCCGGCTTAGGTCAGCCGAAAAACTCCGCGACTTTTTCCGCCACGTAGTCCGCCTGCTCATCCGGAAGCTCCGGATAAACCGGGAGCGCCAGGGTCTCCCGTGCCGCGCGCTCGGCCTCGGGGAAATCCCCTTCCCGATACCCGAGATCGCGAAAGCATTCCTGCTGGTGGAGGCACAGTGGGTAATAGATCTCGGTGGCAATCCCCGCCTTCGTGAGGTGTTCGCGCAACGCGTCGCGCCGGGGCGTGCGAATGATGAACTGGTTGTAGATGTGGTGATTCACAATGCCGCTCGATTCCCATGGCTCGACCGGCAGCGTGATGGGAACGCCGGCAAATTTCCGCCGGTAGAACGCCGCCCGCGAACGGCGCGCCGCGCTCCACTCATCGAGGTGCGGCAGCTTCACGCCCAGCACAGCACTCTGGATCGCATCAATGCGGAAATTCCCGCCGATCCATTTGTGGAAATATCGCACTTCCATCCCGTGATTCCGGAATGCGCGCAGCCTCGCGGCGAGCGCCGTGTCACGGCACACCACCATCCCCGCATCGCCGAATGCTCCGAGATTTTTCGTCGGGTAGAACGAAAACCATCCAGCCTCCCCGATCGCGCCCGCGCTGCCGAGCGGATGCTGCGCCCCGAGCGCCTGCGCAGCGTCCTCCAGCACTGGGATTCCGTATTCCTTTCCCATCGCCACAAACGCCGCCATGTCAGCGCAGCATCCGAAAAGATGCACCGGCGCGATCGCCTTCACGTTTGGCGTCCTTTTCAAAACTTCCGCCGTCGCGCGCGGGCAGAGGTTGAAAGTCGCCGGATCAATATCGGCAAACACCACCCGCGCACCGACGCGCGCGATGCAGCCCGCTGTCGCAAAAAATGTGTATGGCGTCGTCAGCACCGCATCGCCCGGCCCGATGCCGAGCGCCATCAGCAGCATGAGCTGCGCATCGGTCCCGCTGCTGCACCCGATCGCGTGATCCGTGCCGCAATAAGCCGCCACGGATTTTTCAAAAGCGTCCGTCTTCGGCCCGAGCACGCATGCTTGCGAATCGCACACCTCTTCGATGGCGGCGAGGAACTCGCGTTTGAGCGGGGCGTATTGGGCGCGGAGATCGAGAAGCGGGACTTGCATGGTGCGCCGGGAGTGAGAATCGAAATTTTCACGCCGCGCAAGCTGGCAGCTTGCGAAAGGCGTCACCGCCATGAATCTCGTGTCCCCGGGATGCGGATGAAGTGCGCCATAAAAAGGATTTTCCAACCCACGGTTTTCGCGTTTCCTCCGGGCCATGAACGCTGCGCAACAGGACGTCCTCGACAAAGTCATCGAACTACTCGGCGAGCACTTCGACCACGCGATCGTGGCCGTGGGGTGGTACGATGAGGACAAACAATACAGCACCACCGCCACCTACACCGGCGGCGTGGCCCCCGCCCTCGGGCTCTGCAAGCTGTACGAGACCAAGTGGCAGAAGGAACACCTGTGGGGCCCGGATGAGGACTGAGCGGAACGACACAAAGTGCATCGCAGCCCGCCACTGGGCGACCACAAGTGCGCCTTCTCCGCGCAAAATCGGGTTGGCAACCAGGGTGTTTCTGCAAACCTCCTCGCGCCGGTGATTCCCGCCTACATCCATCAAAACCACCTTCCTTTCATGAAAACACCCGCGCTCACACTTCTGGCAATCGCCTTGATGCTGGCTGCCATTTTCCCACGTCCATCCGCCGTCGCGGCGAAGGAGGATGAGATTCCAGCCGAGATCAAAAAAGTCGCCGCAGCGCTCAATTGGCAGACCGGCGAGGTTGATCTCAACAGCGGTCTCGCGCATGTGACCGTGCCGGAAAGCATGCACTTTCTCGGGGCGAAGGATGCAAAAGTCCTGCTCGAAACGCTGTGGGGCAATCCACCTGGTTCCGATGTACTCGGACTGCTGGCACCGAAGGATATCGGACCTCTTGATGAACGCGCATGGGCGGTTGTGATCACTTACGAGGACGACGGCCATGTGAAGGACGATGATGCTTCCAAAATCAACTACGACGACCTGCTCAAGGATATGAAAGAGAGCACCGCGGCTGGAAACGAGCAGCGCAAGAAGGCGGGCTATCCCGCGATCGAACTTGTCGGCTGGGCCGCGCCGCCACGCTACGATTCAACGGCGAAGAAACTCTATTGGGCGAAGGAATTGAAATTCGAGGGGGGCACGGAACACACGCTCAACTACGGCATTCGCGTCCTCGGCAAACAAGGCGTGCTAGTTCTCAACGCGGTTGCCGGGATGGCGCAACTCAAGGACGTCGAGGCGGCGACACCGACGATCCTCGCAGCCGTGGATTTCAAGACTGGCAATCGTTACGCGGACTTCAATCCGAGCACTGACAAAGTCGCCACCTACGGTCTCGCGGGACTGATCACCGGCGGCGTCCTTGCAAAGACCGGGCTGCTTGCAAAATTCGGCATCCTTTTCGCAAAATTTTTCAAGGTGATTCTCTTTGGCGGCGCCGCGTTGGTGGCCGTGATCGTGAAGCTCGCTGGCAAGAAACGCCAGGCCTGACGCCGCGGTGCAGCCCAACACGGAAACCTCCGCATGACGTGAGCGCGCGATGAACCGCCGGGCCGGTGGCTCGCCCCGCGAATATCGCACGCGGCGGTGGCCATGCTCGCATGATGTCACGGTTACTCTTTGAATTTTTGCTGCGTGATTCACCGTATTTCGACGCGCTGCGAATGCTCGACATGCCGGTCCTGCAAGCGGCGAACATCGAGCGGACTGCCAGCAACATCGAAGTCCTGCGCCAGCACCCGGCGCTGAAATACCTCGGCTGGGGACCGGAAGACCGGGACGGCACCGCCAACTGCTCCAAGCTCACCACCGCCGAATTCTGGAAACGCTGCGCCGCGCAGAAGGCGGCGGGGAGAAAGTGAGCGCGGCGCTTGTCTTCGCCAGCACGAGCGATAAGGTGCGGGCATGAGCTTCAACCAGATACTTGAGGAATTGCCGCACCTCAGCCCGCAGGAGCGTTTGCGTGTTGCGGAGCAGGCGCTCGCGCTCGATGCGTTGTCGGCGGAGGATGAGGCGATCGTCGAGCAGCGGCTCGCTGCCCATGACAGCGAACCGGGAACGGCCATTCCACTGGATGAATTCCTCGCGCAGTTGCGCACCCGCCACGCCTCGTGAGCTGGCGAGTGGTGGTGCGACCGGAGGTCCACGCAGATCTCGATGAAGCGGCGGCCTGGTATGATGGCCAGCGTGCGGGCCTCGGCGGGGAGTTTGTCGCGGCGGTGGCTCTGGTGCTTCCCGAACTCGCCG
>CAMAUI010000129.1 GCA_945861385.1 Prosthecobacter debontii
ACGACTAAAACCGGCAGCCGTTCCTCGCGCAATGCAGCTCCGCCGCCGCACAGGTTGACAGCAGGAGTGAGGCATGATCGTCAGCAATCTCCAGCGCCTGCCCCGGCTCATGACTCTGCACCAACTCGCGCGCCGGGCCAGGGTGCATCGCGCGCATATCACGGCGCTGATGCTCCGCGGCCAGTTGCAGCCCTTTGCTCTCCAGGACGTGGGCAACGGGCGCGAGCAATTCCTTTTCGCGGCGGACGCCGTGGAAACCGTGGCCCGCCTCGGCGCACATCACGCCGGGCCCGCCCACCGCGCACTGCTTTGAAACCACAACCCGAAAGAAACCGATCATGAACGACGCATTCGTAACCCTGACCAAAGCCCTGAAAATTCCGCTTCTCGACGAGGGCGAGGTTGCCGCGATCCGGCACCTGCAAGCCGAATGGAATCACTGGCGCGAGCGCGAACAGCAGATCATGCCGCTGCGGATCGCCGAGGAGCAGAAGGAGGCGTTCACGGCGTTTGTCGAAAGCCCCACGCCGGAGAGGGAATATCAGCTCATGCTGCTGGCCGACGCAAATCTGACCGGCACCCGCTACGCGACGCTGCGGAAGGCGTTCACGGCGTTGCGCGGGCGGATCAGCGCGCAGGCGGCGATGATCATCCAACCGGCGCTGGATCGCGCGCTCGAGGCTCTGCGCGCCGAGCACGAGCGCCGCCGCGAAGTAGCCGAGCCCGTCATGTCGTCCAAGGACCGGAATCCGTCGGTCATCGAGTCGCGCCGGGCGGTGGAGTGCGCCGAGGGCATCGGCAATCGCTTGCTGTGGGCAAGCGACGGCACGAGCGACAAGCAGCCGTTGGAACTCGCGGATGTGCTGATGAGTGGAGCCAACGATTTGACACCGGAGGACGGGAAATGATGACGCTCGACGAAAGACTCCACGCAATGGCCGCGCTCCTGCCCGAGGGAGAACAGGCCCGATTCACAGCACCGCTCGCCGAGGGCGAAAGCATCGACAGCCGCCTGGTGGAAGCCGCCCGCGCGCTCGCCAAGACGGAGGGCTTGATGTGCCTGACGCCGGGCGAATTTTCCCGCGCCTTGGTGCAGCAGGCTGCGCGGCTCGCGATGCCGGCCACGAAGCCGCCCGCCGCCGACGGCAAGCCCGAGGACGACATCGCCACCCGTTTCGCCGCCATCACCGACCCGCGCGCGCAGACCGCGTTCTGGCGCTCGCTCACCGCCGAGCAGCGCGCCGCCATTCTCGAAACCAAGTAACCGCCCACAGCCATGCCCAACACACTCACGAACGTCCAGGACATCAAGGTCGCGCAGAATGCGCTGCTGCCATTCCGCGGCGCGCTGCTGCCGATGCGCGCCTTCTCCACCAACTTCTCGCCGGAACCGGCGGACAAGCTCGATACGGTGCGCGTCCCGTTCGTCGGCGCTCCGACGCAATCCAGCGACTTCGCCGGGAACTACACCGCGAACGCCGACTCCACCGTGAGCGTGATTCCGGTGCAGCTCACGCGGCACAAGTTCAAGACCGTGCATCTCACGGCGCGTGAAGCCGCGGAGACCGGGTTCAACGTGCTCGACACGCTCGTCTCCGCCGCGGTGAAGCAGCTCGCGCAGGACGTGTTGCAGGACATCTTCAGCGAGATCACGGCGGCGCATTACGGCGCGCCCGTCATCGCCGCGCTGACTGCGGCAGATTTCGATTACAAAAAGCTCCTTGCGATCCGCGAGGCGTGCAGCGCCGTGAAAATGCCGGTCACCGACCGCGCGCTGATCCTCGACGGCGCCTACTTCACGAACCTGCTCGGCGATGATGTCGTCGCGAAGGGCTTCGTCCCGCAGGTCGCACAGCCCGGTATCGTCGAGGCGCAGATTCGCCGCCTCGCTGGCTTCGATCTGCACGAGACGGTCATCCTGCCGGAGAACGGCGAGAAACTCGTCGGCTTCGCCGCACATCCCAGCGGCCTCGCCGTCGCCATGCGCTATCTCGTGCCCGCCGCGAACTACGACGAAGCTGGTGCCGTCACCGATCCCGAGACCGGCCTCACCTTCGGCTACCTGCGCTACACCGAGACGCAGAGCAATCGCGTCTTCGTCACCGTCGAGTGCTTGTATGGTTTCAAGGTCGCGCTCGCCGACGGCATCAAGCGCATCGTGAAGCCGTAGTCAGCCGCGAGATTACGCACTGGGCGCGTCTCATTTGGGGAAACGAGTCTTCAGCCGCTCAACCGTATGCCGCCACTAATGGCGAGAGCTGCGCGCCTACGGTCCAGACTGCGTATTTGATCGGCATGATTCAGGGGAGTAAATGAAAAGCTTGGCAAGTCAGCTTCCGGTCGGACCTTTGAGGCGCACTTCGTAATTCACAGGATGCAACGCCGCTGGAGGCAATGTGGCCCCCTGAAACTCGAATATAGTCGGTTCGTTGGAATCCATGTGAGCGACGAGGGCAAAGGTGTAGTTCGGCAGGGCTTGTGATCTCAACCGCTCGTTCTCGGAGAGAAAGAAACGCAAATCCGCGCCCCACTTTGCCACGGCTTTCACTTCAATGGGTTTGAGCTGGCCGTCGTGAGTGAAGGATTGGATGTCGTAGCCGAGCGTCAGGTCATCGCTGACATCTCGCACTCGCTCCGCGAGCCTCGGGTTGTTCTTGGCGAGCCGATGACGCTCAGCATCCAGAACGATCGCCTGCGCCCGGTCTCCGATGCGCCGTTGGCCCGCCAGCCTTTCGTCGAGTTGATCCTGTGTCAGCCCGCCCCCGCCCCGTCCATGGATGGGCGCCGCTCCAGCCTCGGCACTCAGTGGGACGATGACGGCTCTCGCCATCTGTTCGCCTGGGGCCGGCAGATTGCCGAGCATCCAGCAAAAGGAGTGGGCGTCGATGAGGCGGACCCCGTCAGGGATGGCGTAGCCCATGAGATGGCGATGCACTTCGCGAAAGCGAGCCAACGCACCTGAATAGTTCTCCCAGTTGCATCGCTTCTGCATCACATGAGGGACGCCCAGTAATGCAAAGACCTCGGGAAACGATGTGGACCTCAGCGGCATGAACAAAGTCCAGTCGCGGACGAAAAACAGATAGGAGATCAGGTCATATCTCGCGCCAAACAGTTCGACCAACTGCCCGAAGCATTCAGCCGGGTCGGAAGACGGCTCGGCATACATTTTCCACAGCGCCTCCTCGGCGGGCTTTCTCAGGCTCTTGTCGGTCAGCGCATCCAGGAGTCTCTGGTGACTTTTGGATTTTGGACCGAAGCGCCCCTGCCAATCGACGATGTTATTTCGATGATGCTGGTCGTGAAAGATTTCTACGGAAGCAATCACCCGCTTCAAAATCTCCCCGGTGCCAATCCGTTTTCGCTTCCAACTGCCAACCTCCTGTAGCCGCTGAGCTTCCAGATAGAGCCATTCCTTGTAATGCTCCCATTTGGCCGCTAGCCCGGTTTGAAAACTTTCAAACGGACCGAGAGAATTCTCATGGAGTTCGATTGCGCGCTCGAAACGCCGGAACGCGGCGGCGAAAGTCGATGGATTGATGTGGACCTCAGGCATAGAAAACTTCACTGCGCCAGTCATCGGCGAGTTTTTGAAAGTCGTCGATGAGCGCGGCCAATGGCCGCGAGTAACGCGGATTTGCTGTTGCGCAGCAGATGGCGATAAGAGCCGCGGTAGTTCATTTGCCCGACCAGCCGAGAGCCAGCAGCCCAGCCGCGATTTCCTTCTGCGCCTCGCTGATAATCCCCATGAGTTGCGCGGGCGTGCGTTTGTCGCTCAGGTCGGGTGCGTTTTTGTTTGTCGCCTTGAGGTCGAAGTTGCGCCCCTTGATGTCCTCGATTGGCACCCACCAGCTTCTTTCGCTCACACGTCCGGGATCATCAGCAGGCAAGCGGAGACGCATGAGGAAGTCGGCGAAATCATCGTAGAGCATGGGATTGCTCTTGTTCACCTTTCGCGGGCGAAACTCCGGCGTGAGCGTCATGTCGTAATACCACACGCGCTTCGTCGTGCGGCCCTTGGTGAAAAAGAGCAAGTCGGTTTTCACGCCTGCGCCCGCGTTCACAAAGACGCCCTGCGGCAGGCTCACCACGCACCAGAGGTCACATTCATCCAGCAGCTTCCGCTTGGTGTTCACGTAGGCCGCCGTCTTCGTGTGGAAGAGCACGCCTTCATCAATCACCATGCCGCACGTCCCGCCCTCCGCGAGCGAGTCGAGGAGATGCTGGAGGAAAAGAATCTGCGCCTTGCCGCATTTGAAGGTGAACCGCGCCTGCGCGTCCTTGCCCTCCTTGCTGCCGAAGGGCGGATTCGAGAGGATGCACTGAAACTGCGCGGGCGCGCCTTCCCACAGGTCGCCGTAGGTCGCCACATTCGTCAGCGTGTTGCCGTGCCAGACGCGCGGGCTGTGGACTTCGTGCAGCGCGAGATTGGCGAGCAGGATCGGGATGACTTCCTCGCCGTCTTCCCGGCCCCACAGCGTATCGCCCTTGAGTGATTCGAGCTGCGTCGCCGTCGGGTTCTTGCGGAGAAAATGCTTGTAGGCTTCGATGAGGAAGCCGCCCGTGCCGCACGACGGGTCATAGACCTTGTCGCCGAGCTGCGGATTCACCGCGTCCACGATCACGCGGATGACTTCGCGCGGAGTGAAGAACTGTCCGCCGTCGCTCTTCTTCTCGCCGAGTGTCGGCAGCAGCCCCTCGAACGCCTGCGAGATGGGAAACATGTGCCGGTCGCTGATCTCGGCCTCGCTCAGCGCGTGGACTCGATCCAACGCGTCCTGGAGGTTCGTCTCACTCGCCACGACGGTGCGCTCCTTCGTGCGAAAGATCTCCGCCACGACCTTTTGCAAGTGCGTCGCGCCCGGTTGTTCGCCGAGAGCTTGCATCTGCGGGAAAAGATCGCCGTTCACAAACTCGATGAAGCCCACCTTGTCCCCGTCAGCGTTCTTCGCCCGACCTTCCACGAGTTGGCGGCGCTTCCAGCCCTGCGCCTGCGCTTCGATCTGCGCTTCCACATTCTGCGCGCGGTCGAATGGTGCCGCCCAATCGCGCCAGCGATAGGGTGCTGCGAGCACGGGCTGGAAGGTGTCGCCCTGTGCCGCTGCGCGCTTTTGCTTTTGTTCTTCTTGCAGGTCGAGGAAGCGCAGGAACAACATCCACGTCAGTTCCGGCACGTAGAGCCGTGCGCCCTTCGCTTTGTCTCGCCGAAGAATGTTGCAGATGCCTTTTACCGCCTTGGTCATGGCGGCTTGGGAATCTATGCGCTTGGGTGCGGCTACCTTCTTCGTTCGTTTCATGCGGCAAAAGTGAACACCTCGCGCAGGAAAGCGCTTGGCAATGCGGAAATCGCATCGCTCTGGCGGGCGGCGGCGGCACGAATTACGGTGAGGGACGAGAGCGTTTTATCGAGGCGCTCGGCGACATCCCTTTGTTCATTCTCGGTCGCGGGAATCGGGAAACTCAGCGATTGGACCAGTTTGAAGTGACGATTGTAACCGTGGTCGGCAAGCGGCGCTGCCCGAAGAACATGAGCAAGGAATTGTGCGTTGAAGCCTTCCCGCGCTCGAAGCAATTTCGTTCCGTCCGCTCCGACGGCAAATGGGAAATCGACAAGCTTTACGCAGCAAGTGTGGTCGCCGAAAACAATTACGGGGTGCGCCGGTTCGCACCGAGCCGCCTTACTGTCCGTATAGCCAGCGATGAGCTTTTGACTTTGGTCAACGATAGGTGTTCGGCCTGCGCTGGCATACGCGCTCTCTGGAATTTTTGCAGTCCCGGCAGCAAAGGTGGCAAAGCACTCCCGGTAAGGACGCCATTCCCATCCCTTTGGTAGAACGCCGGTTTCATAGCACGGAAAAACGTCGCGATAAGTCGCGGATGCAAACGCTTTCACTCCACTCTGTTGAGCGGCGGCAGCACTACGCATGAGGGCCAGCGCATTGAGCTTTTTGAACATCTCAGCCGCGATCGCTTCTTGTTGTTCCCGGTCACTTGGAGCGGGCACCTCGAATCGCAAAATATCCTCGTCGTTAACAGCCGGATACATCGCACCCGCCACCAGCTCAGAAATTGCGTCCACGAAGGCGGGCGAGATTAGGAATTGGAAGAAGAATTCCGGCGCATATTCACGCTTGAAGCGGAGCACGCAAAAACCATTGCTCGCGACGGCCCTGTTGAACGCAGCAGGCACCAGCGCAACCGCATTCAGGTTTGGACGCACCGTTGCAATGAGGATGTCGCCGGTCCGCACGAAATACGTGGCTCGGCTCGGTGCCGAACTCGCAGGCATGTCACGGGCTTCCACAATGCGCTTTGAAACATTGTCCACGCTCGAAATGTCGATGTAGCGAATCGTCGGTTTGGGAAACTTGCGCCTGTCGAATGTGCAAATCTTCGGGCCGATTGCCTCGGAGAGTCTGACCCATTTCCAGCCTGCGGGCAGTGGTGGCTTTCCAACCTCACTCACTCCAGCAACCTCCGCTTCGTCTCCAAGATGAGTTCGCGCGGCTCGACTGGTTGCCCTTCGAGAGCCTCGTAGCCGCCAGCTTTCTCGACTTCCTCGACGCCGAAGAGTGCCGGACTTTCCACTTCCTCGATGCCGCCCTTCTCGAACTGTCGGGCGATGGCGGTGAGTGTGCCTGCCGTTTTCGGCGGCATCGTGCTCAGCCACGCCGCGTGATTGAGCGTGAACGCTGCGGCCCGCTCCGCCCGCGTGTGCGGTGGCGCACCGTAACCGAGGGCGGCGAGCACGTCGTAGAGGTCGCAGTCTTCATGTTGCTCCAGCGCGCGCACGAGACGCACCGCCGATTCGCGCCCCGGCAGATGCTCGACGAGATCGTGCCGCGCGCCTTTTTCCACCCACGCCGCGCGCAAGTCGGCGACGGTCGGCGCAACGGCGAGAAGACGCTGAGCGATGCGGTCTTTGTATTCATCGAGCGGAGTGACGACATCGCGCCCGCCGATGTTCTCCAGGATGCCTTGCCCGCCGCTCGGGCCGTCGGCGCTGGTCAGCACTTGGAATTCGTTGCCCGGCACGCGCACCGGCTTGATGACCGACTCACCGCCGCCCCCGCCGCCGCTCTCGGGCGCGGGGCGGCTGACGAATGGCTCGCCGAAAAGCCGCGTGGCGTTCGTGTAGTCGTAGAGCCGGAACATGAGCTTGCTCCCCTCGGGCCGCCCGGTGCGCGTGCCGCGCCCGACCATCTGATAGAATTGAATTGGCGATTCGAGGTAGCGGAAGAAGACGACGTTTTCGAGGTTCTCGATGTCCACGCCGGTCGCCAGCAGATCGACGGTGGTGGCGATGAAGTGCGAATTCTTGTTCTCCTTCATCCCGGCGATCAGCTCGGGCGGCCCCGGCTGGCGGGCGCTATAGGTGCAGACAAAGGCCCAGTGGTCGCGTTTGGTGTGACTGTGGGTGCGGCACCACGCGCGGTAGAGATTATCGAGGCCGATGCGGATGCGTTGCGCGTGCGGATCGCTCGCGCAGAAGATGATCGTCTTTTGATGCGGCCCGCCGGTCTGGAGCAGGAAGTCGAAGAAGTCTTCGCACATCGAATCAATGCGGTCGTCGAGCAGTAGTGTGCGCTCGTAGTCCTTCGCACCGTAGTCGTCCTTCATCTCGTCCGGGTGGACAGCGCGCCCGGTGAAAGCGTGCTTGGCGTTGTGCTGCACGATGAGATCGCGCGTGAGCTTCTGCGCGTCGATGTCCACGCGGCGCCGGATGACCTGCGTCTTGGCGAGGTAGCCGTCTTCCTGTCCGTCGTTGAGGCTGTAAACGTAGATCGGCTCGCCGAAGTAGTGGAAATTGTTCTCCGCGATCTCCACGTCCTTGCGTGCGCCGGTGAGGTCTTTCTTGCCCGCGTGAATTTTGCGCGGCGTCGCGGTGAGGCCGATCTGCACGGCGTCCGCGTTGTCATCGAGGATGACTTTCCACTTCTTCCACGCCGAGCGGTGGCACTCGTCGATGATGATGTGACTGAAAGTGCCGGGCGGATAATTGTCCTTCCAGAATTTCGCCGTGCCCTCGTCGTCCGCGACGCCGAGCGTTTGGTAAGTGGCGACGATGACCTTCGCATTGAGCGCCGGGTCGCTGCCCGAGGCGACGCGCACATCGTCGCCGAAAGCGGCGTGGAGTTTGTTGAGCGCCTGCGTGCGCAGTTCGTCGCGGTCGCAGAGAAAGAGCGCCTTCCGAAGCTGGCCCGATGCGTTCAGCTTGTGGAGTAGCTGTGCAGCGATGATCGTCTTGCCCGTGCCCGTGGCGAGCGAGAGCAGCGCGCGTTTGTTTTGCGGACTGCGCGCGAGATGCAGCAGCACAGCGCGGATGGCCGCATCCTGGTAGTAGCGCGGATTTCCCGCACCGCGATGGTAGGGTGCGAGCAGCGCCAGCGCGGGCGGCTCGTCGAGCTGCAAGCCCATGTGCAGCCGGTAGCGGTGTAACAATTCCTCGGGCCGCGGGAAATCAATGAGGTCGAGATTGTCGAGGATGCGGTCGTGATCCTCGCTCGCGTCCGCCCACAAATGGCCGTTGCTGGAAAACACGAATGGCACGTTGAACTTCCGGCGATACGTCTCGGCCTGCTGCAATCCCTCGGCCACGTAAGTCTCTTCCTTCTTCGCCTCGAAGACCGCCACCGGCACCGGCACGCGGCCTTCCTGCACCGGCACGCACAGCAAATAATCCGTCCGCCCACGACGACGTCGCGGCGTGCCGTCCACGATGTCCACACCGCCGGGCGTCTGCTCGATCTTGATGGTGTGACCGTAGCGCTAGCCCTTGGCGTGCATGAGCGGATCAATCAGCTCTTTTCGTGTGAGGTCTTCGTCGCGGGCCATGTGCGCGTGGTTGTATGCGCGCCGCGCCCGCTTGCCAAGCCCGCTACTCCGCAAGCTGCGCCTGACAAAAGCAGGACAAAAGACTTCACTTTCCTGCATTTCCCTGCTACGAGTGCATTTGTGGGCCTGCACCAAGCGGCACACAATCAACCATTAACGAACCACACTGAAAAGCGGGATCATCCCCCAGCAGTCTTCGGCGCTCACGGTGAGCAGCCGCTTCCAGACATAGTTGCCGTAGCCGCTGGCCCATAGTTCCAGTGCCCAATAACCCGCGAGGCGAGTGTCTCCACGGCGGATAGCCTTCTGCATCGCCGAGGAAACTTCGCCGAATTCGTAGCCTCGTTTAGTTAGAAATCGCATGTCTTGATGTTCGTTCGCCGAGCACGTTGGGCCAAAAGGAAAGGAGGGTGTTGAGGGGTGCTTCGAGCGGTCGCGCGTAGGTGATGAAGGCATGGCCTTTCCCTCGTCGCATGAGCCTCGCGTTGTCCATCGCTGAGCCGCACCATTTGCAACGTGAGTGCCCGGCTACGCATCGAGGCTGAAGGATTGCCGACGCGGGGCATCAATGGCGGTCTTGTCCTGACTTTGGTAGCTCTCGAACCGGATGTGGGCCTTCCACTTCCGCTTGAGGTAACGCTTTTCGGCGGCGATGCGCTCGGCGGACC
>CAMAUI010000130.1 GCA_945861385.1 Prosthecobacter debontii
ACAGAAGGCCCAAAATGATGGGGAAAGGGGCTGGATGGCTCCGGCTATTCGCTCACCCAGCGGGTGAATTCGCCGTTTTCGGCAATCCAATCCTTTTGTGCCCCTTGTGCATTTTTGCGGCTCCCCATCGCCGGTTTTAGGTTTAATCCCCGGAACACACGGAAGGACACGGAAAGGCCGCGAACAACAGCACCTCTCCCCAATAAAATGGAATGTTTTCCGTGCTTTCCGTGTCTTCCGTGGACAACACCGGATTAGATCAGCGATTCCTTAGCTGCGGCGGCGGCGCAGGGCGACTAGCACGCCGAGACCTCCGAGCAGGGAGAGCGCGGTGCCGGGCTCGGGAACCGCCTGCAACGCGACGGTGTTGCCGCCGAGATTGTAGTCGAGCGTGAACTGATTCGCCCCCACCAGCAGCACGCCGCCGTCGGCGATGGTGCTGCCGTTGTATTCGAACAGATCGCCGTCCCATGTCCCGGTGTAGGTGATGAATGGGAATGTCCCGGTCGTGATCGGCGCCGCGGCCAGATCGCTGATCGTGAGGATGGCGTCATCCGCGGCGGCCAGGCTGAGGTCGCCGGTGATGTTGACAAGATCGGTCGTGGTCGCCGTGGTGTTGATCTCCAGCTCAAAGATGGAATCCGAGGCGAGATCCAGCGAGCCGGTGCTCATCGTGCCAATACTCGCTCCGGGAGCGAGCGTGGCACCAAGATTCACGAACGTCGGCCCGGTGATTGTGGCGGTTCCTTTGAGCGTGCCGCCAGCCACGGTTACAGTGCTGGCGCTGATGGAGCCCGAGAGCGCCAGAGTGCCTGCGCCGACCTTGGTAAAGCTGGCACCGCTGGTATCAGTGGTGATGTTGCCCGTGATATTCAGCGTGGCCGAGGGGCCGACGCCGATATTCGCCTTGCTCGTGAGCGTGACCAAGCCACCCACCGTGCCGGTGCCGGTGCTGGTCGTCAGCGCCCCAATGCCGCCGACTCCGAAGCCGCCCACGCTCAGGGGTTCGGTGCCGATATTGGCCTGCACGTCGAGGGTCGCCCCGAGGTTCCCGGTGGTCGTGCCGGTGTTCGCGAAGAACCCCACGGTCGTGTTCCCCGCAGTGGTCCCGAGCGCCGAGGGATCGGTGACCACGAGCGTGCCCAGGGTAACGGTTGTCACGCCGGTGTAGTCGTTCGCGCCGGAGAGGAGCAGCTTCCCGGAACCGATCTTGGTCAGGCCACCACCAGCTCCGGAAAGGACGCCGCTCATTCTGGCTTCCAAGGCGGCCGGGCCGTCTTCCACTTGAACGGTGCGGACCGCGTTTCCGAGGTCGATGGGATTTTGCAAGTCCACCGTATGGGTGGCGCTGGACGCGCCGAGATTCAGCCGCTTGCCGTTGAAGCCCGTGGTGCCCGTCGCCCAGGTGATTGGGGCCGATGCACCGCCGAGATTCACCAACCGGTCAGCGCCGTAGGCCGCCCAGCCGCCGTTGGCGTTGAACAGGACCTGATTGGTGCCGCTGCCCAGCGCACGGGTGAAGTCACCAGAAGCAACAGTCAACCCGAGTACGCCGTGCGTGTTGTCGGCGGAGTTAAACGTCAAGGCGCTGGTGCCGCCGGCCGCGCCGATGCCGCCCGGCAGGGCGGTGGCGTGATCGAGCCTCAGGACACCGTTGTTGATCGTGGTCACGCCGGTGTAGGTGTTGGCGTTGGAAAACGCCCAGATGCCAGCATCGTCCTTGGTGATGGCCATGAGATTGGCACCGTTATTGGCGATGACGCCGGAGACGGTTCCAAGGCTGAGGTTGGTCCCGTTGTTGTTGGCGCTGCCGGAGCCTGTGCCAGCCCCGCGGAGGGTGATGGTCTTGGTGGAGGTTGCCGAATGCGCGAGCGTAGTGACGGCAACCCTGGCGTTGGTGGCGGTGATGGTCGCATTGTCCGTGAAGGTCGCCGCGGTGACCGTCACGTCCCCGGCGAGGGTCACATTCTGGTTGCTGCCCGTGAGCGAGGTGATGGTCAGCGGGATGCCGCCCACCAATGTCGCGTTGCCGGTGAGCGTAGCTGCGCCCAGATTGAGGCTGCTGCCCGCGCTGCCGGTGGCGGCAAACCTGAACGCGCCGAGCGAGGAGGCGCCGAGGGTCAGCGCGGTGCCGGGGGTGTTCACGTCAACGATGCTGTTGTCGGCCGCGAGGGTGAAGCCGCGATCAATGGCAGTGGTGCCGCCGGTGTATTGGAGCGTGCCGCCATTGAGGACCAATCCGCCAGCGCCAGCCGCGAAATTTCCGATGCTGCTGTTCACCCCGCCGCTCTGCAGGTTCGATGCCTGGAGCACGCCGCCGCCGGTGATGGTGGTCACGCCGGTGTAGGAATTGGCACCGGTGAGGGCCAGCGTATTCAGGCCGAGTTTGTTGAGTCCCAAGGTGACGCCCGCCGGGTTGGCGATTACGCCGCTGTAGGTTTGGACGGCAGTGTCGTGGAACCGGGAGGTGACGGTGCCCACAACTCCCGAGGTGACATTGACGATCGAGGCGTTCGTCGTGTCCATCGCGAGCGTGATGGTGCCCGCCGCGTAAGTGACCGGGGCACCCTGGCCGCCGACTCCGGCCAGCAGGCCGCCGAGCGTGCCAGCGCCGGTGGTCCCCGTCGTCCACTCCCCACCCGCGCCCACGTTGACCGCGAGGGTGGTGCCGGCTCCGACCGCGACGGTTCCGACGGCGGGCATCGAGACCGCTTTCATGAACTGCAACGTGCCGGTGGTGAGGGTGGTGCCGCCGGAGAAGGTGTTGGCTCCGCGGAGAGTCCACGTGCCGGCGCCGACCTTGGTCAGCGTGCCGGCACCCGTGGCGATGGCGCTGTCGATGCGGCTCCCAGTGCCGGTTAGCACTGCTGGGTATTTGTCAGAGGACGGTTGTAGCGGAAATCCCGGTTGCATCAGCGTATCGGCGGCTTTGGCGGAAGGTGCCGGAGCAGCCACGGACGCTTGGCGAGCATCTTCGCCGGGCGCGGATTGACCGCAAGATGACCAACATCCAAGTAGCTCATATTCTCGGCGTAGCTTATCAGACCGTGGAAAAATGGGAGCACAATCGCACGCTCATTGGCCCGAACTCGCGGCCCAAGGTGATTGCTTTCATCGGCTACGACCCGGAGGTTCCGAAGCCGGATTCAAACGTGTGACACAACCGCGCCTCGTTGTTGGGAATTTGTAGCCGCTTCCCTCAGAAGAATCGGCCCGACTTTTCAGTAGCAGGGCTGGATTCGTTTCCGTTCCCGTGCGGAATCGTTCCGTCTCTTTCCGCACGTTGCGGAAGGGCGATGTTGCCGCTTGGCGCTCCACCGAGTTGACGCAATTGCGTTTCAAGCTCCCCGACGTAGCGGCTTATGCCGACCAGTTGCTCGGCGAAATGACCGCGCTCCTTTTCGAGCCGTTCGAGGTAGAAGTCTTTCGCCCGTGTTGCGATTTCGAGGTCACGGTTTTGCCGCTCCAATTCCTTCACGCGGTCGTTGTCCGGCGTGCCGTTTCGGGGTGACGCTTCCGAACGATTCGGAATCTCCGTTTCCGAAACTGGCGCGCTTTCCGTTACCGGCTGCTTTGCCCGCTCCTCCTCGATTCCCCGTGTCACGCTTTGCGGCGTGATGAAGTAGCGCCTTTCGTTTTCATCGAAGAACGCATCGAGCCGGGCGATACCCTGACGGTTGAGACAGCACCAGTTGATGATGCTCCGCTCCGTGCGCGGCACGCCTGCTTCCTCAAAAAGTCGTGCTACTTCACGCACGGTGAGTGTGTGATTCTCCGTTTTTTCGGAAGCCTTCCGCACGGTGCGGAAAGGTTCCGAAGGTTGCGGAACATTGCCGAAACTTTCCGAATGTTTCGGAACACTTCCGAAGGCTTCCGAATCATGCGGAAGGCTGCGGTACGATGCGGAATCGTTCTGCGTGTTGCCGTTGTCTGCGGAAGGATTCAGGGATGATTGATGAGTCGTTTGTTGATGCGGGGTGTCCATTTTGGGAGGAAATTGCGGTGCGTTTTACGTTGATAATTTCCGACAAAAACCCGCGCCGCTTTCCTTCGGGAATTCTAACACGGATTTCCGCGCGCCGCACTTCGCGCACGGGAGGCGCATTCGCAGTGCTATCCACAGTGCGAGCCTTTCGGAAATCGCGTGCGTGCGTTACAATGAGAAGCATGGAGGAAAAAGCGCGCTACGACCGCGATTTCAAAGGCGTTTGGATACCCCGTGAGATTTGGCTCTCGGAGCATCTTTCGCTCGTGGAAAAAGCCCTGTTTGTCGAAATCCAGAGCCTCGACAATGAGCGCGGCTGTTACGCGTCGAACGCCCATTTCGCGAAGTTTTTTGGCGTCAGTATCCGGCAAATTATCCGCTACATCGCTTCGTTGAAGCAGCATGGATTCGTCATCGTGCAGGTGCGCAACAAGAACGAGCGCACCATCCGCACGGCTGGAAAATACCGCCGCGTGTCCGATGCCGAAATCCGAAGTCTGCGCCAGCAGGGGAGCGACCTTGTTCGCAAAATGACTGCGTTCAAGTCGAGCCGGGGGTGACAGAAATGTCGCGGGAGGTGTGACAAAAACTTCCTCCGACCCCTGACAGAAACGTCAACATAATAATCCAGTGAGTAATACAAAGAATAATACGGGGAGGACTTTGAAAAAGGAGGAGCGGGTGTGGATAACTTCCGATGACTGGATTTGGAGCATGGTGGTTTGGCTGATGTTTGATGAGGAAATTCGCCGGGCGCTCGCGCCAGAGCCGGAGCTTCCGGTGATTTCATTTTAGGGTCACGATTTGGCCGCAGCGACGCGGCGTGGTAGGATGAGCGACGGAGCGACGGTGCCTTTTCCCGGCTGATTGCGCGAGCGAAGTCCGCCTCACGACGAGACGGCCTGTCAGGAGCTTGCCAATCGAGACATCGTGGAAATCGGCGGTGAGCAAGTGGACATCAGCAAGGACAATTTCGATTTCCATATCGTTCTGCCCCGGAGTCTTTCGGATGCTTCAATGCAGGGGGCAAAGAGATTTGCCAAAACAGCAAACTTCACCACTTTTGACTTATCCACTGTCGGTGGTCGCAAGTATCCATTTTATGTCAACGTGGTTCAGCAGAACGGTCGCGTTGCCTTTTACGATTACCCGACAACTCTCAATGCCTCGCACGAGGCCGTCCAACTCGCCCTCGCGGGGCCATATCTAGGCACCGGAAAGCACCACGAGATACTTGATGCAAGGGAGATTGCGAACTTTGAACGCACCATACGCATCCTGCTTCAAAGGCCAAATGCAGCCGAATTTCGCGACAACATCAAAATTATTCGAGCACCATAGTCATGCGCGCAAGAGCACTCGACAACCTGCGCAATCGCAGAAATCCAGATGGCCTACTCAAAGAAGCCTATGCCAGCATTCAAGAAGATGATGCAGTGCGCTATCTGGTTGGTGCCATGCAACCGGTTGAGGATAGTTGGACTAAAAAGAGCATCGAAGCTGGTGACCGTGTTTCAAAGCAGATTCAGTCTGCTCTTGAAAGACGAAGCCTTGGCGCGGATTATCGTTACCAAGGTTCTGTCACCAAAAACACGCATATAAAGGCCCACAGTGACTTGGATTTGCTTGTCATCGAAAAGCGATTCTATTGCTTGGAGCCTCCGCAAGTCGCCAATCCCGTGTATCTTGGTGACCCTATCAAAGACCTGTTGGAAATTCGCGCAGTCTGTATCACATCGCTCCGGGACGCCTATCCCGCTGCCACAGTAGATAGCGGCGGGGCGCGCTCGGTGAAAATATCGGGCGGCTCTCTGAATCGCACGGTGGATATAGTTCCATCAAACTGGTTCGATACAAACGACTATGCGAAGTATCGGCAAGAGGTGTTCAGAGGTGTTCACATTCTTGACGCCCACAAGCCTGACCGCGAAGCAGACCAGCCATTTGTCCACGGCGCACTCATTGGATTGAAAGATGACAAAACCAAGGGCAACGCACGAAGGCTGATTCGTCTCCTCAAGTCGCTGAAATACGATTCCGAAGGTGATGTAACAATCTCCAGTTTCGACATCGAAGCTCTAATCTATGCCATGCCAGATGGGGACATGCAAAAGGAGCGGGGCCAAGAAATCCCACAAGCGCACGCTTGTTGGCTTTGGCTAAAACAGGTTGAGGACAATCAGGCCGTCCGCGAGGGACTCAATGTCCCCGACGCCAAGCGAAAGATTTTCGCAGCCGGGAAGGCAACCCTTGCTCAACTGATAGCCCTTCGCAAGGAACTCGAAACGCTTCTCTATCAAGTCAACCAAGGGCTGCAACGGTCATTTCGCAAACTTGCAGACGCCCGAGTTGCTTGGCCTGAAATTTCACCCGCGCGCTTCTTGCAACGCTAAACTTCCCCCTCGCCGACACGGCTTGCCGTTTTTGTGGTAGAATCCCAAATGGGAATCAGCCGCGCATGTCGCGCGGCCACCTTTGAACCTTCACAGGAGGAAAAAACCTTATGTCCCGATTCGTGGACTTCAAGGCGGTGAAGGCTGCCGTCTCATTACTCCAAGTGCTTGAACACTACGGCATCGCCGGAAAGTTCAAGCGCAGCGGAGACAGCCTTAGCGGGCCATGCCCGCTCCATGATGGACAAAACCCGACGCAGTTTCGCGTCAGTATCGGCAAGAATTGCTGGCACTGCTTTGGCCGCTGCAATGACGGCGGCAACGTGCTGGAATTCGTCGCCAGAAAAGAAAGCGTCTCACTGCGCGAAGCAGCGTTGATGCTGTGCGATTGGTTCCAATTGCCGGAGGGCGAAAAGCCTGCCGACAAAAGGAGTCAAGAGCCGGATGCGAAAAAGCCGGAGTCACCGAAAACGGCAGCGAAGGCGAAGGCCAAAGCGCCGGAGCCGGATGACGACACGCCGAACAAGCCGCTCGGTTTCGAGCTGCAAAGTCTCGACGCCGCGCACCCGTATATCGCGGAGCGCGGAATGAGTGCCGAGTGCGTCGCGCATTTCGGCATCGGCTATTGCCAGAAAGGCAGCATGACGGGGCGTATCGTCGTCCCGATTCACAATGCGGACGGCCAACTTGTCGCTTACGCGGGACGCTATGCGAAGTCAGACTCTCACGATTCCGTTGTTCCTTTGGTGGCGCCTGCTGCGTGAACTTCGCCGTCGCGGACGAGGCAAACGGGAGAGCGGCGCGTTTTTACTTGGCCTCGCCAACGGGTCAAAAGTTTTGCGGTTCATTTGCTACGACGACTTAGACCCACACGCATTTGATACCGGCATCATCCAATTCGACGGAAGCGGCTACGTTCCGCTGTGGAAACTGTGTCGGGAGAAAAAACTACGGGTGCTCGCCGACGTGCATACGCATCCGAGTAGTTGGACGGAGCAAAGCGGTTCCGACCGCACGCACCCGATGATTTCACAGCCCGGCCATGTGGCTTTGATTGTGCCGAACTTCGCTCGCCGCACGCTGCAAAAACTGCACGGCGTCGGCATTCACGAATATCTCGGCAACCACAATTGGAAATCATGGCAGCCCAAATCGGGCAAAGTCCGCATCGCAATTCTATGAGCACACGTCGCCTTGACGAAGACCACTACTGCCGACTTTCGCGCGCGATGCTGGAAAAGTATGGCGGCACCTACGACGATGCAATGGCGCGTCTTGAACGCCTTCAACTTCACATTCGCTGCGGGGCCGAAATCGCCGCATCGCCATCCTTACAAGCAGCCGTTCTTACGGCTGTGAATTCGGGCAAACGTGCTTTTCTCGGCGGTGTCAGTATCGAAATGCCGTCAGACATACCTTTGTGTGTGCCTTGGCCGGAGTGCACTTCGCTCGCCGAGGTCGCCGTCAAACTTGGCGCGCAGATTCGTCCGTTTGAGAGGAAGGAGCACACACAACTTCTTTGCATCGGCACCGATGACCATGCGGAGGCGGATGCGCTACGAGTGTGGGTTGCCGGATGGCGCGGCGGCGTTGCACCGGCACCCGCGCCGCTGGTCGTCATGTTGAAGGCATTGGTCACGGCGATCACGTCCGTCGTCGTTCCTCCTGATGCGAGGTCGAACACGAGGTTGTTCGCATTGGCGGCGCCGAGGATAGCCAGCGCGGAGCCGCCGGTCACCGCCAGGGTCAGGGTGCCGACCGAGCCGTTGCCCAGATCAATGCGGCCGCTTAAGTTGACGGAACCGCTGATGGTGCCGGTGCCGCCGAGGCCATCGGTCAGCACGATGTTTGAATTGATGGTCGTGGTCCCCACCGCGTTGTTCGTGATGTCGGTGGCGGCGGCGCCAAGACTGATCGTGCCGCCGTTGAGCGTGTAGTTGCCGGCAAAGGGCTGATTGAAAGTGATGCTGGTGGGGATCACCGGGCCGCTGACCGTGACCGCGCCCGCCGTGCCGCTGGTGCCACCGCCAAACACGGCGATGTTGGCGTCGGCCCAGTTCACGTCAACACCGGCATTGTTCCAGTTGGGAGAGCCCACAGCCCAAGTGCCTGTGCCGTCCGTGATCACGGCACCATCGCCGGAAGTGACATCCCACGTGAGTTGAGCGTCCGCGCCGGTCGGCACCAGAATGAGCGCTGCGAGGGCCGCGATGGATCCCGCAAGAATGCGGGCGGGTTTGCGGGAGAGGGAGGCTTTGGCTGTTTTGGTTGTTTTCATGGGATTGGAATTTGCGTTTGGGTTCGTGGAAGTGAAGGAGTTGTTGTCGGTGGGTTGAGTGTTCATGGACGGATTATTGTTGGGTTGAGGATGGATGGAGTTTGTGGTTTGGGACGGGAAAAATTTACGAATTTACGGGCGAGCACGGTGCGCGATGCAGCGCGCGTACTAGGAGCGGAGGATGCAATGAATCATTAATGTTTCTTTTGTGTGACCGTCTGGTTGGGGGCGCAGGAGAAAAAGAAAAAAAATTAGGAACGTCAAGGGGGATTTTTTTTGATTTTTTGATCCTGAACCCGCCAGTTGGGATCCACAAAAAGGCGCAGGAGCACCGCGAAGCCGAAGAGCTTGGCCACATCCGGGGGCTGAAGAATTCCAAGTGGGGGGTGTCGTATTTTGAATTGCTTAAAACCGGCAATGGAATGAGCCACGAAAAGGCACAGAAGGCCCAAAATGATGGGGAAAGGGGCTGGATGGCTCCGGCTATTCGCTCACCCAGCGGGTGAATTCGCCGTTTTCGGCAATCCAATCCTTTTGTGCCCCTTGTGCATTTTTGC
>CAMAUI010000131.1 GCA_945861385.1 Prosthecobacter debontii
GGTAGTCCTGCGTGTCCTCGACGATGGCGGCGCGGACGGGGTTGAGGTCTATGTAGCAGGCCATGGCGGCGAGCGCTTCGCCGCTCTCCACCAGCACGCTGCGGTAGCGCTCTTCCCAGAGTGTGCCCTTGCGCCCGCGCTGGCGGTTGCCCGATGCGGCGCAGGCAACCATCCCGGTCGCTCGCGTACTGTGCATGCTCGGATGGCCGATGTTCATTGAGGATGTCGTGATTCGAAGGGCGGTGCGTTCCTTTGATCCGGAACGCGGTCGTGTTTTGTGCGGCGTTCTCGCAAGCTGGCAGCTTGCGCCACGGCTGCGCGCTCACCAAAAATCGTCGAACATTCGATGAGGGTGGACGCGCACAACGGAGACAGTTTACATCGCGACCATGCGGACGGCGCTTTACGGGGGCACATTTGACCCCATTCATCACGGTCATTTGATCCTCGCGCGGGAGGCGATGGAGCAGCTCGGGCTGGATCGTGTGGTGTTCATCCCGACGGCGGTGTCGCCTTTCAAGCAAGGCACGGCGCCCGCACCGGCGGATGCCCGCCTGGCGATGGTGCGCGCGGCAATCGCGGGAGAGCCGCGCTTTGAATGCGACGACTCCGAGCTGGGCCGCGGGGGGCCGAGCTACACGGTGGACACCGTGGATGCCTGGCGCGCGCGCGCACCGGGCGACGAGCTGTTTTATTTCATCGGGCAGGACAACGTGCGCGATCTCGCTGCGTGGAAGCGGTGGGAGGAATTGCGCGCAAAGGCGACGTTTGTGGTCTTCGAGCGCGCAGAGCCGCCTGCGCACGGGTTCCCGGCGGTGCGGCGGCGTGTGGATGTCTCCGCGACCGAGGTGCGCAAGCGGGTTGCAGAGGGGCGAAGCATCCGCTATCTCGTTCCGGAAGCGGTGCGCGAGATCATCGAGACGCGCCAGCTATACAAAGGAGACCACCATTAATTCAGAAGCACTCGCGCGCCTGTGCGCAAGAATCGCCGCCGGCAAAAAGGCGGAAAACATCGTCGCAATTGACCTGCGCGGCATCTCCACGTTCACGGATTTTTACGTGATCTGCTCCGGCTCCTCGGACCCGCAGCTCAAGGCCATCTCGAACGAGCTGCAGGGCGTCTTGAAAAAGGAGCACGGCATCCGCACGGAGGCCGTGGACGGGTTCCCGATGAGCCAGTGGGTGGTCGTGGATTTCAATGGCGTGATGGTACACATCTTCCACACGGCGAAACGCGAACTCTACCGCCTGGAGGAGCTGTGGAATGATGCTCCGCGCCTGAAGCTGGACTTGTAACCGTGGACTACATCGTCGAGGCCGAGGTGCAGTGCCCGTATTGCGGCGAGGTCTTTGCGACCACTGCGGACACATCGCAGGGCAGCTATTCGACCATCGAAGACTGCACCGTGTGCTGCCGGCCGATCGCCCTGCGGATCGAGTGCGAGGCCGGGGAGTTGATCGCGGTGGAAATAGAACGGGCCTGAGCGCGCGCAAGGCGCGGGCGGGCGGAAAATGATGGCCCCGGCGGAGGTGGTCGCATTAACTGCCTGCATGAGCCTTCCCGCAAACACCGTCACCATCAACCCGTACTTCAGGGCGCATCCCGGCAAATCCGGCGAGATCAAGGCGCTTCTGCCGAAGTTCATCGAACGCACCTCCACGGAAACGCAGTGCCTCTTTTATGCCTTCACGCTCGATGGCGGGGATATCTTCTGCATGGAGGGCTACACCGGGGCGGAGGGCGTGCTCGCGCACGTGCAGAACGTCGGCGATCTCCTCGACGAAATGCTCACGCTCGCCGATCTCACGCGGATCGAGTTTCACGGCCCCGCCGCGGAACTGGACAAACTGCGCGCGCCGATGGCCGCGCTGAATGCGAGGTTTTTCGCACTCGAATGCCGCGTGCCGTAGAAGCTACGCTGCGGCACCCCGCACCACCACCGTGCTTCCCTGCCGGCGCACCACGACGATCGCGGTGTCGCGCTCGATAAATTCGCCATCCGTCATCGCATCCACGTGCCTGCCACCGATGAGCACGGTCCCGCCAGGGCGCAGCGATGTCAGCGCCGTGCCGGCCATTCCGACAAACTCCTGCAGTCCGGGCGTCGTCGTGTCACCGGTGCTGGAGGACTCGAGCGTCATCATTCTCCCAAGCCGGGTGCGCTGGAAATACTTCGCCCACCACCACCACATCACCGCGGAGACGACCACGGCGAGCACCAGCGCAATGTTCCCTGCCTCCGTGCCGAGATCGGTGTAGGCCATGACCACGGCCGTCACGAGAAGGATGGCCCCCGCGATGCCCGCGATCATGCCCGGCAGGAACATTTCGAGAAACAGCAGGAGAATTCCCGCGCAACCGATTCCGATGATGGTGGTCATGCGGGCGATACTCCCCCAACCGCAGCAGTTGGCAACACGCGCCTTTGGCGGTTGGCGGCGGCGCGATATCGCCGGGCGTCAGTCGCGGGGGCGGTAAAATTCGGTGCCATTCTTGTCGCGATACGAATCGGGTGATGCCGGGGCGGGCTTCGGTGCGCTGCGTGGTGACGGCTTGCGCGGCTCATTGGTGAATGTGCGGTTGAGCCTGTCGCCAAATCTTTGAAACGCACCGCCGAGGCGATTGCTCGCGCGGTCGAGGAAGCGGCTGACTTTCGTGCCGGGCTTGTCAACCTCCGGCTTGTCCCCTTCCCCGCGCTTCTCGTCCTCCCGCTCACGCGGCTCCGGCGGGCGCGCGGCGCTTCCTTGCGGATCGCTGTCGGGCAAACGCCCGGAACGGCCGCCCTTGAGACCGCTCGCGGCGATCAGCTTGCCGGTGTCCGCAGCGATGGACACCTCGGCGACACCGCCGCCACTCTCGTCCACGAGGCGCAACTCCCACATGGGCGTGCCACTCCCTGCTCCGGCACGGAGCGTGTAATCCACATGATCGTATGCAAAAGCTGTTTTCTTCGATTCCTTTTCGGCAACCGTGTGCGCTCCATCACTGTCGAGGTTGAGCAGGTTGAGATTCAGCGATTTTCCGGTGGCTCCATTTGCCGGCGTCCGCTCACCGACGATCTTTGCCCCCCGCACATCGAACTCGCGCACTCCGCCGCGCGCCTCCTTGTCTCCGACGATGACTTTCCATGTCACCGCCTCCGGCGCTCCGTTGGCTCCGCGCAGTTCGATCACCCGGTCGAGTACCGCATCGCCACGCTCCTTGCCAACAGTGCGCAGGGCTTCGTACGCGCTTGCCGCGCGTGCAATCGTGCCCGCGAGGAGCAGGAGCGAAACGGTCAGCAGGGTCTTCATCAGCCGGCAGGATGCCCCACCTCATGCTGCTTTTTCAACACATTATACGCCCCCCTGCTCGTCATTCGTGCGGTCCCGGCTTCGGCGCCCGATAGAGCGGGTAAAATCCGGCGCATGAGAGCCGCAGTGCTTGCAACGCCACGGGGTGATCCTCCGCCCGATGATCGCGGACACCCAACTGATGCTCCACAAACCGAGCGTGAGCATCGTCATCACCAGATGGAAAGTGTGGTTCACATCCACGCGGACAAACCGCTGCGAGTGGGCACAGTTCGGGCAGTAGCCCCATTTTTTGTCGGGATTCATGTTTCCCGGATGGTGGCCGGCTGGCGCAGGAACCATTCATAGGTGCTGCGGAGTCCGTCGCGCAGCGAGATCGCCGGCTGCCAGCCGAGGCGGCGGAGACGCGAGCTGTCCATGAGCTTTCGCGGCGTGCCATCCGGCTTTGTCGCGTCAAAAACCAGCGACCCGCCGAAACCCACGACCTCGCAGATCGTCTCCGCGAGCTCGCGGATCGTCACGTCCTCCCCGCAGCCGACATTGATCAGCGCGGGGTCATCGTGCTGTTCGAGCAAAAAGCGGCACGCACACGCGAGGTCGTCCACGTGCAGAAACTCCCGGCGCGGCGTCCCCGTGCCCCACACGACGACCTCCCGCTCGCCGCGTTGCTTCGCCTCATGAACCTTGCGCAGCAAGGCCGGGAGGACATGCGAGGAGGCCAGGTCGAAGTTGTCACCGGGCCCGTAAAGATTCGTCGGCATCGCGGAGATAAACCGCTTCCCAAGCTGCCGCGCATACGCCTGGCAGAGCTTGATCCCCGCAATCTTCGCGATCGCATACGCCTCGTTCGTCGGCTCCAGCGCGCCGGTCAGCAACGCGTCCTCCGGGATGGGCTGCGGCGCGAATTTCGGATAGATGCAGGAGCTGCCGAGGAAGAGCAGTTTCTCCACCCCGAAGTCCGCGGCGGCTTCGATCACATTGTTCTGGATCTGCAAATTCCACAGCAGGAACTCCACAGGATGATCGTTGTTTGCCTGGATGCCGCCGACTTTCGCCGCGGCGAGCGCAACCACCCGCGGCCGTTCCTCCTCGAAAAACGTGCGCGTCGCCCCGCGGTCGCGCAAATTCAGCTCCGTGGAGGTCCGGGTCAGCAAATTCGAGTAACCGGCGCGTTGCAGTTCGCCCAGAATCGCCCCACCGGCGAGCCCTCGATGTCCGGCGACAAAAATTCGGTCAGTTTTTTCCATGCGGGATTCCATAAAGCAGGCGGCGGTGGATTTGGAAAGCCGGTGGACGCCCCGCCTGGCCGTCACGGTGTTTTTCCATCGCCCCGATGCTTTTGAAAAAGCGGCAAATTGGAGTGGAGCTGCCGCATGGATTTGAGGGGGAGCATCCTCGCGGCGCGCGTCGGGCGGCAAGGTGATGCAAAAGCCGATGGTGAACTTGGATTTTGGAGTGCGCCAGCCCTCTGGCGCTTTTTTTTGGGGGGGCCGTGGCTGGGTTGGGCGTTCCTTTGCGAAACACCGTCATTCCCGCCGCGTCGCTCCGCTCCTGCCAAAGCGCCAGAGGGCTGGCGCACTCCAAAACACGCCGCCTCAAATGCGCCTGGTGCCGATGCTCGCAACCGGAGGTTCGCGGCGATGCCGCCTATTGTTTTGCCCGCCACCGTGGTTTGTGGTGCTTTGTTGCCCATGAGTGTCGTTGGTTTGTTGTGCGATGTTTTTGCTGCCCGGGCGGCGGTCCTGTAAATTGCTTTTGCCGCCCGACTCCCGGTGGCGGTTTTGCGAAGCCGAACTCCTCGCCGCCGGAGCCGCACAAATCACCATCGTCACCATCGTCAGAGCAAAAACCTTCCATCCCGGCAAATGCCTGCTCACTCTGTGTCCGGGTGAAAACACTACTCGCTCTCCTTTTCCTCGCCGCCTGCGCCACTGCGGCGGATCGTCCGAACTTCGTCGTCTTCCTCATTGATGACCTCGGTGCCACAGACCTCGGCTGCTACGGTTCCACGTTTTACGAGACGCCCAACCTCGACCGCCTCGCGCAGGACGGCATGAAATTCCGCACCGCCTACAGCGCCTGCACCGTCTGCTCCCCCACCCGCGCCGCCATGCTCACCGGCAAATACCCCGCCCGCCTCCACCTCACCGACTGGATCCCCGGCCACGGCCGCCGCAAGGCCAGACTCGCCATCCCCGACTGGAAAAAAGAACTCCCCGCGAGCGAACCCACCATCGCCAGCATCCTCCGCGACCAAGGCTACGCCACATGCGCCATCGGCAAATGGCACCTCTCCCCCGCCGGTCCCGCCGCCCACGGATTCGATGTCGCCATCGCCAACAACCACCGCGGCCTGCCCACCTCATACCTCTCGCCCTACAAAAACCCGAACCTCACCGACGGCCCGGACGGCGAAGAACTCACCGACCGCTGCACCGCCGAAGCCGTGAAATTCATCCGGGAAAAAAGAGACCGCCCATTCTTTGTCTATCTCCCACACTTCGCCGTCCACACCCCGCTCGGGGCAAAACCCGATGCCATCCAAAAATACCGGGACAAGGCCAAGACCACCCAACCCCAGGGCCAGCCCGCCTACGCCGCCATGATCCAAGCGGTGGACGAAAGCGTCGGCACCATCCGCGCCGAACTCAAAACCCTCGGCCTCTCGGAAAAAACCGTGATCATTTTCACCTCCGACAACGGCGGCCTCAAACCCACGACCAACAACCTCGGCCTCCGCGCCGGCAAAGGCAGCGCCTACGAAGGCGGCATCCGCGTGCCCCTCATCATTCACTGGCCCGGCACCACCAAGCCCGGCAGTGAAAGCACCGAACCCGTCATCACTATGGACATCCCCCACACCGTCGCCGACGCCGCGGGAGCCAGCCTCAAAGGGGACGGTCAAACCCTCCGCCCCGCGCTCACCGGCGGCAAACTCCCCGCGCGTCCGCTCTTCTGGCACTACCCCCACTACCACCCCGGCGGCGCCACGCCCTACTCCGCGATGCGCGACGGCTCGCTCCGCCTCCTCCGGTTTTACGAAGACGGAAAGGAAGAACTCTACGACCTTGCCACCGACCCCCTCGAAGCCACCGACCTCGCCAAAACCCAGCCCGACAAAGCCGCCGCCCTCCGCGCAAAACTCGACGCATGGCTGAAAGCCACCAACGCCCAACTCCCCACGCCAAACCCAGACTACGCCCCCTGATCGTGGAAGTGGCAGTTGGGAGCTGCGAAAGGGCGCAGGAGCACTGCGAAACAGAAGTGTTTGCACACACCGGGTGGGGGAAGAATTCCGAGTGGGGGTGGTGTCGTTGTTTGAATTTGGAAGGCTGGAGGAGAGGAACTTTGGCGCGTGGTCCTTTCTTGCCAGCTTTGCCTCTCGCGGAGCGAGAGGACTACTTTGCTGCGCGCCTGCCTATGACAGCCAGTCGTAGTGGAAGAACTGGCCGGCGGGTTTGTCGGTGCGCTCGAAGGTGTGCGCGCCGAAGTAGTCGCGCTGGGCCTGGAGCAAATTCGCGGGCGAGTTTGCGCTGCGGTAGCTGTCGAAATACGCGAGCGCGCTGCTGAAGCCGGGGACGGCGATGCCGTTCCCGATGGCATTGGTCACGGCGATGCGCCAGTTGGCCTGCGTGCGGTTGAGCACGTCGGCGAAGAATGGATCGAGGACGAGGTTCTTCAGCGTCGGGTTGGCTTTGTAGGCCGCGGTGATGCGGTTCAGGAAGCGCGCGCGGATGATGCAGCCGCCGCGCCAGATCGAGGCGATGTCCTCGAAGTTGAGGTTCCATTTATACAGCTCGCTGGCGGCGCCAAGCTGCACCATTCCTTGCGCGTAGCTGATGATCTTCGAGGCGTAGAGGGCATCGCGCACGGCTTCGATGAGCTTCGCGCGGTCGCCGGAATACGGTTTCGGCGCGGGGCCGTGGAGCACGGCGCTCGCTGCGACGCGCTGGTCTTTGATCGAGGAAAGGATGCGCGCCTCGACGGCGCTGCCGATGACGGAAAGCGGGACGCCCATTTCTATGGCGTGGCCGACGGTCCATTTGCCCGTGCCCTTCTGGCCGGCTTTGTCGAGGACGATGTCCACGACGGCTTTGCCGGTCTCGGGATCTTTCTTCGTGAAAATGCGCGAGGTGATCTCGATGAGGAAGCTGTCGAGTTCGCCCTTGTTCCAGTCGGTGAAAATTTGCGCGAACTCCTCGGCGCTTGGATTCAGCGCGGCTTTCAAAATCGCGTACGCCTCGCAGATGAGCTGCATGTCGCCGTACTCGATTCCGTTGTGCGCCATTTTCACGTAGTGCCCCGCGCCATCCGGCCCCATGTGGCGGCAGCACGGCTCACCCTCGGCGACGGCGGCGATTTTGGTGTAGATGGGCGCGAGCGCCGCCCAGCCTTCCTTGGAGCCACCGGGCATGATGCTCGGGCCTTTCAGCGCGCCTTCCTCGCCGCCGGAGACGCCGACGCCGAAAAAGTGGATGCCTTTTTCCTTGAGCGCCTTTTCGCGGCGCTGCGTATCGGTCCAGAGCGAATTGCCGCCGTCAATGATCACGTCGCCCGGCTCCATGAGCGGGATGAGCTGCTGGATGACGGCATCCACGGGAGCGCCGGCCTTGACCATGATTTGCGCGCGCCGCGGCTTTTTCAACGCACCGACGAACTCCTCGAGCGACTTGGCGAAGACGAAGTTTTTCCCCTTTCCCCGCGCTGCCTCGAATTCCTCGACGACGCTGACGGTGCGGTTGAAGACGGCGACGCGGAAGCCGCGCGATTCCATGTTGAGGACGAGGTTTTCGCCCATGACGGCGAGGCCGATGAGTCCGATGTCGCAAGATGCCATAATAGTTCAGTGGTGGTGGTTGAGATTCGGGAGACAGCGGCATGAGGCGCTCGCAATCTTCCTTTTGGATTGAATGCGAAGGGTGCGGGAGCAGCGGGCACAATGCAAGCGTGCCGATAATCAGCCGTGCATTCGCGAGCGCCGGTGTGCTATGTGGCGCGTGCCCACGATGAACCTGCCCAACAAGCTGACAGTCTCGCGCTTTGTCATGACGGCGCTTTTCGTGGGCTGCATGGCGGCGGGCGAGGAGTATGAGGTGCTGCATGCCCCCGGGCGGGTGGCGGGTTGGAATTTTGCCTACACGGTGGCGCTGTTGCTGTTTGTCGCAGCGGCGGTGACGGATTATCTCGACGGTGCGATCGCGCGGAAGCGGGGGTTGGAGACGGATTTTGGAAAGCTGATGGATCCGCTCGCGGACAAGGTGCTGATGGCGGCGGGGTTCATCACGCTGCTGCCGCTGAAGGCGATCCCGGCGTGGGTGGTCATCTGCATCATCAGCCGCGAATTTCTCATCACGGGCCTGCGGCTGGTTGCGGCGAGCAAGGGGATTGTGCTGCCGGCGGAGAAACTCGGGAAGCACAAGACGGTGTGGCAGATGGTGACGGCAGGCTGGTTCCTGCTGCTGCTCGCGGTGATGGAGTTTGCGCGGGCGTTTTTCCCGGTGGAGGAAACGCGGAACTGGTGGTGGTACCTGTGGCGCGGCGGCGGTTGGACGCTCGCGGGCTGGGCCCTGGTGCTTACGCTTTACTCGGGGCTCGGATATCTGTGGCGGCACCGCGATTTGATCGCGAGCGAGGAGTAGCCCGTATTTATCCTGAAACCGGCAATGGAATGAGCCACGAAAAGGCACAGAAGGCCCAAAATGATGGGGAAAGGGGCTGGATGGCTCCGGCTATTCGCTCACCCAGCGGGTGAATTCGCCGTTTTCGGCAATCCAATCCTTTTGTGCCCCTTGTGCATTTTTGC
>CAMAUI010000132.1 GCA_945861385.1 Prosthecobacter debontii
CAACGCCGTCACCGAGGGTCTCAACAGCAAAATCCAGATGATCAAATCCAACGCCCGCGGCTTCCGCACCTTCAAAAACTACCGCGCCCGCATCCTCTTTTTCTGCGGCAAGCTCGCCCTTCACCCATGATATTCCCGGAAGAACCCTATATCAGGCCGCGGCGGCGCCACTCGTCCATGTTGCCGGGGGCGGAGTGCTGGATCATGTCGGTGGCAAACTTCAGCAGGCAGACCTCCCAGCCTTCATCCACGCCGTGGATGATCGTGCTGAGAGGATCCTCCGAGCGGTCCACACGCTCGCGGAGGCGCGTGACGACGTCGTCCATCGGGCTGTGGACGATTTCCTCGTGCATGTCCGTTTTTCTAAATTGGAACCCGTATCGCAGCACCGCGAGGTCGCCGGCGTGCTCCCGCAGCCAGCCAAGAAATTCCCCGGCCTTCTCGCCGAATCCCTCGAGCATCGTGTGGTAATGGGCGGGTGTGATGATCGAGGGGCGCTCCGCGTGCAGGCGGCCGTCCCGGATGCGGATTTGGTTCACATTGTCCATCAGCTCGGTGACGAGGAAGAACCGGAAGACGGTGTTGCCGAACGTCTCGATGCGATTCTGTGGCGCAAGAATCACGTGCGTGTTTTCAATCGCGTAATGGATGCTGTCCTCACTGAGCATGGAAAGGGCGGAAGCTACGGGGAGGCGCGCATCGCGCAATGATGTTTTCCGGAATGTGTCGCTTGTGTCCCCGGCGGGGGTTCCGCCGCGCATGATAATCGGGTTTCAGATTCGTCACGCATGACACAGGAACGTCGCGTGTGTTGCGACTGCGGAGTGGTTACAAAACGGGCGCTATGACAACGATCAACAACATGCACGAAGCCCGGGGAGAACAACCCTGGTGGTTCGTCCGGAAATCACTGCTCGCGGTCTTTGCCGTCCTGACGCTCCTTTTGGTGGCGATCCTCACTCCGACTCCGCTCAATGCGTGGGTCTTTGGCGGCGAATTCGCGATCACGCTGGCCGGACAATAGCCACCGGGGCACCCCGGATCCTGCCCGCGCTTCCGTGGCTTTATTCGGGCTCCGGTGTTGCCGGTTCTTTCGCGGCAACTTTCGGTTTCTTCTCCGCGCGCGCGGCAAACTCAAAGCCAACCTTCCCATCGTCCTTCAAAACGAGGAACGCCTTGAACGCGCGATTTGTGCGGGCGCTGACGAAGCCCGGCATGAGGCTGGTCTTGCCGGTCGAGAGGATGCGCACGACTTCGCTGCGCGGGATTGATTTTTTCAAAATCGTCTTCCCCATCCGGAAGGCGCATTTTTTCAAATGCTGCTGGTCGCAGACGAAGGCGTTCTCCGTCTCGAAGACCTGCCCCGCTTCGCAACCGCGGCATTTGCCGACGGGCTCGGGGTTCACCCACACGGGCGGCTCGCCGCTGTCCGCGTCGTCCTTCTGGAAGTCGAACATCGTCTTCCATTCCTCGCGGTCCAATTTCAACACGGCGCTGAACGGCCTGCCGAACTTGTTGCGGAATCCCTCGAGCGGCCCGACGCGGTCCTCGGTGAGCAGCTTCAGCACCTCCTCGCGCTCGAGTTCGCGGCTGGCCACGGTTTTCCAGATCGTGAGGCCGCAGCCTTCACATTTGTAGTTTCGGAAAGTCTCGGCGAACGGGCTGGCGGCGCACTTGGGGCACTTCACGTCGAGAGGCTTCCAGTCGCCTTTGATTTCCCCGCCACTGTGGCCTTTGACCTTCGCGACCAGGTCGCTCGTAAGGGCGCGGATCTCCTGCATGAACGCTGCCCGGGAGAGCTTCCCGCGCTCCATCTGGCGCAGCTTGAACTCCCACTCGCCCGTGAGCGCCGGCTCGGTGAGCGCGGATGCGTCGAGGTTGCGCAACAGCGTGATCAGGCTGAGTCCTTTTTGCGTCACGATAAGATCGCGCCCTTCGCGGATGATGTAGCCCTCGAACAACAGGCCTTCGATGGTCTGCGCGCGCGTGGCCGGCGTCCCGAGGCCGCGCTCGGCCATGGCCTCGCGCAGTTCTTCGTCGTCGAGCAGCTTGCCGGCGCCTTCCATCGCGGAGAGCAGCGTGCCTTCGTTGAAACGCGCCGGCGGTTTCGTCAGGCTCTCCTTGACCTCCAGCGCCTGTGTCTCCGCCTGCTCGCCGGGGGTGATGGCGACGACGGATTTCTCGCTGTCCGCACCCTCGGCCTCGCGGCCATACACGGCCATCCAGCCGGGATCGGTGATGATGCGTCCGGTCGTCTTGAACGCCTCGCCCTCGACGCGAGTGATGCGGGTGGTGTCCTCGAACTGGGCCGCCGGATAAAACACGGCGATGAACCGTTTTGCCACGAGATCGAAGAGGCGCTGCTCCTTGTCATCGAGCCCGTGCGGCTCCGTGCCGGTCGGCACGATGGCGAAGTGATCGCTCACCTTTGCGTTGTTGAAGATGCGTTTGTTGGGCCGCACCCAGCCTTGATCGAGCGCCTTCCTCGCGTGGCGTGCGAGCACGGGGTCGGCGAAGCCGCCCATCACGCTCTTCGCCGTCGCGAGATGATCCTCCGGCAGGTAGCGCGAGTCTGTCCGCGGATACGTGAGCACCTTGTGCTTCTCATAAAGCGCCTGTGCGATTTGCAATGTCATGCGCGCCGGAAAGCCGAAGCGCCCGTTCGCCTCGCGTTGCAGCGTCGTGAGGTCGTAGAGCTGTGGCGAGATTTGCGACGCGGCCTTTTTCTCCTCGGTGATGATGCCCGGCTTGCCCGTGCATTTCGCCACGATGGCGTCCGCCTTCGCCTGCTCCCAAATGCGTTCTGCCTTCGCCTGCTCGTCGTCCGTCTTTTTCGCGTCGAACTTCTCGTCGAACCACCGCCCGCGATACGCACCGGCCGCCACCCCGAAATCCGCGAACACCTCGAAATAAGTCCGCGCCACGAATGCCCGGATTCTTTCCTCGCGCTCGGCGAGGATCGCCAGCGTCGGTGTCTGCACGCGGCCCGCCGTCGTTTTCAAAAAGCCGCCGCCGCGCGAGTTGAACGCCGTCAGGGCGCGCGTGGAGTTGATGCCCACGAGCCAGTCCGATTCACTGCGCGACATCGCCGCATCCGCCAGGGGCAGCATCTCCGCATCGCTCCGCAGCGCGCCGAACGCTGAGCGGATCGCCTCGGTCGTCATGCTCTGCAACCACAGGCGCTTGACTGGCTGTTTCGCCACGGCGGCACGCATGATATTGCGAAAAATCAGCTCCCCCTCGCGGCCCGCGTCGCACGCATTGATGATCTCCGTCACGTCCTTGCGCTTGATGAGTCGCTTCAGCATGGCGAGTCTTGCGGCGTTCTTGTCAATCGGCGCCAGCGCAAACTCCGGCGGCAGGTGCGGCAGTTTTTCGAGCGACCATTTGCCCTTCTTGATCTCGTGCTCCTCCGGCACGCACAGTTCCAGCAGATGCCCCACCGCACTCGAAACCACATACTTGTCGTTCTCGTAAAACTCCGCGCCACGCCCTGGCTTCATCCCGAGCACACGTGCCAGGTCCTGAGCCACACTTGGTTTCTCGGCGATTACGAGGGTCTTCATGATGTCGTGCTTGTCAAAAGGCGTGGGCAAGTAGGCGGGAGCGTCCGCCAGCGCAACCGGAAAGTGCCAACGCCAGAGAAGATAAGTTGTTCTGACAAACCTCTTGCCCCTGAGAGGGCCAGCCCATAACAACCGCCCCTCACTTTCACCGACACAATGGGAAAACAATACAACAAGACAGAAAAACGCCGCCGTCGCGCGGCATACATCGAGCGCAAAAAAGCCAAGGCAAAGACCGGTGGATACAAGCCCAAGGTCAAAAAGCCGGTGAAGAAAAAAGGCGCTGCCGCAGCTTAGCTGGAGCAGTGCAGCGCGGCGAAGCAGGCATGACGGAGGCCGGCCCGACTTGGGCAGCGGGAACGCTTGCCGGGCTGGAATGTCGAGAAGCGTTCTGAACCCGACAGCTCCCCGGGACTCAGATGTGCAACACATCCCAGAAGCAATCCTCAGAATCCACAAAGCTGGTTAAGTGGCTTTCATGTGGATACCTCGATTTTCCCTTAGCATTCCTGCGAAAGTTGAACGACTTTGGCGCACCAAAAAGCTGATGCTCGCCGCACTACAACTCAGACGCAGTTTGCTCTCACTCATCGTTCTCTGTTCCTGCGTCACAGCACGTGCCGATGTCGTCATTTCAGAGTTTGTAGCCTCCAACCAGAACGGTCTTCTCGACGAGGATGGCGAGACCTCCGACTGGATCGAACTTTTCAATGACGGAACCTCAGCCGTGAACCTCACCGGCTGGCGCCTTACGGATGACAGTGCCGATTCCACAAAATGGACGCTGCCATCTGTGACCATCGAACCGCGAGGGTTCCTCGTGATTTTTGCATCCGGGAAAAACCGGACCAACCCCGCACTTCCCCTGCACACAAATTTCAGCCTGAGCAGCACTGGCGGTTTCCTCGGGCTCATCCGCCAGAACGGGACCGTTTCAACTACCTTCAACCCCTACCCGGAGCAGCTCCCCGACAAGCCATACGCTTACGTTCACTCGGTCACAACGACGTCGTACGTCGCGAGCAATGGGGCGTTGAAGTACCTGGTGCCAGCCAACGACACGCTCGGCACGACATGGACGGAGCGCACATTCAGCGACGCTTCGTGGACCAGCGGAACGAATGGGGCGGGGTTTCAGGTTTCCACCACCACAGGCTATGGCGGGCTCATCGCGACCAATCTGATCGCACCGATGAACCAAGCCAACCCGCAGCGATCGTCGGTTTTGCTCCGATACTCGTTCAGCGTCGCCAATCCGGCTGCCGTCACGACGTTGAGCATGCCGGTCAATTACGACGACGGATTCGTCGCGTATCTGAACGGAACCGAGGTCGCCCGTCGGAACGTCCCTGCTGGAACACTCAGTTACACAACACTCACCAGCAGCAATCGCGTGCCAGCCCAGGCGCTCCTCGCCGAAACCGTGGATCTCACGCCCTACATCGGATCGCTCGTGGCCGGAACGAATGTGATCGCCATTCGCGGCCTGAATGACGCGGCGAACAGCGGTGATTTTCTGATCCGGCCGCTGCTTGCCCAGTACGCGGTGACCACGGGCGCGCTCAGCGTTCTAGCCGCGGCGACGCCGGGCGCTTTCAACACCTCCACGGTTTACAACAAAGTTGCGCCCGTTGCAGCCAGTGTCGGGCACGGCTTTTACAGCACGGCTCAAAATGTGGCACTGACCTGCGCCACGAGCGGCGCGACGATCTACTACACGTTCGATGGTTCGACGCCATCGGACACCTCGCCAACAAGCGCGGTGTATTCCGGCCCGATTTCAATCGGCCAGACGCGCACCTTGCGCTACCGCGGGATAAAATCGGGAAGTGTCGCGGGCGACGTGGGGACGCAAACGTACATTTTCGTCAGCGACGTTAAGAACCAGTCGGCAAATTCGGAATCCGCCGGCGGGCCCGCCCCGGTCATCACGAACCCTCCCGGTGCCACCCAGGCGACAACCGTCTGGACATTCAACGGCGGAGGGCAGGTGCTCGATTACGGGATGGACACCGATGTCGTGAATTCCCCGACCTATGGCCCGCAGATGGAAAATTCGCTCAAGGCGCTGCCGGTTTTTTCCATTGTGACCGACCTCTCGAATCTTTTCGGCGCATCGGGCATCTACACAAATCCCAGCGGCGACGAGATTGCCTGGGAACGCGAGGGTTCCCTCGAAATGATTCATCCCGACGGAACCGCTGGCTTTCAGATCAACTGCGGCGTCCGCCTCCGCGGCGGATTCAGCCGCAGTGGAGGCAATCCGAAGCATGCGTTCCGCTTCTTTTTCCGGAGCACCTACGGCCCCTCTTCGTTGAAGTACGCGCTCTTCGGCAGCGATCCCACCGCGGTTGACGAGTTCCAGAAATTCGACCTCCGCACTTCGCAGAACTACTCGTGGTCTTTCGGCGGCGATGCGAGCAACATTTTTGTACAGGATCAGTTCGCGCGGGTCTCGCAACTTGCGATGGGGAGCCTGAGCAGCCACAGCCGCCACGCTCACCTCTACATCAACGGCCAGTACTGGGGTCTCTACAATATTGACGAGCGGCCCGAGGCGAATTTCGGAGCCTCGTATCTCGGCGGGAATGATGAGGATTTCGACACGGTGAAAATTGACCCGGACAACGGGTACAACGTTGAGGCGACCGATGGTACACTCACCGCATGGGTCGCGTTCTGGGCGCTCGCGGACGGGATGACCGCCGGCACCGGCAACGCGGTGTATCAGCAGATGCAGGGCAAAAATGCCAATGGCACCACAAACCCCGCCTACCCCGTGTATCTCGATGCTGCGGACCTCGTGGACTACATGATCAACATCTACTGGGGTGGCAATCTGGACGCGGCGGTTTCGGCTTTCCTCGGCAACGGTTCGCCAAACAACTGGTTCGGTTTCCGCGATCGCACGGGAGCCTCGGGCGGATGGAGATTCGTTGTGCATGACTCGGAACACACACTCCGCAATGTGAACGAAAACCGCCTGGGCTCGAGTACCGGCAATGGATGGGCAGCCGGCGACAGTTCCCAGCAGGGCGCGGGCACAGCCCAGCAGAAATCCAATCCCCAGTACATCTGCACGCAGTTGTTGAAGCATTCCTCCGACTTCCGCGCATTCTGGGCGGATCGGGTGTACAAACACTTCAATAACGGGGGGCCGATGACCGTTGCGAACGCACAAGCGCGGATGGATGTGTTGAAAAGCGAGATCCTTCTCGCGACCATCGCGGAATCCGCGCGCTGGGGCGACAGCAAGACATCGTCTCCACTTCTTCAATCGCATTTCATCTCGGCGATTGACAGCACTCGCAACGGCTTCGTCACGAACCGCAATGCGGTCTTCATCTCGCACCTTCAGCAGTGGGGTTGGTACCCCACCGTGGTGCCGCCGAACATGAGCCTGCATGGCGGCAGCGTAAACGCGGGATACTCGCTCACGCTGTCCAATCCCAACGGTGTCGGCACAATTTACTACACCCTCGATGGCACTGATCCGCGTGCGCTGGGCGGCGCGGTGGCTGGCTCGGCGCTCACCTACAGCGGCCCGATCATCATCAACTCCTCGAAAAATTTACGGATCCGCGTGCTGAGTTCGGGCACCTGGAGCCCGCTCAACGAAGCCACGTTTTATATCAATCAGGATTTCAGCCGCCTTGTCATGACCGAGGTGCATTACAACCCGCTGGCGAACAGTGCGACGGATGGCGATGAGTATGAGTTCCTGGAATTCAAAAACGTCGGCAGCAGCACGCTCGACCTCGGCGGCCTGAACTTCACCAACGGCATCACCTACACTTTTCCGCTCGGCTCGACGCTTGCGCCGGGAGCCCTTTGGGTCATTGCACGCAATGCCACCGAATTCGCCTCGCGCTATCCTGGCGTGACGCTCAACGGCATCTACACCGGCAAACTGGACAACGGTGGTGAGGCGCTCACGCTGGTCTCTCCGCTGGGTGCAAGCGTGATTGATTTTACGTACAACGACCTCCTTCCGTGGCCGCTGACAGCGGACGGGCAGGGCTTTTCGATGGTCGCCACCGTTCCATTCACACATACAAATCCCGCCGATCCTGCGACGTGGCGCGGGAGTGCGAACATCGGCGGTTCCCCCGGCGCCGATGACCCCACGAGCGGCGCTGCGCCCATCATCATCAATGAACTCCTCGCAAATTCCGCCGCGCCTTTTACCGACACCATCGAACTCCATAACCCGACCGATGCCGCCGCGGACATAAGCGACTGGTGGTTGAGCGATGATGTGGGCATCCCCAAAAAATACCGCATCCCTGCCGGCACAGTGATCCCCGCAGGCGGTTACGCGACGTTCACCGAGGCGCAGTTCAATGCCACGCCCGGTGTCGGCACGAGCTTCGCCCTGGGCTCCTATGGTGAGCAGGTGTATCTCTTCTCCGGCGATGCCGCTGGCAATCTCACGGGCTATGCGCACGGCGTCGAGTTTGAGGCTTCCGACCAGAACGTGTCGTTCGGCCGCTACGTGAACAGCCTTGGCTACGAGTCTTACCCGGCACTGGGTTCGCTCACGTTTGGCTCCGAAAACTCCGGCCCGCTGATCGGGCCGCTGGTCATCAATGAAATCCAGTACAACCCGCCGGCGGGCTACGACGAGTTCCTGGAAATCCGCAACATCAGCAGCGCGGCGGTCAATTTGTGGGATGCGGCGAATCCCGCGAACACGTGGGAGATCAGCGGCCTCAATTTCAGTTTTCCGGCCGGAACGAGTATCCCGGCGGGCGGCTACATGCTGGTCGTCGGGATTGATCCCGCGACTTTCCGCACAAAATATCAGATCCCAGTCGCGGTGCAGATTTTCGGGCCCTATGCCGGCCTGCTCGATAACGCTGGCGAGAAGATCGAACTCCGGAAACCCCTGCCGCCTTACGTGAACGGGACGGGGCAGACGATCATCCCCTACGTGATCGTGGACAGCGCGACCTACAGCAACGCCGCACCGTGGCCTGCGGGTGCGGCGGGCCTCGGGGCGTCGCTACAGCGGGTCAATTCCAACGCCTATGCGGATGATGCGGCGAACTGGTTCACGAGCGGCATCTCGCCGGGCGCAACCAATGTGTACAATGCCCCGCCCGCCATCACGCTGCTCGCTCCGCTCAATGGCACGACGTTCACGCTGCCCGCGGCCATTACGCTCGCGGCGGATGCGGTGGACACGGACGGCTACATTTCAAAAGTGGAATTCTTCGACGGCGCCGCGAAGATCGCCGAGGTCACCACCGCGCCATTCATCTTTACGTGGACCACCGCGACCGCGGGCGCGCACAGCATCAGCGCGAA
>CAMAUI010000133.1 GCA_945861385.1 Prosthecobacter debontii
CGCGCACGGGGTCGTTTGCTTTTCAGAAACCTACGGCACCACGCCACTCGTCGCGTACTGCGGGCCGGGCTCAGGCGGGGGGATGTCGAGCGGCAGGTTCACGATGTCCACGCGCGCGCCAACGCCGACGGTGTTGTAAAGTTCGATCACATCCTGCGATGACATCCGGATGCAGCCGTAGCTCGCGCGTGTGCCGAGCTTCCACTCCTCGGGCGTTCCATGAATGTAGATCGTCCGCCCGTAGGAATTCCGGTTCGAGCGTTCCAGTCCCTTCAGCCACAGGATGCGGCTCACGATCGGGTCGCGCCCCGGGGCATTCACCCTGACGACCTCCCCCGTGGGCCGGCGGCTCTTGAACCTCATTCCGCGCGGCTGCCCGCCTCCGAATTTTTTCGCGACCTCATGCCGCCCAAGTGGTGTCCCGTTGCTCCCGGCACGGCTGCTGATGCCGAACTTCGACGTCGAGACCGGGTACACGCACAACAGCTCGCCCTTTTTATACAAAGCCATCCGCTGCTGCGGGACGCTCACCACCATCGTGTGGACACGATCCTTCGCGCACGCCGCGAGGAATACCGCCACCATCATCGAGAACAACCGGGAAAACTTTTTCAGCACGACGCGGGAAAATATGCAGGAGCGCAAATCGTGCAATGACGCTTTTGCTTGAGACACGAGTGGAAACGCCCCACTTGTACCAAGTATGAAAACCCGGTTCCTCATCTGGCTGCTCACCCCCGCTCTGCTTCTTCGTGTTTTGGCCGCGCCCGGCCCCGCGAATCCGGAGACGCCCACGCCTCCCGCGGCGAAGCCCGGGGCGTCGGCAAGCGAAGGCCCCATGTATGTATTCCCGCTGAAAACCGAGGTGACCCGTGTGACGGTCGCGCTCATGCGCCGCGCGCTGAAGGAAGCCGAGCGCAATGGCGCGGGTTCATTCGTCATAGACATGGACACGCCCGGCGGACGGCTCGATGCGACCGAGACCCTCCTCGAAATGCTCCGCAAGACGAAGCTCCCGACTTACACATTTGTAAATCCCAACGCCATCTCCGCTGGCGCGCTCATTTCGCTCGCAACAAAAAAAATCTACATGCGACCAGACAGCGTCATCGGGGCCGCCGCAATCGTCAGCGGCAGCGGGGAAGACCTCCAGGAGACCATGCAACTCAAGGGCAACTCCTTCCTCACCGCAAAAATGCGCGCGGTCTGCGAGGAGAACGGACACAACCCGGCAATCGCCGAGGCATTCATCGTGAAGGACCGCGAACTCAAAATGGGCGAGACGGTCATTGATTCAAAGGAAACCCTGCTCAGCCTCAACGGTCCCGAGGCCGTGCGACTCTACGACGGCAAGCCGCTCCTTGCGGCGGGCCTCGTCGAAAACCTCGCCGGCCTCGCAAAGTCCGCGCACCTGAGCGCGACGATGGTCATCGTCGAGCCCACCGGGTTCGAGGAAATCGCCACATGGCTCGCGATCTTCGCCCCGCTCCTCATGGTCGGCGGAATCGTCGGCGCATACATCGAGATCAAGACGCCCGGGTTCGGAATCCCCGGCATCGCTTCCATCATTTGCTTCGCGCTCTTCTTTGGCGGGCAAATGATCGCCGGCTTCGCCGGCTACGAATCCGTGTTCGTTTTCATCCTCGGCCTCGTCCTCGTCGTCATCGAGGTGTTCGTCGTGCCGGGCACCATCGTGCCCGGTCTCGTCGGGATGCTCCTCATGCTCGGTTCCCTGGTCTGGGCGATGGTGGACCGCTGGCCAGGCACCACGGGGATGCCAAGTTCCGACGATTTGAAAACGCCGATGCTCAATCTCGTGATCGCCTTCGCCGGAACCGCCATCCTCATCGCGCTCCTTGCAAAAATCCTCCCGAAAACCGCGCTCTACAACCGCCTCGTCCTCGGCACCGCCTCCGCCGACGGCCCCGCCGTGAGCATTCCCATCGTCAACCTCACTGTCAAAGTCGGCGACCTCGGCACCGCCACCACCACGCTTCGCCCCGCAGGCAAGGCGGCCTTTGCTGGCGAAGTCCACGATGTCGTCACCCTCGGCGACTTCATCACGGCGGGTTCCCCCGTCCGCGTGGTGGAGACCGACGGCGTCCGCGTCGTCGTACAGCAAGCGTAGCGGTGCGCCCGAGCATCACGGTTTGATGGTTGAGTGATGGACAATTTCCCCGAGCCCAGCAAAACACACACCTCCGACATTTCCACATGACCACCGCACCGCAGACCAATCCCGTCGAACGCATCCTCATGGGCCCGGGGCCCAGCACCGTGCCGCATCGCATCTTGCGCGCATTGAGCGCACCCACGCTCGGACATCTCGATCCGCAGTACCTCGAGATCATGGACGAAACCTGCGCCATGCTCCGCCAGGTCTTCCGCACGCAGAACCCCCTCACCTTCCCCGTCAGCGGCACGGGCATGGCCGGCATGGAATGCGTCGCCACGAACCTCCTTGAGCCCGGCGACGAAGCCATCGTCTGCATCAACGGCGTCTTCGGCACCCGCATGAAGGACGTGATGGAACGCTGCGGCGCCACCGTCCACGCCATCGAGGCCGCATGGGGCGACACTTTCACCCACGAACAACTCGCCGCCGCGCTCGACGCGCATCCGCGGGCAAAGCTCCTCGGCATCGTCCACGCCGAGACCAGCACCGGCGCGCTCCAGCCGCTCGAAGGCCTCTCAGCTCTCTGCCGTGAAAAAGGCGCACTGCTTGTCGTGGATGCCGTCACCTCGCTCGGCGGCCACGAACTCCGCGTGGACGATTGGGGCATAGACGCCATTTACAGCGGAACACAGAAGTGCCTCTCCTGCCCCCCTGGCCTTGCGCCAGTCAGCTTCGGCGAGCGCGCACTCGCCGCCATGGACGCCCGCAAGACCAAGCCGCAATCTTGGTATCTCGATGTCTCCATGCTCCGCAAATACTACACCGGCGGAAGCGGAGGCGGCGGGCGCGTGTATCACCACACCGCACCCATCAACATGACGTACGCTCTCCGCGAAGCCCTGGCCATCGTCCTCGAGGAAGGTCTCGAAGCCCGCATCGAGCGCCATCGCCAGATGCACCTCCGCCTGCGCGCCGGCCTCGAGTCGCTCGGCCTCGCCTACATCCCAAAGCACAGCCTCCACCCGCTCAACTGCATCCACGCCCCCGCCGGCAAGGACGAGGCCGCCCTCCGCAAATCCCTCCTCACCGACTACGGCATCGAGATCGGCGGCGGCCTTGGCCCGATGGCAGGAAAAGCCCTGCGCATCGGCCTCATGGGCCACACTGCAACGACCCGCAACGTGGACCTCCTCCTCGCCGCGCTCCGCAGCCTGCTCGCGTAATCACCCGCCCGCGCTTTTCAAAATCACGATCAGCGTGGTCACCGTCACCATGCTGAACATCGTGCTCCAAAACACCGCGCCCGTCGCGTACTCCGAGTCCGCCTTGAATTCGTGCGCGATCAGCGCGGTGTTCACCGCGGTCGGGAACGCAGTGCCCAGGATCATCGCGAGATAAATCTCGCCCTCGAACGCAAACAGCGTCGCAAGCCCCCAGCCGACCAGCGGCCCGGCGATCAGCCTCAGAACCAGCGCCCAGCCAAGCCCCGGCAGCGCCGAGCGCGCGGCGGTCCTCGAGAGCTGCACGCCGAGTGTCACCAGCGCGAGCGCGACGAGGCCATCGTGAAAATACTGCAACGGCACCCACAGCCACCGCATCCCGCCGGAAAGATCGGGCGTCAGCGGGCCGAGGATGCCGCGGACCGCCAGCGCCACGATCACCGCCCACACGCTCGGCTGGCGCAATATCGGCAGCAGTGCACGCAAGCCGGGATTGCTCGCCGACGAGACGAGGAACACGCCCAGCGTGAAATTGCCGATGTTTTGGACGAGAATTACAAATACCTGCACAGCCTCCGCCAACCCCGGAAAAACGAGATGCATCAGCGGGATGCCATAGTTCGCCGAGTTGTAAAAACCTGAGGCGATCTGCAGGGAGCGCGTCCGCGCACGAGTGTAACCACTGAGTTTCGCGACGACGCCCGCGATCACGAACAGCACGATCACCATGCAGATCGTGAACCCCACCGCCTTCCAAGCGAGCGTGCCCTCCATTTGCTTGGTGGTCAGCTCGTAAAAAACGAACGCCGGCACGAAGAGGTTGATCGTCAGCCTTACGACCGTGGCAAGGTCCACCTTCCAGATCCGGTCCAGCGCCCAGCCCGCGCCGAACATCAGCAAAATCGGGAGCAGGACCTGGGTGAATACGTCAACGACGAGCATTGGCTAGACGTCGCAAATCCGCACCCCCGCCGCAAGCGACGCCACCTTGTCGCCCGTGGGGATGAACTCCTGGCCCACGAAGCCGGTGTATCCTGTTTCGAGCAGCGCCTTCATCAGCGGCGGGTAGTTCAACTCCTGCGAGTCACCGATCTCGTTCCGCCCCGGCACGCCGGCGGTGTGGACGTGCGCGATGTAATCCCGATGCTGCCGGATTCGCCGGATCACGTCACCGTGCATGATCTGGACGTGGTAAAGATCAAAGAGCACCTTGCACCGCACGCTGCCGACCTGCCGGCAGATTTCCACGGTGCGCTCGATGTCGTCGCAGAAATAATCCGGGTGCCCCTTCATCTGCGCAGCGTCGCGGGTATTGAGCATCTCCACGCACAGCGTCACCTTTTTCTCCTCCGCAAAGCCCACGATTTCCTTCAGCCCGGCAACCATGTTTTTGATTCCCTCCTCGTCCGAAATCCCGCGGCGGAACCCGCTGAAAGTGATCACCCGCCCGACCCCCGCGGCCGCGCACTGGCCAATCCGCTCGCGCAGCACCTTGTGGCACTCCGCCCATTCCTCCCTGTGCGCGAAGCCGGTTCCAAAGCCGTGGCTGCCGGCAATCGCGCACGTCATCCCGAGTTCCTTGAGCATCGGCCAGTGTTTCGGATCGCACAGTTCGACGGACCCGAGCCCCATCGCCGCCGCGTGCTTTGCGAGTTCTTCCACCGGCATCGGATTGAAGCACCACGGCACGACGCTCTGCTTGATGCGTCCGTTCTTGATGCGGTAAGGCGCGTCCTCCGCAACGGCGGAAAACACAGTTCCCGAGGCGATTGTGGCGAGTGCGGTGCGGCGGTTCATGCGGAAGACTTGCCGCATCGCCCGCGCGGACGGAAGCCGAATTCCCGCCATGCCCGCGCTTCCCATCCAGCCGGGCATCCCCTATTCCCGCCCCGATGAAACGCGCCCTGTCCCTTCTCGTCTGGACTCTCGTGATCATGCTCGGCATCGGAGCCTACGCATCCATCGCGCTCAAACGCGGCGAACCCTTGAACTCCGGCTTCATCATCATCGCGGCACTCTGCACCTACGCGATCGGCTACCGTTTTTACTCGAAGTGGATCGCTGCAAAAGTGCTCGCGCTGGACGACCGCCGCGCGACGCCGTGCGAGATCCACGAGGACGGGCGCGACTTCGTGAAGACAAACAAGTGGATCGTCTTCGGCCATCACTTCGCGGCGATCAGCGGGCCGGGGCCGCTCGTGGGACCGGTGCTTGCGGCGCAGTTCGGCTATCTGCCGGGGACGCTTTGGATTTTGATCGGCGTGGTGCTCGGCGGCGCGGTGCAGGATTTCATCATCCTCGCCTCCTCGATGCGGCGCGACGGCCGCTCGCTCGCGCAGATGCTTCGCGACGAACTCACCGGCACAGTGGGCCGCATCGGCCTCGCGGCGATTCTCGCGATCATGACCATCCTGCTCGCCGTGCTGGCGCTCGTCGTCGTGAAGGCGATGGGCGAAAGCCCGTGGAGCATTTTCACCGTCGGCGCGACCATCCCCATCGCGCTGCTCATGGGCGGCTGCCTGCGATATGTGCGCGTGGGAAAAGTGCTGGAGGTCTCCGCCATCGGCGTCGTCCTGCTGCTGCTGGCGGTGTGGGGCGGGAAGTTTGTCCACCAGTCGCCGGCGTGGTCCGCGGCGCTGCACCTGAGCGAATACAAAGTCGCGTGGTGCATCATCGGCTACGGCTTCCTCGCGAGCGTGCTGCCGGTGTGGCTGCTGCTCGCGCCGCGCGATTACCTCAGCACGTTCATGAAGCTCGGCACCATCTTCGCCCTCGTCGCCGGGACGCTCGTCGTGCTTCCGGAGCTGCAGATGCCGGCGGTCAGCAAATTCGTGGATGGCAGCGGCTTCGTCGTGCCGGGGAAAGTCTTCCCGTTTTGCTTCATCACCATCGCGTGCGGGGCCATCAGCGGGTTTCACACGCTCATCGCCAGCGGCATCACGCCGAAGATCATCACGCGCGAGACACACGCGCGGCCAGTCGGCTACGGAGCGATGTGCCTCGAATCGCTCGTCGCGATCATGGCGCTCATCGCCGCATGCACGCTGCCTCCCGGCGAATACCTTGCGATCAACAGCCCCGGCACGCCCGACGCGACCGTGGCACGCATCGCAGGCAGCGGGTTCACGGCTCTCGCACCCGACGGCAGCGGCGGCTGGAAAAGCGAACCCGTCACCGTGACGAAGTCACAAATGGACGCGCTCGCCGCGCAGATGGGCGAAAAATCGCTCTTCGGTCGCACCGGCGGCGCGCCCACATTTGCGGTGGGAATGGCCAGCCTTTTCGCGCGCTTCACCGGCGGCGCGGGCAGCGACCTCTGGTATCACTTCGCGCTCATGTTCGAGGCGCTCTTCATCCTCACCACCCTCGACGCTGGCACGCGCGTCGGCCGCTATCTTTTGCAGGACGCGCTCGGCGGCATCGCGCCGAAACTCGGCAACACGGGCAACGTCTTCGCGGGCGTGGTCGCGAGCGCCATCGTCGTCGCCGGATGGGGATTCTTCCTCATCCTGGGTGTCATAGACAAAGACGGCGGCGTGGAGGCGCTCTGGCCCATATTCGGAATCGCCAACCAGCTCCTCGCGAGCATCGCGCTGTGCCTCTGCACGACAATAATTTTGAAAACCGCGATCAACCGCCGGAACCATCCCGCGCTCGCACTCGTCACTTTGCTCCCGCTGTGCTGGCTGCTCACCGTCACGATGACCGCCGGTTTGCAGAAAGTCTTCCACGAGGAAACCGACACGAAAAAGCCCCGGCTCGGCTTCCTGCAAATGGCGCGCGAAGCCGGCGGGAAAATGCCGGCGCTCGCAAAGGCGGTTGACGAAGCGAAGGACAAGGAAGCCCTTGCCGCCGCAAAGCAGGCACTGGCCGCGAACAAGACCGTCGTGAAAATCAACAGGATTGATGCCGCTGTCACATGTCTCTTCCTCGCGTTCGTCGCGCTGATCGTCGGGCTGAGCGTGCGCGAATGGCTCCGGCTCATCGGCGGATCGCGGTCGCCGAAGCTGTCCGAAACCGAGCCTGTCCTCCTACCGCCGGACGCTGTGGGTCGGCCCTCCGGACACGCGCTGGGCGCGCTGGCGATCAGCACCCTTCTGCTCAAGGAACTCAGCGGCGAGGCCGCCATCGAACGGGAAAGCGTCGCACAGGCGTGCGAGTGCGCGAAGGATCCGACAAAAGCGCGACGCAATGCTTTCCTCAGCACGACCGAGCGGCAGTTCCGCTCACCAGGCCGCTGCTGTTAGTGGACGGAACGGACATGGCAAAACCCGAGCGGCAGTTCCGCTCGCCAGACCGCTGCTGCTGGAGCCTGTCATGCATTTCGCGGGATGAGTGAAAACGCCAACGGCGTTTCATCCTCCAGCCCAGGGTTGGCGCGACGCAGGAACGCCTACCCTGGGAAAGCCGAACGACACGGCATCAACCCCAACGGGGTTGCATCCGGCGGCGCGCATGCTCCGGCAAGGCGGCGGGCGGTGCGCCGGCGCCTGCCCGCTTTAATCCTTCAGCGGAACGTTCGCGCGAAAGGCCGGCTTCGCCTTGTCTCCCTCCGGCTTGTCCGGCACCGGACGCGATGACGAGATGCCGGCCATGCTTTGCACGTAGATCAGATGCTCCTTCGCCTGCGGAAGTGTCTGCTCCACGAACTTGGAAATCGTCGGGTCGGGGCTCTTCGCGTTCTGCTCGTATGCGGCGATCAGCCTCCGATCCAGGTCAATGAACGTATCGAGAATCGCCTTCTCCAGCTTCACCCCGCCAAGTTTTTCCAGCCTGGCCGCGATGCTCTTCTGCGTCACGCTCACCTGCCGCATCTCCGCGAGCGTCGCAAGCACCGCACCCTGCGCCGCGAGCGACTTCACGAGATCATCTCCAAATCCGCGAAGCTCCGGCTTCTCAGTCCGCCCGGCCTGCCGCGCGAGGTAGGTCATCGCCTTTCCGAGATCAATGGCCTGCGCGATGAACGTGAGATCGCGCCCCGCAATATCAGAAGTGATCAGCCCCGTGGGCTTCGCGGGCTCGGCTGAGGACGGAGCGATGGTCGCCGGTTTTGCGACAGCCGCCTTCGGCGCCTGTGCGATCACGGAAGTCAGGCAGAGCGCCCAGATGGCAGGGATCGAGACGATTTTCATGCAGTTATCTGCAAACAACTGCCCGAGCGATTTCACAAAGTCGAAGCAAACTTCCACCACTACAAACTCATGAAGATCGCCCGCTGCATGTCGGAGGACATCGTGGCGCAAGCTGCCAGCTTGCGAAACCGG
>CAMAUI010000134.1 GCA_945861385.1 Prosthecobacter debontii
CTGTTTGTTGCGTCGCGGTTTTCCCGTCGCTCGCCGGCGCGCAGACTAACAATCCCTCCGCCGCCGAGCGCTTCGCCAGGCCCAGCGACGAACTCGTCGCCCGCGAAAACAAATACTGGAAGCGCATCCCGCTCGCCGTGCCCGGGGACATCATCCTTGAGGCTAGCGGAATCCTCCCGTTGCCCGGCAAGCGCCTGCTCGTCACCACGCGCCACGGTGAGATCTGGTGGGTCGACGGCGCCTACGATGAAGCGGCAAAGCCGACGTTCACGCTCTTTGCGTCCGGCCTGCACGAGCCGCTCGGCATCATCGCCGTCCAGGCGCCGCGCCAGGGTTATTATGTCGCGCAACGCGAGGAACTCACCCGCCTCGAGGACACCGATGGCGATGGTCGCGCCGATGTGTTTGAGACGATCGCCAGGATTCCGATCTCCGGCAACTACCACGAGTATGCCTTCGGCCCGGTGCTCGCGCCGAACGGCAATCTTCGCGTCACGCTGAATGTCGCGTTCAGCGCGGCCACGCAGTCGCCCGTGCCGTGGCGCGGTTGGTTCATGGAGATCACGCCCGATGGCCGGATGTCGCCGATCGCCGCCGGCTTGCGCTCGCCCTGCGGCCTCGCGCTCACTTCGGCAGGGGAGTGGTTCTACTCCGACAACCAGGGCGAGTGGGTCGGCTCCGGCAAGCTCACGCACCTCGAGCGCGGCGACTTTGCCGGTCACCCCGCCAGCCTCGCGTGGAGCAAGCTTCCCGGCTCCCCGGTTTCGCTCCGCCCCGACGACATCAAGAGTTTCGACGAGCCGATGTCCGAGGTCGCCAAGCGCCTGCCCGGCGTGAAGCCGCCCGCCGTCTGGCTGCCGCACACGGTGCTCGGCATCTCCAATTCCGGCATTCAGGAAGACCTAAGCGGCGGCAAATTCGGCCCCTTCGCCGGGCAGCTCTTCGTCGGCGATCAGGGCCAGAGCAAGATCGCCCGCGTCAGCCTCGAGAAGGTCAAGGACGTGTGGCAGGGCGCGGCCTATGCGTTTCGCAGTGGATTCGACTGCGGCATCATCCGCGTCGTGCAAGGCGAGGACGGCTCGTTCTTCGTCGGCGAGACCGAGCGCGGCTGGGGTTCCCTCGGCCCGAAGAAGCAGGGACTCGAGCGCCTCGTCTGGACGGGAGTGACCCCGTTTGAAATCAAGGAAGTGAAGGCGCAGCCCGACGGTTTTCTCCTCACGTTCACCGCCCCTGTCGACCGCGCCACCGCGGAAAAGCCCGAGAACTACGGAGTCTCGAGCTTCACCTACCTCTGGCACCAGGACTACGGCAGCGGCCCGGCGAATCGCGCCGGCTGCCCGGTGCGCAAGGTCGTCGTCGCGCCCGATGGCCTAAGCGTGCGGATCGCCACGATCTGCCTCCGCGAGGGCTACATCCACGAGATCAAAGCCGCGGGCCTTCGCGCGAAGGAAGGTGGCGATGCGCTCTTGCATCCCGCCGCCTACTACACGCTCAACCGGCTGCCCGACGGCGATCGCATCATTCCAATCGATGTGCGCGAGGCCGAACTGTGCATTGTGCCCATTCCCACCGTCGCTAACGCCAACACCAGGAAGCATCCGACCAAGGCTCCCGAAGACTGGACGGGCGATGATGGCGACAAGACCATCCTCCTCGGCACCCAGCCCGGCCTGAAGTTCGACACGACGTTGCTCACCGCCAAGGCCGGCTCGCGCGTGCGCCTCGTCTTCAGGAACAGCGACGACATGCTGCACAACTTCGTCCTCTGCGCCCCCGGCAAGGGGGACGCCGTCGGCCACGCCGCCCTCGCCCTCGGCGTCGACGGCGCCGCCAAAAATTACGTGCCCGACACCGACGATGTGCTCTTCCACACCGCCCTCATCCTCCCCGAAGGCTCCGACACCATCTACTTTAACGCCCCCACCATCCCGGGAGATTACGATTTCATCTGCAGTTTCCCCGGCCACTCCGCGCTGATGAAAGGCACCTTCCGCGTGGAGTCGAAGTGAGGTTGCGAGCGGAGATCGCGCAGCGATCTGACGTGACCGCACCTATAAATGGGGCGCTTCAGACGAGGCAGAGCTGGAGGAATTGCAGGCGGCGATGCCTTGGCAAAGACGATGCTTGCGCGCACGCGCCGTCTAGGCATCCGCGGGAAAAATCCGACATCTCGGCGATCGGGCGGATCTCGATCACGTCGTCGGGTTGCGCCGGACAGCGCTTCATCCAATCGATGACCTGCTGCTTCGACTTGGCTTGCAGGACCCAATAGCCGCCGACCACTTCCTTGGTTTCGATAAACGGACCGTCCGTCGCCTTGGCCTTGCCTCCGGCAAACGTCAGGCGCGCGCCGGCTTTCTCCAGCTCGTCGTTGAACTGGCCCATCTTCGCCATCTCCTTCTCCGCCGCCGGATCGATCTGCTTGGAATCGAACACGCGTTCGCCGAGCTCGGTGCTGTATGCCCCTGGGATCATGAATTCTAGGAATTTCATGCGATATCTCCTTTGGTTTGAATGCCGATGTTCACCCCTCAGTCGAGCGGGCGACCCTGAAATCGACAGGGTCGAAATTTAATCCCCGCGTTATTGATGTCAGGTGTGGTGGGTGGGGGAGAGGGGGGGTGTGAAATTTCCGCGAACAGTTTCCTGAACCGCGTTAAAGGAAACTGTTCGCGGATGCGCTGGACCTCAATCCGGACCGGCTTAATGCGCGCCGGGGTCGCCCGCGGGCAGTGCGTCCGTAGCGGGCTGCTTGGCCCGGCTGCCGCTGAGGCTTTCCACGAGATAGTACATCGCCGGGATCAGGAAAATCGCCAGCAGCGTGGCGGCGAGCATGCCGCCGATGACCGCCGTGCCCATGACGCGGCGCGCGACTCCGCCTGAACCGTGCGCCAGCCAGAGCGGGGCACAGCCGAGGATGAAGGCAAACGATGTCATCAGGATCGGGCGCAGGCGCGCCCGCGCGCCTTCGAGCGCGGCATCGACGATCGAGGCCCCCGCCTCGCGCCGCGCGCGCGCGAATTCCACGATCAGGATCGCGTTTTTCGCCGCGAGACCGATCAGCATCACCAGCCCGATCTGGGCGAAAACATTGTTCTCCAGGCCGCGGATGTGGAGAGCCAGGAAGGCGCCGAAGACCGCCACCGGCACCGTCAGCAGCACGCTGAACGGCAGGGCCCAGCTTTCATAGAGCGCCGCCAGCACGAGGAACACAAAGAGCAGCGAGATGCCGAAGATCGCCATCGGCGAGACGCCGGCCTGCGCCAGTTTCTCCTGGTACGACATCGCCATGTAGTCATAGCCCATTTCATTCGGCATCGTCTGCTTGAAGACCTCTTCCAGCGCCGCCATCACCTGGGTCGAGGTGTAACCGGTGTTGGCGCCGACGTTGAGCTGAGCGGCGCGGAAGAGGTTGTACCGCATCGTGAAATCGGGCCCGGTGCGGTGCTCCAGCCGCGCCAGCGCCGAGAGCGGCACCATGGAACCTTCGCGATTGCGCACGTAAAACTGGTCGAGCTTCGTCTCGTCCTTGCGGTAGTCGCCCTCGGCCCCGAGATACACCTGCCACTGGCGGCCGAAGCGGTTGAAATAGTTCACGAACGAGCCGCCCATGAAGCATTGCAGCGTTTTGTAGACGTCGCTGAGCGCCACGCCCTGCTTGAGCACTTTTTCGCGGTCGACGTTGACGAAGACCTGCGGAACCGACGGCAGGAATGTGGTCGTGGCCGACGCGATCTCGGGCCGCTTGCGCGCCGCCTCGAGAAATGTGTTCAGGTTGGCCGTGAAAAACGGCAGGTCCTTGCCGGCGCGGTCCTGCAGCACAAAGGTGACGCCACCCGCCGTGCCCACGCCGGGAATCGCGGGCGGGGCGAAGGCGCCGGCGTTGCCTTCGGGAATTTTTTTCAGCTCCCGCGTCAAGTGATCCTTGATCGCCGCGTACTGCTCCTCGGGCGCCGTGCGCTCCGACCAGCCTTTGAGCGTCACGAAAAAGAACGCGCTGTAGGTATTATAGACCGTCGAGAGCAGGTTGAAGCCGATGATCGCCGTGCTTTTCTCCACGCCTGGCGTGGTGCGGAGGATTTCCTCCACTTTGCGGGCCGCGGCATCGGTGCGCTGGAGCGAGGCGGCGCTGGGCAGCTGCAAGCCGACGTAGAGGTAACCCTGGTCCTCGTCGGGCAGGAACGCCTTGGGCAGCCGGCTGCCATACCAGCCGGCGGCGGCGGCGAAGCCCGCGAGCAACAGGAGGCTGATGGCACCCTTGCGGAGCAGCGCGCGCGAAATGCCGATATAGCGGGTCGTGGCGCCATCAAAGGCGCGGTTAAAACCGCGGTAGAACATCCCGAGCGGCCCGCCCACGCGGTGCTTGGGTTTGAGCAGGAGCGCGCACAGCGCCGGGCTGAGCGAAAGGGCGTTGAAGGCGGAGATCATCACCGAGATCGCGATGGTCAGCGCGAACTGCTGGTAAAGCCGGCCCGTGATGCCGGGAATAAAGGCGGTCGGCACGAAGACGGCCGCGAGCACGATGGCGATCGCGACGACCGGCCCGGCCACTTCCTGCATCGCGCGGATGGTCGCGTCGCGCGGGCTCATGCCCCGCTCGATGTGATGCTCCACCGCCTCGACGACCACGATCGCGTCGTCGACCACGAGGCCGATCGCGAGCACCAGGCCGAAGAGCGACAGCGTGTTGATTGAGAAGCCGAAGGCGGGGAAAAAGAGAAACGTGCCGATCAGCGACACCGGCACCGCCAGCAGCGGAATCAGCGTCGCGCGCCAGCCTTGCAGAAAAACGAACACGACCAGCACGACGAGCGCGAGCGCCTGCCAGATCGTCGAGGAAATTTCCTTGATGCCTTCCGAGACCGAGCGCGTCGTGTCGAGCGAAAGCTCATAGGCGATGTCCTCGGGGAAACTCGCCTTCAGTTTCTCCATCGCGGCTTTTACCCCCTCGGCCGCGGCGAGCGCGTTGGAACCGGGCAGCTGGTACACGGCGAGCACGGCGGAGGGTTTGCGGTTGAACCGCGCGCGGACGTTGTAGACCTGCGCGCCAAGTTCCACCCGCGCGACGTCCTTCAGCCGCACGGTCGAGCCGCCGGTATTTTCGCGGAGCACGATGTTGCCGAATTCCTCGGGGGAGGTGAGGCGGCCCTGCGCGCGCACCGAATAGGTGAACTCCTGGCCCGCGGGCACCGGCTCCGCGCCGATCTGGCCGGTGGGGTTGACGGTGTTCTGCGCCTGGATCGCCTGGATCACCTCGGGCACGGTGAGGTTCAGCTTCGCGAGTTGGTCGGGCTTGATCCAGAACCGCATCGCGTACTGGCCGGCGCCAAAAACAGCCACGTTGGCCACGCCGCGCACGCGGGTGAGCTTGTCGTTCACATTAATGTGGGCGTAGTTCGCGAGGAAGGTGCCGTCATAGGTGCCCTTGGGCGAATTGATGGCGATGATCAGCAGCGGCGCGGACAGCGCCTTCTGCACCGTGACGCCATAGGAGGAAACCTCCGCGGGCAGTTGCGACGTGGCCTGCGTCACGCGCATCTGCGTGAGCATGAGGTCGAGGTTGGGATCGCTCGCGACGTCGAAATTCGAGGTCAACCGCAGCGAGCCGTCGCTGCCGTTGATGGAATACATGTAGTTGAGGTTATCGACGCCCGACATCTGCTGCTCCAACGGGGCGGCGACGGACTGTTCGACCGTCTGGGCATCGGCGCCCACGAAACTCGACGTGATGCGCATCTCCGGCGGAACGACCTTCGGGTACTGCGCGATGGGAAGCTGGAACAGGGTAACCAGCCCGACGATGATCGTGAGGATCGAGATGACGATCGCGACGATCGGGCGGTTGATGAAAAAGCGGGACATGAGGAGGGAAGGAAAACGTGGGGGTGGAGCGAGGCCGGGCGGTGTCCGCTTAGCGTGCAGCCGGAGCCGCGGTGACCGGGGCGCCACTTGCGATGACAAAGGGCTTCGGGTTAACCGCGGCGCCTTCCTTGACCTTCTGCAGGCCCTCGATGACGACGTTTTCGTCGGGTTTCAGGCCCTGGGTGATGATCCAGCGCGAACCGATGCGGGCGCCGACCTTGACGGGGCGCAGGTGGGCAATGTTATCCGGCCCGACAATCACGATCTGGTGGCCGTCCTGCAGCTCGGTGACCGCGCGCTGGGGAATCTCGATGGCGTTTTTTACCAGGTTCACCACCGCCCGGATCCGGGCGTATTGTCCAGGACGCAGCAGACCGTCCGGATTGGGAAACGTGCCGGCCACGCGGAGCGTGCCTGTGTTGGCATCGATTTGGCGGTCGATGGCGAAAAACTTTCCGCGCTGGGGATAGGCGATGCCGTCGGTGAGGATGAGCTGGAGGTCCATGTCTTCGGGAAACCGGCGGCCCGACTCCGCCGGCGTGCGTTGAAATTGCAGGTAGGATTGCTCGCTGATCGAGAAGTAGACCTTGATCGGATCGACGGTCGAAACGGTGGTCAGCACCCCGGTCCCGGGGCCGACGAGATCGCCGAGCTGGGCGTTGGCGAGGCCGGCGATGCCATCGATCGGCGAACGGATCTGGGTAAATTCGAGATTGAGCTTGGCCTGGGCGAGGGTCGCGCGGGTGGAACTGCGATCAGCGGTGATGTTGTCGAGCTCCTGCTTTGCGAGCACCTGTTTATCGAGCAGTTCTGTGTTGCGGCGATAGGCGATTTCCGCCTTTTCCGCGACCGCGGCGGTCTGGTCGACGACGTTCTGGAATGGCCGTGGATCCACCTCAAAAAGCAAATCCCCCGCCTTCACTTTCGTGCCCTCGGCGTAAGCCAGCCGTTTCAGGTAACCGGAGACCTGGGCCCGCACCTGGGCGTTGACCGATCCGTCGAGCGTTCCCACCCACTCGGCGTAGATCGGTTCATCCTGCACTAGCGGGCGCATCACCTGCACCTCCACCGGGGCGGGCGGGGGCGCCGCGACGGGCTTGGGCTTGCAGCCGGAAAGCAGCGTGACGCCGATAATCGCAAAACAGAGGCAGGGGGTTGACTTTCGCATAAGCAGAGTTCGACGAGGAAAGGCGCATTTGCGCAGAGTGCAAATCAGTCCGAGAATACATTATTCAATCGTTTCAGTACAGAGTGGGGCGATCCGCTGGACACGTCGTCGCCTTTGGCTCCGCGCAATGCCTGGAGGCGTCACCTCGACGTCGCCGTCATCCATGCCGCGGCCCGGCGAAGATGGATGACCTGGGCCGCCTTCGCTCGAAGAGCTACTGAACGTGTCTCGGGAGGCGGTTTTGACTTTCACCTATTAAGTGAAAGTCGGTTATCGGCCACGCGTGAACAAAATGACGATGGAACCGTGTCTGCACTGCTGGAGGCGGCCAGATGGTGTCAGGCCTCTACTTCTTAAATCTGGGGTCCGCCGCAAAAATCCAGAATTGCGCTGAATAACGGTGTTCAAACTTACCGAAATTCGCGTCGGACAAAATTTAAGAAGTAGAGGCCTGACCCCGTTCGCGGGGCAGAGGATCATCGCAGGTGGAGTCGCAATTGCTCGATCAGTTCGATGCCGCCGAACGCCACGAAGGTAAAGAAGGCGATTGAAAGGGCGAAGGCGGCACAGCCCGCGAAAAAGAACAGGCCGTCGCGGCCGAGCGACCCGGCCGCCAGCAGGATCACAGTCCAGGCCGGCAATGAATTGCTGAACGGCAGCGGAAACGGCAGCATGAGCATCAGGCCGGACAAGGCGATCAGGATGCCGGCGATCCGGCCGAAGATGGCATGGCGGGGCACGAAACCCAGCCGGGGCCGGAGAAAGAATTCGATCCAGCGCATGATGCGGCTGACCGCGCCCAGCCATTTCGCGAGCGTGTGCGGCGGCAATTCGCGCCTCAGCAGCCGCTCCGGCAACCAGGGCTTCCGGTTCAGGGCGAGCCTTGTCCCCAGCAGGGTGACGGTAAATCCGAAGGGGATGGAAAAACCCGGCAAGGGAATCGGACCGACAAACGGCAGGGCGATCAGCAGCAGCAACAAATGATAGCCGCGGCCCTGGGTGGCGTCGAGCAGCTCGCCCAATCGCACGGGCCGGTCGTCGAATCTGTCCGCCAGCGCGCGCAGTTCGGCGGAGAAGGTGGGCGGCGGGAGTGGGGAGGATTCAGGAGCCATCAGAAAGTTCACCCGTCGACGCCGCAGAGTTGCAGCCCCGGCCATAACGCAACCTTTTCCCCGGCGCCACGCCGCCAAACACCGGCGGTGATTTTGTCCATAAAGGATGGGTCATGAGTCCATTCTGCCTGTAATCCATTGGATTCCCAGTCGAGTTTCTTCTCACTTTCGAAGCAAAAGCGCGCATTTATTGCGCCGCAGGATGGACCAGATGGGGTCAGGCCTCTACTTCTTAAATCTGGGGTCCGCCGCAAAATTCAGAATTACGCTGGATAACGGTGTTCAAACTTACCGAAATTCGCGTCGGACAAAATTTAAGAAGTAGAGGCCTGACCCCGTTC
>CAMAUI010000135.1 GCA_945861385.1 Prosthecobacter debontii
TACACCGAACCTCTCCATCCGACGCATATGCTCGAAGACATCCGAGTGCCTTATCAATTCGTTGGCGTTCCTCCGGGTAGTAGCCGGCTGCAAGGAATTTGCTTTCGCGCCCGCCGCACCGGAAACGGTCAGAACGGAGATCGGCGTCGGGGAGTGAGGGGCGGAGGAAGTTTAATTTAGAAAGGAAGAAGGACGAATGGGGGCTTTCCACGCGGATCCAGGCCGGAAATTTCCGGCTGACCTTCGCTCGTAGTCAGGTTGGTGCGCTCATCGGATTGTTCGTGAGCATGGCCCTCCGCTCCGCGATGCCAAGGCATTTTTCGGCAGCTTTTGCGGGGGCGCTGATCCGTGCTCTCAGTGGAGATCGAAGGCGAGGATGTTCACAGCTCGTTCATCGACCGCTGGCCCGAGAGCAGGACTTCATCCACGGCCTTCTGAAGCACAGTGACGATGTGGATGGCCTCCAGCCCCGCACACTGCGGGCCGGTTTCATTCGGCAGCTTCCGCAGCCTGCGCAGCATCACGTCCATCGCGCGCCTGCATTTGTCCACAAGCGCAGACCGCGGCACCAAGATCGACCGCCGCTCCAGCTCCTCCCTGTACAGCCGCTCCGCATCCTGCCGGCCACGGAGCGCCTTGTTGAACTCGCTGAGCCGGGAGCTGACCGACGAGGACTCCGCCAGCAGTTCGTCATGGTAGGCCCGATACGCGGTCTTCGACACGGCGATGGCGTCCTTCAGCGAGTCCTCAAGGCTGTCCCCGGTGTCCGATGGCTCGCTCGACTTCCGCGGACGGTTGACTTTCTTCACAGGGACGACGGCCGGCCTCCCGTTCGTAGGCGCACGCCTCAACCCCTGCCGGTCCCGCCACAGTTTCGCCGCCCGCAGGTTCGTCACCGGCATCCCCATCTGCTTGAGCTGGACGGCCCGCGTTTTGGAGACTCCGATGTGCTTCGCGATTTCAGAGAGTGACGGCATACACCATTCCCGCTGGTGTCAACGGTCAGCGGTCAGCCTATTTTTTGAAAAGGCTGCACAGAAGAGGTCGGCACTGGTTCCCAGGACACCTGCCCGCGATGGAAGATAGAGGATACCTGCTCCACGGGGGTGAAAATTGGACCCTCTGACGGATTCGCCGGTGCTCGCGTTTTTGTTGTTGGGCAGAGCGCCCCCGCGCCAGGGCAGGATCCGGTACCTGCGAGAGCCCGGCAGTGTAGAGAGGCGTTTCTGGACCGGCCGAGCAGTGGCAAAAAGTGGCAATGAAATGGCAATGAGCATTGCCACTATTGCCATTCGGTTTTTCGCGATAGCCGTTAAACCTTGTACCCATCAGTGGTTCAAGCTGGTCGGGCCGGCGGGATTTGAACCCACGACCTCTTGAACCCCATTCAAGCGTTCTACCAAGCTGAACTACGGCCCGACTTCCGAGGGCGCGGAAAGTGCGCGCCACGCCATCGCTTGGCAAGTGTGTTTTCGATTTCGCTCTTCTCAGAACGGCCCCGGAGCGCCTATTCCGGGCGGATGGATTTGCAGCGATACCTCGCCACACGCACCGCGATCGTTGATCGCGCGCTGGATCGCTTTCTTCCCGCGGCGAAGGCAAAGCCGGGGACCATCCACACCGCGATGCGCTATTCGCTCTTTGCCGGCGGCAAGCGCCTGCGGCCCGTGCTCACGCTCGCCGCGGCCGAGGCTTGCGGCGGAAAGATGATGGCTGCAATCCCCGCGGCGTGCGCGGTCGAGTGCATCCACACCTATTCGCTCATCCATGACGATCTTCCGTGCATGGATGATGACGACCTCCGGCGCGGCAGGCCCACGAACCACAGGGTCTTCGGCGAAGGCGTCGCGGTGCTTGCGGGGGATGCGCTGCTCACGGTCGCATTCGAGATCCTCGCGAAATCGAAGCCCGCGCCGCGGCATGCCGTCGCCGCTCAAGTGACGGAACTCGCGCATGCCGCGGGCAGCCGCTGGCTTGTGGGCGGACAGGTCGCGGATCTCGAGGGGGAGGGCCGCAGCCTCGGCGCTGCGGAACTCAAATACATTCACCGCTGCAAGACCGCCGCGCTGCTCACCGCCAGCATCCGCCTCGGTGCCATGAGCGCGAACGCCACGCCGGCGCAGATGAAGGCGCTCACGGTTTTCGGCCAGAGTGTCGGCCTCGCATTCCAGGTCATTGACGACATTCTCGACATCACCCAATCCAGCGACAAACTCGGCAAGACCGCCGGCAAGGACGCGACCGCGCGCAAGGCGACCTACCCCGCCATTTTCGGCCTGGAAAAATCCCGCGTGGAAGCCCGGCGCCTCACTCGCGCGGCCCATGCGGCGCTGCGTTCATTTGGCAAACGCGGCGACACGCTCCGCGCTTTTGCCGATTATTTGCTCGCCCGCGATTACTGACCGTGGGCGCCTGGCGCCCGTGCCGATGCTTGCACTTTGGCGGCCCTGCCGCTTCCGTGCGCCCCCGCTTTAGAAAAACATGCTCACCACCGACACGATCCGCCAGCAACTCGCCACGGTAAAATATCCCGGCTTCAGCCGCGACATTGTCAGTTTTGGGATCGTGAAGGACATCGTCATCACGGGTGGCGAAGTCGCAGTGCAGATGGCGATGGCGACGAATGATCCCGCGGTGCCGGCGGCGATCAAGGCAGCGGCAGAGGCGGCAGTGGGAGCGATGCCGGGCGTGACGCGGGCGGTGGTGCGCATTGATATTCACGCGCAGCAGCAGCAGCCGATGGGTGCGCAGACGATGCCGCAGACGGCGATTCCCGGGGTGAAAAATGTGATCGCCGTGGCGAGCGGAAAGGGCGGCGTGGGCAAGAGCACCGTGGCCGCGAATCTCGCGGGCGCGCTGTCGCTGACCGGCGCGAAGGTGGGGCTTTGCGACTGCGATCTTTACGGGCCGAGCATCGGGCTGATGTTCGGGAGCAAGGACCGGCCTTTCGCCGACACGGACAACCGCATCATCCCGATCGAGCGATACGGCCTGAAGCTCATGAGCATGGCTTTTCTCCTCGAGGATGATTCGCCGGCAATCCTGCGCGGGCCGATGGTGACAAAGTACACGCAGCAATTTCTCCGGCAGGTGAATTGGGACGGGCTTGATTACCTCGTGCTCGATCTGCCGCCGGGCACGGGCGACATCCAGCTCACCATCGTGCAATCGGTCTCGCTCAACGGCGCGGTGATCGTGACAACCCCGCAGGAGGTCGCGCTGATTGATGCACGCAAAGCCGCGACGATGTTCCAGAAAGTGAATGTCCCGGTGCTTGGGATCATTGAAAACATGAGCTACTTCGTGTGCCCGAGCGACGGCGTGCGGTATGACATTTTCGGAAACGGCGGAGGACAGCGCGAGGCGGAGCGGCTGGGCGTGCCGCTGCTCGGGCAGGTGCCGATTGACATCCCGACACGCGAAGCGGGCGACCGGGGGAAGCCGATCACGCTTCTCGAGCCGGAGAGCGCGGTGGCAAAGGCGTTCATGGAGATCGCCGCGAAGCTGCGGTAGCGCGGGATCGGGGGGGTGCCCGGGAGCCGGAGGCTCAGCCGCGCGGTCTCAGCCCGTAAGCTTCGGCAATCGCACTGCGGCTGAGCTTGCCGCGTTCGCTGACAGGCAGGGACTCCACGAGCCAGAAATCGCGCGGCACCTGCCACGCGGGGAGGGCGTTTGCGCAGTGCGCCTGCAGCGCGGCGGCGTTTGCGGTGCCGCAGACGCACGCCACGGGCTCCTCGCCGCGCAGGGCCGATGCCACGCCAAACACCACGACATCCCGCACGCCGGGGCACGCGCGGATGGTGGTCTCGATTTCCGCGGGGTTCAGCTTCCGTCCGGCGACGTTGATGAAATCGCTCACGCGGCCGGCGAGCACGATCCCGTGCGGGGTGCGTCGGACGAGATCGCCAGGCGCGAAGCGGCCCGGCGTCAGCGAGGCATCAGAATCGGGAAAGTAGCCGCCACCCACCGCGGCGCCGTGGACGCTGATGCGACTCGGATCGCTTTCGCTTTCAAACTCCAGGCGCACTCCGCGCATCGGCGCGCCCACGCAGCCTTCGGGTGTCTCTCCGGGAGTCGCATCATAAGCGATGCCGCCGCATTCGCTGCTGCCGTAGAAGCCGTGGATTTTCACGCCGAATTTCTCCCGGAACGCGCGCGCAGTCGCGGCGGGCAGCGGTGCCCCGGCGCTGATGCAGAGGCGGAGGTGCGGGAGCAGCGGGGCGTGCAGTTCGGCGAGCTTTTGGAAAAACACCGGCAGTCCTGGAAAGACGGTTGCGCCGGAGTGGGCGAGGCCGTTGAGAATCGCCCTCGGCAGGCTGTCCCCGGTGGCGACGAGGCTGACGCCGCGGCAGAGCAGGGGAGTGACGAGATTGCTGAAACCGTAGCTGTGCGACCACGGGATGACGCCGAAATTCACATCAGCCGCTGTGATGCCCATGGTGTCGCAAACGGCCTCGCAGTCAGCGAGCAGTTGCGCAGCGGTGAAGCGGATCGCGCGCGGTGCGCCGGTGGTGCCGCTCGTGAGCTTGAGGAAGTCCGCATCCGGCGGCGGCGCTGCCGGCATGGGTGTCGCCGAGATCGCGAGGTGCCCGTCCCTGCGGGCAATCAGGGCGGCTGCGTGCGATGTAGCGATGGCGTTCGCGAGGGATTCGCGCTCCAGCGACAAGTCGAACAAGACGGGGATCAGACGGTGCCGCCACAGAGCGAGGAGCAGCGCAGGGAGGCGCGGGTCGTTTCCCATCTGGATGGCAACCACACCCGGTGACACGCAGCCGCGCAGCAACCCGGCAAGTTCGACGGCCTCGGATTCAACCTCCCGGAATGTCCGCAGGCGTGAACCGTCCGCGGCGAGGATGGCGGCTTCAGCGCCCCGCCTGGCGAGAGTGGCTGACCATGCGGCGAGGATGGGATTTGCAGGATTGGAGACGGACACGAAAATCGGCGGAGTTTTTGTTTGCACTAAACAGGGTGCCCGGTAGTTTGCGCGCTCTTTTTCCGCCGGCCATGAAAGCTGATATCCATCCAAACTACAAAGAAACCACGATCCAATGCGCCTGTGGTGCGAGTTACCACACGCGCTCAACCACCGGCAACATCAAGATCGGCATTTGCGCGGCCTGCCACCCGTTCTTCACGGGCGAGCAGAAGTTCGTGGACACCGCCGGGCGCATCGAGAAATTCTCGAGGCGCTACGGGGCCGTGACCCTGCGCCGCGGGAAGTCCGCCTCCGCCTAGCTGCGGATATTTGCTTTTGAAACGGTGGAGGCGCATCCGCGTTTCCACCGTTTCTGTTTTCTCCGGCAGGCCCGCTCTTTGTTCGAGTCCAGCGGGCCGGGAGTCGCATCGGTCGGGACTCGGACGCTGAAACTGACACATGGACTTTGCGCCGCTCATCGCCCGGAAACGTGAACGCTTCGCCGAACTCGAGGCGGCGATCACCGTGCCGAATCTTTACGATGATCCGAAGCGCGCGCAGGAAATTCTCCGCGAGCACAACCGGCTGAAGGGAACGCTCGCGAAGTGGGACGAATACGAGAAGTTCTCGCGTGAGCTTGCGGAGAACCGCGAGCTTGCAAAGGGCGACGATGAACTCGCCGGGATGGCGCAGGCGGAGCTGCCGGAGCTGGAGGCGCGGGTCGCACGCCTCGGGCTCGACATCCAGCTCGCCCTGCTGCCGCCTGATCCCAACGAGGAGCGTGATGCCATCATGGAAATCCGCGCGGGCACCGGTGGAGATGAGGCCGGGTTGTTCGCCGCCGATCTTTACCGGATGTACATGCGCTACGCCGAGACGGCCGGGCTGAAGATCGAAAATCTCGAAAGCAGCGTTGGCACGATGGGCGGATTCAAGGAGGTCATTTTCAAAATTTCCGGCGAGGGGGTTTTCCGGAAGCTGCGCTTCGAGAGCGGCGTGCATCGCGTGCAGCGCGTCCCCGCCACGGAGGCGCAGGGGCGCATCCACACGAGCACTGCGACGGTGGCGGTGTTGCCGGAGGCGGCGGAGGTGGACCTTGAATTGAAGCCCGACGAGATCCGCATCGAGGTCTGCCGTGCGGGCGGACCCGGAGGGCAGGGAGTGAACACGACGGACTCGGCGGTCCAGGTCATGCACATCCCGACGGGGCTGATCGTGCGGTGCCAGGACGGCCGTTCGCAGCAGAAGAACAAGGAAAAGGCGCTGACCATTCTTCGTTCCCGCCTGCTTGAGAAGAAGCAGCGCGAGGAGGCGGAGAAATACGCCGCGCAGCGGAAGAGCCAGGTCGGCACCGGCGAGCGCTCGGAAAAAATCCGCACCTATAACTTTCCGCAAAACCGGATCACGGATCATCGCATCGAGCTGACGCTGTATTCGCTGGACCGCTATCTGGAGGGCGAGATCCAGGGGATGATTGATGCGCTCGTGCTCGCCGACCTCGAGGAGCGCGTGGCGCAGGCGAGCACGGCAGCGTGAAAAAATGAGCGGTCTCGTTAAGCCGGAACGATATGGTTGAACGGGCGGGAAGCGCGCGACGTAGCCGCGGCGCCGCGCCGCGAGGTTCGTTGAAAGGCGAGCCAAATGGCACAGCGCGAAACGCGCGGCGGGGCGCCGCGGATATCCCGATGTATCGGGACGACGAGGGCGTCGCAGCCACGGGGGGCGCCGCGCCCGCCGCCTCCGAGTGCATCGTTCCCGCTAAGGGGGTGTAGGCGTCGGGATTATTCAGGCACCCACGGTTTTTCCAACTCACAGCAAACCTCGAAATGAAACTCGCGCTCCAACTCATCACCTGCACATTCACGCTCCTCGCTTCCACCTCGGCGGAGAACTGGCCGCAATGGCGGGGGCCCGCATTCAACGGCACATCGCAGGAGAAGGGGCTGCCCGTGAAATTCTCAATCACCGAGGGGGTCAAATGGTCCGCTCCAATGCCGGGGATCAGCGGTGCCACGCCGGTGGTGTGGGGGGATCGTATCTTTGTGATGAGCCCCGACGCTGCGAAGAACCAGTGGCTCATCTGCCTCGCGCGCAAGGACGGCTCGGTGCTTTGGAAGCAGAATGTCGCCGGCGGACTGCTCGACAAGGGCCGCGGAAACAGCACCAGTCCCTCGCCCATCACGGACGGGAAGCATGTGTGGGCGCTGCTCGGCACGGGCCAGCTTGCGGCTTTCACGGTGGACGGGAAGGAGGCGTGGCGCCTCGATCTCGCGAAAGAGCACGGCTCTTTCAACATCATGTGGGTGTATGGCAGCAGCGCGCTCCTTTTTGATGGCAGGCTCTACGTGCAAGTGCTCCAGCGCACGCCGGCGGATGGCAGCTATCCGGGCGTCAAGGACAAGGGCGAGCGGCAGAGCTTCCTCCTCGCGCTCGATCCGGCGACGGGAAAAACGCTCTGGAAGCATGTGCGCCCAAGCACTGCAAAAATGGAGAGCTTGGAAAGTTACGCGACGCCGGTTCCGCATTCGGTGGGTGGAAAATTGCAGATCCTTGTCGGCGGCGGGGATGTTCTCTCGGGGCACGACCCGGCAACCGGCGCGGAGCTTTGGCGCGGGGGTGGCATCAATCCCAAGGGCGGTGAGTGGATGCGACTGGTGTCGAGCCCGGTCAGCGCGGGGGATCTGGCATTTGTCTGCGGGCCGAAGCAGAGCCCCGCGATCGCTTTCAAGGCGGATGGCAAGGGCGATGTGACGGAGAGCGGGAAGGCGTGGGTCTTTGACCAGAAAAAGACGCCCGACTGCACGACCCCCGCATACCACGACGGCAAGCTGTACGTGTTCGATGGCGATTCACAGGCCATGTCCGTGCTCGACGCGAAGACCGGCGCGAAGGTCTGGCAGAAATCCTTCGAACTCGACCGCTCGAAGGGCCGCGAGGTCTTCCGCGCTTCGCCCACGGTGGCCGATGGAAAAATCTACTGCATCGGGGAGCGCGGAACCGTCGTCGTGCAGGATGCTGCGAGCGGCGACATCCTGAACACGGCCTCTTTTGCGGAGATCAGCTCCGAGGGAGTCCGCAGCAGCATCGTGGTAAGCGACGGGCAGCTTTTCATCCGCGTGACAGACAAGCTTTACTGCATCGGCAAGTAGCCCTCTCCACGCTGGTGTGATTGGAAGTGAGTTCGCGGCTTGCGAGGTGAAATGCGAGGCTGTGCAATGCGGGCATTACAGAGTGTCCCGGAGGGACGTAAGAAATTATCCGGTGGCGTCAGCCACCGGATAGCGGCGTAAAAAAATCCGCCCCGGCAGGGGCGGCAGAAAGCGCCGTTTGATTGCCGATCTGCCGCCCCTTCCGGGGCGGGGTCGCTGTGCGTGCGGTTCCGGTGGCTGACGCCACCGGCTAATTTCTTACGTCCCTCCGGGACACTCCGCGCCTACAGCCTTGCACTACATTGCACCACGCCTCGGCAAATCAGGGACTCACTCTCAATCACGCCCTCTCCACGCTGGCGGGCAGAATGGAGATTGATCCGCCCTAACGAAGCGAGGTATCTCGCGCTTTCATAC
>CAMAUI010000136.1 GCA_945861385.1 Prosthecobacter debontii
GGCCGCACAGGCTGGAAGCCTGTGTTCCGCTTCGCAGCGCTCCCACAACTGCATCGTTCCGGCTGAGGCCTCACGGTTCACGCGTCGGAATTCCCAGCGCCGCGATGGCCGCCATCACACGATCGCTGATGCGCTGATAGGCTTCGCGAGGTTCACCGGCGATGTCGTCCTTGGAAAAGTGAAGCGGTTTGCCGATGATCACCGTGATTTTTGCCCGGCGCGGAAATCTCGAGGTGCGGGGAAATGCCTCGAACGCGCCGAACACACGCATCGGCACGACAGGCGCAAGGGTCTTTGCGATGACAAGACCGACTCCGGGCTGTGCGGGCTGGAGGCCGCCGTCGCGCGTGCGCGTGCCTTCGGGGAAGATGATGGTGCAACCCCCGTTTTTCACCAGGCGGATGACTGTCTTCAGCGCGCTCATGTCCGCGCCGTCACGATCAACGCCGATCACATTCAGATTCGCAATCAGGCGCCCGAGCACCGGGATCTCCAGGAGGGTTTTCCGGGCGAGAAAGTGAATCTGCCGGTGACAGCACACGGCTGCGAGGGGCGGGTCGAAGAAGCTCTGGTGGTTCATTGCGAGCAGAGCCGGGCCTTCCTCCACGACATTTTCCCGGCCGTAAATCTGCAGCCCGAACACCGTGTGCGCGGTGAAGCTCGTGAGGCTTGTGCAGAGCGAATAAAGCAGGCCCACCGGTCGTTCGTCAGATTTGCCCGGGCGGCGTGAGTCCCGCGAGTTTCAGCCGCCCGATGATTTCGCCCACCACCCCATCCAGCGTGAGGTTTGAACTCTCTACGACGTGGGCATCCTCGGCAATCACCAGCGGGCTCGTGCGCCGGCTGCTGTCCACCTTGTCGCGCTCGCCGATGGCATCGGTGAGGCCCTGCCTCGCCCTCCGCGCGGCGCGGACTTCGGGGCTGGCATCCACGTAGAACTTGTACGGCGTGTCCGGGAAGACAACGCTGCCGATGTCGCGGCCTTCCATCACGATGTCGCGCCCGGTGGCGTATTCCCGCTGCGCTGCGACGAGAATGCGCCGCACTTCCGGGATGCTGGCCACGGCCGAGACCCCTGCGTTCACCTGCGGATCGGTGAGGTGGGGTACGGGATCCACGCCATCCATCCGGATGGTGCTCTCGCCGTTCTCCGCGCCAAACTCCATTCTCGTGGAATCGAGCAGCCCGAGCACGCGGCCCGCATCGCCTGGCGGGACGCCGCGGCTGACTGCGAGCCATGTGACGGCGCGATACATGGCGCCGCTGTTCACATAAAGCCAGCCGAGGCGCTTTGCGAGCATCCGGGCCACGCTGCTTTTGCCGCTCGCGGCCGGGCCATCAATGGCGATCACCGTGGGCATGTCAGGGATTCTCGACAGGCAGCTTGCTGATCACGGTCGTCGCGGGAGCGCCGCGTGGTTTCATGATTCGCTGGAGCGTCTCGTAAAAACCGGGGTAGCTCGTGTTCACGCATTCCGTGTCGCGCACGATCGTGGTGCCTTTGGCGAAAAGCCCGAGGATCGCGCTCGACATCGCGATCCGGTGATCACCGTCGCTGGTGACATCCGCGCCATGCAGCTCGCAGCCTCCCTCGATCTCGAGGCCGTCGTCGTTTTCCTGCACCTGCACGCCAAAGGCCCGGAGATTGCGCGCAACGGCGGCGATCCGGTCCGTCTCCTTCACGCGCAACTCGCGGGCGTCCTTGATGACCGTGCGGCCCTCGGCAAGCGCGGCGGCGACAGCGAGGATGGGCAGCTCATCAATGACGTTGGGGATCTCGCGCCCGCCAATTTCCGTCGCCCGCAACTGTCCACCGGTGATCGAGACAGTGCCGCGCGCCTCCCCTTCCGCAAATTCGACTTTTTCCTTCACCCGCGCACCCATGCGGATGAGGACTGCAAGAATGCCCGAGCGGGTCGGGTTCAGGCCGACATCCTTGACCAGAAGCTGCGATCCCGGCTGCGCAGCCGCCGCGACGAGCCAGAATGCCGCGCTCGAAATGTCGCCGGGGACTTGAAAATCGCGCGACTCCAGCGTCGTGCCCCCGACCACGGTCACCTTCAACCCATCGCGCCGCGGGCGGGCGACGTGCCAGGTGAGCATCCGCTCGGTATGATCGCGGCTCTGCTCGGGCTCGGTCACGCTCGTGGTGCCGCGGGCGAAAAGCCCGGCGATGAGGATTGCGCTCTTCACCTGCGCGCTCGCGACAGGCGACGTGTAATCAATCCCTGCAAGCGCCCCGCCCTCGATCACCAGCGGCGCGCTCGGGTCTCCCTTTGGCGTGCGGCCTTCGGCGGAAATTTTCGCGCCCATCCGCGTTAGCGGTTCGATCACGCGCTTCATCGGGCGCCTGCTCAGCGAGGCATCCCCGGTCAGGCGGCTGCGGAACGGCTGCGCGGCAAGGACGCCGCAGAGCAGGCGCATCGTCGTGCCGGAATTGCCGCAGTCAATGTCCCCGGCGGGCGCCGTGAATTTGCCCCCTGTTCCGTGGACGATCACCGTCGTCTCGTCCACGCGCTCGATCTCCACCCCGAGCTGCTGGAATGCCCGCATCGTGCTCAGGCAGTCCTCGCTCGGGAGGAAGCCGGTGATCGTCGCGGTGCCGTTCGCCATTGCGGCAAACATGATGGCACGGTGTGAAATGCTTTTGTCGCCCGGCACGCTGAGCTCGGTTCGGATTCCGGGTGCGCGGCGGATTTTCCAGTCGGTCATTTTGGGAAATTGATGCGGTCTCGTGTTGTTTTCGCGGTGGCCAGATATGCGTGGAGCGCCTGCTCGTCCACCGCGCGGGCGGCGAGGATGTGCCGCAACTCCGTGAGCTTTGCAATCAAAGCATCGAGGGCCGATGTCACCGCCGCCGCATTTTCCCGGAGGATGCCGGCCCACATCTCCGGCGGCCCGCTGGCGACGCGCGTGCTGTCGCGGAATCCCGGCCCCACGACGCTGAACGCATGCGGATTCTGAGCCGCGGCATTGAGAACCAGCGCACCCGCGACCACATGCGGAAGATGGCTGATGAGCGCGACGCAGGCATCGTGCTCCTCCGCCGCGAGCCGCACCACGCGGCATCCCACGCCGTGCCAGAATTCGGTGGCATCGCTGATCGCATCCGGCGCAGTCGTCGAGTCCGGCGTCACGATGCACGTTGCGCCGTCGAAGAGCCGCGCATCCGCCGATATCAGCCCGGTGAATTCACTCCCCGCCATCGGGTGACTCCCGACGAACCGCGCCTTTCCTTGAAAAATCCCGCCCAGTTCAGCCACCACGCGGGCCTTCACGCTGCCGACATCCGTCACGAGCGCGCCCGGCTTCACGAATTTTGCAACCTCGTGCGCAACCACCGCCATCGCTTCAACCGGCACGCAAAAAACAACCGCATCCGCATCGCGCACGACCTGCGCGATGTCGGTCGAAGCCACATCCGCGCACGCGCGCTGGCGGATCTCCTCCACAGCCTCCGCGCGCCGTGCCCACAGGGCCACGGTGCAAGCACCCGCCTCGCGCAATTTGAGCGCAAGCGAGCCGCCAAGAAGTCCGGGTCCGAGGATGGCGATGCGTTTCATTCGTGGAAAACAAGACCCCGGCTTGCGGGTTCACCGTCAAGCCGGGGCGAAAGAGTGCTGGCTGTTTCGGCCTACGGCGGGACGAGAAATGTGCGGTGCGTGTAGGGGCACTCGGCCTCGGTGCCCGGTGGCAGACCGCGCACATCAATCATGCGTCCGGCACCGTCGTACGGGCTTTTCACGTAGCCGGGCTTGCCGTCAATTTTGATCGCGTACTCCGGGTTTTTTGGGGCGTCCTTTGGCGCTGGAACGGGGACGGGATTGTTCTTGGGCTTCGCGGTATCCGGGCCGTCCACGTTGTCCGGGTCCTTTGGCTTCGCAGGGTCATCAGGCGAGAGTGTCGGGCCGCCGGGCGTGCCGGGGTCCGTCGCCTGAGAGCCAGGTGCGGGCTTCTCCCGGACCTTGCGGTTCGGGACACAAGCAGACACCGCGAGGGCGAAAGCAATGGTGGTTAAGGTGATCGTGGGTCTCTTCATAGGTAAGTCGGCGGTGGTCATACGGGATAAAGGCGGAAACGGCAATGCTAAATTTTCAGCACTTGCGAAGTACGCGTGTGCGGCCTGTCTGGCGCAATCTGAATTGTTCGATTCCCCCCTCCCGCCGAGGACGGAATGGACATGGGAGGCGCATCAAACCGCTAGTCGAAAAATGCCTGCGGCTCTGGCCGACGTGGAAAAGTTGCAAATCACGCCCAGCGACCGAACTGGCTGGAAGTCCAGTGTTCCATGCACCGCCACTGCTGATTCCGGACGCAATTTCAATCGTGCCCGGCGGTGAGCGTGTGAACATGCGAGTTTGCAAACAGCTCTGACTTCAGGAAATGTCCGCGCCCTTTTTCAAAATGTCCGAGATTCCGAAAACCTACGAACCACCCGCCATTGAGGCGAAGTGGTATGCCTATTGGGAGCAGAATGGCTGCTTCGCCGCCGACCCCGCTTCGACGAAGCCCGCGTATTCCATCGTCATCCCGCCGCCCAATGTCACCGGCGTGCTCACGCTCGGGCATGTGCTGAACAACACGATCCAGGACATCCTCGCCCGCCGCGCGCGCATGACGGGGCACGAGGTGCTGTGGCTGCCGGGCACCGACCACGCGGGCATCGCCACGCAAAACGTCGTGGAGAAAACGCTGCGCAAGGAAGGCGTGATGAAACACCGCGACGACCTCGGCCGCGAGGCGCTCGTGGCGAAAATCTGGGAGTGGAAGGAAAAATACGGCGGCATCATTTTGAAACAGCTCCGCGCGCTCGGCGCATCGTGCGACTGGTCGCGCACGCGGTTCACGATGGACGAGGATTACTCGCGCTGCGTGTCGCGCGTATTCGTGGACCTGTACAAAAAGGGCCTCATCTACCGCGGCAAACGCATGGTGAACTGGTGCCCCGCCTCGCTCACCGCGCTGAGCGACGAGGAGGTCGTGATGAAGGAGCAGAAAGGCTTCATGTACCACTTCCGCGTCGAGATTGCAGACGACGCATCGCCCGCCCCCGTGGCTGCGACGCCCTCGCCGCCGTCCGTGGCTGCGACGCCCTCGCCGCCGTCCGTGGCTGCGACGCCCTCGTCGCAACATGTTTCTGCGGCACCCTCGCCGCAGTTCCTCACCATCGCCACCACGCGCCCCGAGACGATCCCCGCCGACACCGCCGTGGCCGTGAACCCCAACGACCCGCGCTACACGCATCTCATCGGCAGGCACGTCTATCGCGCACTGCCGCTCGAAGTGCCGAAGGAGCAGCGCCGCATCCCGATCATCGCTGACGATCACGTCGCGTTCGACTTCGGCACCGGCGTGCTGAAAGTCACGCCCGCGCACGACAAGGCGGACTACGAGATCGGCGTGCGCCACAAGCTGCCGGTCATTGACGTGCTCACGCCCGACGGCCGCATGACCGCCGAAGCCGGCGCGGATCTCGCGGGCCTCGACCGTTTCGCCGCGCGGAAAAAGGCGCACGAAATCCTCGAAGCCGCCGGCGCACTGGAAAAGGCCGAGCCCTACGTGAACAACGTCGGCTTCAGCGAGCGCGCCGACGTGCCCATCGAGCCGCGCCTCAGCGAGCAGTGGTTTTTGAAATACCCGAGCGTCGAGCAGGCGCGCGCGTGCGTCGTGCAGCCGGGCGAAACGGGTAGGGCGGATTTTCAACCCGCCGTGCAGGGTATCCTACCCGGCACATCGAACGTCGAAAACGCATCGCAATCCAAACGGTGCGATCTTTCGACAAGCGAGCGCGCCTCGACGACCGAGGGAGCGGGTAGAATACCCGCTCCGGCGGGTTGCAAACCCGCCCTACCCGAATCCAACGCCACCATGCGATTTTTCCCAGACCGCTGGGCGAAGGTCTATGACCACTGGCTGAACGGAATCCAGGACTGGTGCATCTCGCGCCAGCTCTGGTGGGGGCATCGCGTGCCGGTGTGGACAATCACATTTAAGGATGGTGAGTTTGGTGCGCTCACACCAATTTGGGATGCAGCACGCGACGCGGAAATTTCAAACCGCAGCGGAACGCCAATCAGTCTTTCTGGAATTGCGGCGTCAGAAACTTTCGTGGGACTTCCTGTCGAACACGCCGACGGAACGATCACACTCACTTGCGCCACACTTTGCGAGAGCGAGGCAACGAAGCTTGGGGCACTCGGCTTCACCCAAGATCCCGACGTTCTCGACACCTGGTTCAGCTCGTGGCTGTGGCCCTTTGCCACGATGGGCTGGCCGGAGAAGACGGATACGCTCGCGAAATTCTACCCGACCACCGACCTCGTGACCGGGCCGGACATCATCTTCTTCTGGGTCGCGCGCATGATCATGGCGGGCTTCGAGTGGATGGGCGATCTGCCGTTCAGGAATGTCTATTTCACCGGCATCATCCGCGACAAGCAGGGGCGCAAGATGTCGAAGTCGCTCGGCAATTCGCCCGACCCGCTCGATCTCATCGCGAAGTTCGGCGCGGATGCGTTGCGCTTCGGCGTGATGCGCAGCGCGCCGCTCGGTGCCGACATTCTTTTCGACGAGAAGAACGTGGAACTCGGCCGCAACTTCTGCACGAAGCTCTGGAACGCCGCGCGCGTCCGGCAGATGCAGACGATGCAGGAAAGCGGAGAGCGGGGAGCGGAGAGCGGAGAGGCTCAACACGCCGCGCAGGACGGGAAAGGTTCCGGATTCCGGTCTCCGGTTTCCGATTTCGAGGCGGAAATCCGCCCCGGCCTGCTCACCAGCGACGACAAGTGGATCCTCGCGCGCCTCGACGACGCGGTGCGCGAAGTCAGCGACGCGCTCGACGAATACCGCTTCAGCGACGCCGCGAATGCGCTCTACCGGTTTTTTTGGAGCGAATACTGCGACTGGTACGTGGAGGCCAGCAAGGCGACGCTGGGATTCGGCCTGTCCACGCAGTCCATCGAGTCCACTCAGTCCATGGACAGCATGGACAAGATGGACGGCATGGACGTCCGCCGCGCGAACACACTTTCTGTGATGGATTTTGTCTTCGGTCACGCGCTGCGGATGTTTCATCCGTTCCTGCCGTTCATCACCGAGGAGCTTTGGCAGAGCATGGGCTTCGCGAAGGACATGCCGGCAAAGCAGGGCGGCGAGACGATCATGTACGCGCACTGGCCAAAGCCGTTCACCGGCGAGGAGCGCGCGTATTTTGGCCTCGATGAAACGTCCGATGCGCTCGCGAAGGCGAAGTATGCGACAGTCGAAGCGGGGCGAGGCTTGCGTCGTGATTTCAACCTCGCGAGCAACAAGAAGCTGCGCTTCGTGCTGAAGCCCGCAGGCGCGCTGGAGCCACACGAGGCGAAGGTCGTGCAACTTCTCCTCAATGCCGAGCCGTTCGAGGTGCTCGCAGGCTACGCCCCGCCGAAAGGCACGCCCGCCGCAATCACCCCTCTCGGGGACCTTTTTCTCCCGCTCGAAGGCGTGATTGATGTCGCCGCCGAGCGCGAGCGCATCGGCAGGGAACTCTCGAAAGTGGAGGCTGAGCTGGGGAAAGTCCGCGCCAAGCTCGCCGATGAAAACTTCGCCGGCAAAGTCCCCGCGAAAGTGCTGGAAGACCACCGGCAGCGCGAAGCCGACTGGGCCGAAAAGCACGCGCAGCTCGTGAAGATGCGCGACGCGCTGGGCTCCTAAAGCTCCGTCTCCGGCTGGGGCGGTGTGGCGTCGAGCTTCAGTTCGGTGAGCATTTTTTTTGCGTCCTCGACGCTGATCTTCTTCGTCGGCAGCGGCAGGCCGAGTGTGTCGCCATTCGGCTTGAAGCCGTTCCCGTCCACATCCACGAAGATCGGATTGTGATACGCAAATGGGTGGATCCTGCGCTGCGGGCTCGTGCCGTAGCCGGTCCGCAAGTCGCTCTTTTCCGCGCATGCGACCACGATGATGTGCGCGTCCTCGCGAAGCTTCATGTCGAGCGTCTCGTCGAATTTCACCACGCCATCCTTGAATTTCGCGGCGTCCTTTTCCCGCGTAAAAGTCTTCGCCGGGCGTCCGTTCACGAGGACGGTGACGCGGTCAATGTCCAGCCAGTCGGTGCATTGCACGCGGACGCGCAATTTCACGCCGCCCTTGGAAGCGCGGGTCTCCCCGCCTGGCCCCGTGCCATCGCCGGTGGTGACTTGCAGGAATGGCCCGGTCGTCAGGTAGCTCCTCCCGGCCTTCGCGGCGCGTGAATTTTCCCGCCAGTCAATCTCCGCGGGATCATCGCTCGCGCTCGGCATGTACATGCGCCATCCACCCACGCCGTTGCCCCAGACGGTGTGCGCGTCGCACACGGCCACCGCAGCATAGCGATGGCCCTGGTTGAGAAGTTGCAGCCACACCACCTCGCG
>CAMAUI010000137.1 GCA_945861385.1 Prosthecobacter debontii
TGCTCACTGATCCGAGCTATCGCGGGCAGATCGTCGCAATGACTGCGCCGCAGATCGGCAACTACGGCGTCAATGCGCTCGACGACGAGAGTGCCGCGGTTCATGTGCGCGGATTTGTCATCGAGGAACTCAGCCCCGTCGTCAGCAACTGGCGCGCGACCGGCGGCCTGCACGACTACCTGGTCCGCTGGGCCGTGCCCGGAATCCAGGGGATTGATACGCGCGCGCTCACGAAGCACTTGCGCTCGCGTGGTGCGATGCAGGCGTGCATTTCGAGCGAACTCACGCCCGGTGAAGCGGTCGCTCGCGCGAAGTCCGCGCCGCCAATGGCAGGCAGCGACTTCGTGAGGGAAGTCACGCCAGCCGCGGCTTTCGACTGGGATCCGGACGATTCGCAATCCGCCGAATGGACAATCGTGAAGGGTGACGGCGCGGCAACGGAGATTCGCGACGGGCGCGAAGTTTTTTTCAAGCTTCCGCCCGCGCGCTTCAACATCGTGGCGTACGATTTCGGCATGAAGCGGAACATTCTCCGCCGGCTTCGCCAGCAGGGCTTCCGGGTGCGCGTGGTGCCCTCGGGCTTCCCCGCGGCGGATGTCCTGGCGCTGAAACCGGACGGCGTGTTTCTCAGCAACGGCCCCGGCGACCCGGCTGCGCTGACGTACGTGCATGAAAATATCCGCAAGCTCATGGGGCGCATTCCGGTTTTCGGGATTTGCCTCGGCCACCAGATGATCGGCTGCGCGCTTGGCGGGAAAACGTTCAAACTCAAATTTGGCCATCGTGGCGGGAACCAGCCAGTGAAGGATCTCCGCACCGGACGGGTCGCCATCACTTCGCAGAATCATGGATTTGCGGTGGATGCGGAATCTCTGCCGGCGGATGTCGAGGTCACGCACATCAACCTCAACGACCAGACGGTCGAGGGGCTCGCGAGCAGGAAGGATCCGGTGTTTTGCGTGCAATACCATCCCGAGGCAGCGCCGGGCCCGAATGACGCGGCCTATTTTTTCCGGCAGTTCGCCGAACTCATCGAGAGGACGCGGTAGGCGCCGGCGGAAATTGGCGCTTTTCCCCGGCAGGGCTCATCACTATACCGCCGCCATGCCAAATCTGAAAATCTCCCTTCCCGACGGAACGCCGCTGGATGTCGAACTCACCGACGAGGTGCTGGGCATCGGGCGCGGGACGGACAACACGATCCCGCTGGATGACCCGAGTGTGTCCGGCCATCACGCGGTGATCTCGCCGGGCGGGGAGGGATATATTTTGAAGGATCTCGGCTCGACGAATGCGACGTGCATTAATGGGAAGGAGTGCATCGCGGGAGCGGAGTATCAGCTCAGTCCCGGCGACAGACTGCGGTTCGGAAAAATCGAGTCGGTGTTCGATCCCGAGCACGCGGTGGGTGGCGAAGCGCGGGAGCTGCCGGAGGACAAGCACACGGCGAAGGTGGCGAAGAGCAGCGTGAAGCCTTCAAACTTCATGAACGCATCGCCGTTCGAGAAGCGTTCGGAGAGGAAGGATCCCGCTGGGACGGCGATCATGGGGTTCGCGGCGCTGGTGTTGGTTGCTGCGGTGGTGGTCCTCGGGCTGGTGTTTGCGATGTCCGCCGGTTCGTAGCGGCGTGGCTGGGTTTCAGCGAGGGCTGGCTGCGCGGCCCGGTGCCTGCTAGGGAGGGGGAGCACATCAGCCCAACCATGGACGAACAGCCCAAACCAACAGCGTCCCGCCTTTCGGCGCGGACTTTCTGGATTCTATTCCTGCTCATTTCCGTCGTCGGAACCGCGATTCGCGTGTCGGACTCCGCCTCCTGGCGAAGGACCGGATTCGATGAGCTGATCTACCGGCGCTACGTCAACATGATGGACGGCGGAAAACAGGTGGTGCCTGTTTTCAGAAAAGGTCAACCGATGAGCGTCTGGACCAAGGATGTGGAACGCACGGGAGCGGCGGCGATGCCGGACCTCACAGATTTTTTCCTCGAAACGCAGGAGTCGAAAGAGACGGAGTGTGAACTGCCGCCGACGCGGTTTTTGTATATCTACACGTCGTGGCTGTGGAAGTGCGTGCAATTTGGAAATGAGCCGCCGATGCCAGTCGGACAACTGAACGCGGTTTCGGGGGACGACCGCAGTCAGGATGCGGACCATCGCGATCCGGCGCTGGCCTCGCTGCATCGAGTGGCGTGTCTTTTCGTGACGCTGCTGATGATTGCGGGAGGGCTCTTCGCGAGCAGGGTGTTTGGCCGCGGGGCCGGGCTGGGGGTGCTTGCGCTGATGGCGTTTGATCCGATGCAGATCCACTTCAGCCAGCACGCGCTGATCGATGGGTTCTTCACGTTTTGGGCGGTGATGGCGCTTTGGACGACATGGGAATGCCTGCGCGCGCCGAATGACAAACGCTGGCTCATCGCGCACGGAGCGATCCTGGCGCTCATGGTCCTGACGAAGGAAAACGCGTTCTTTGTCTATTGCGCGCTGGCCGCGGTGGTGATCGCGAATCGCTGGGCGAAATGGGGAACGGTTTCGCCGCGCTTTCTCGCCGTGAGTGTGATCGCGCCGGGAGTGGGTGTCCTTTTGCTGATGATGCTTGCCGGCGGTGCGTCGTCGTTTATCGCGGTGTATTCGACGCTGGTGGCAAAAGCGCAGAACCTCGACTACGCGCGATTGACGGGGGACGGGCCGTGGTATCGCTACTTCATTGATCTAATGATCATCAGTCCGATCGTCCTCATCCTCGCGATCGGCGCGCTTTTCAAAATCGTCCCGGTGCGCAAGGAACTCATGTATTTCACAGTCTTCGTCGCGGCGAGCTACCTGATCATGTGCAACGTGAAATACGGGATGAACCTGCGCTACGCGAGCATCTGGGAGCTTCCGCTGCGCGCCGCGGCCGTGCTGATGGTTTGGGAGCTGTGCAAACGATTCGGGCAACGACGGGAGCTGGTGGCCACGCTCATGATCGCCGGGATCTGCGCGCTTGAATTCAGGCAGTATTTGATCCTGGGGACCGACTCGCGGAGTTCCATCATCCGGCAGGAGAAGTCCGACGAGAATGTGGTGCCGCTCTACGAACTTGTGACCGAGCAGTTGCTCCAGCGGGTGAACGTCATCAAGAAAGACTGAGTCAGCTCAGTTTTTTGCCCTTCGCGGCGAGGGCGTTCGTCTCTAGGCTCCGCAATTGGATGTCCGAGCAGTCAACTCCAACGAAACCACTGAGCCGTCGCCTACGATTGGGGCGATTCTGGGCCACGACATGGCGTGCAGGGCTGAAATACAACGAGACGGATGGCGAGCAGCGGGCGGCTTCGTTTGCATTCTACGCCCTGTTTGCGCTGCTGCCGCTCACGGTGTTGCTGATCACTATCGGCACGCGGTTTCTCGGGAACCGGGACCAGGCGACGGACGAGGTTTTCCGTCTGCTGGGCGACTACCTTCCGGTGGACGAAGGGGGGCGGGTGCAGGTGCGCGCGGCGGTGAGCGGTTTCATGAATACGCGACTCGGCTCGGGGCTAGTGTCGCTCGTGATCGTCCTGTGGTGTGCGCTGAGGTTTTTTCAGTCACTGGTGCATGGGGTGAACAAGGCGTGGGGCACGCGCGAGTTTACGTGGTGGCGGCTGCCATTGAAGAACCTGCTGATGGTTGCGATCCTCACCAGCGCGCTGTTGATCGGGATCATCGCTCCGGCGATTTTAAACAGCATCGAGCGGGTGTACCAGTCGCATCCGAGTGCGTTCGCGTTTGATTTCGGGCTTGGGAACTGGGTGTTCCGCGTGTCGCGCTGGCTGCTTCCGCCGCTTCTCCTGTTTTATGCGCTGCTGTTGTTTTACAAAGTCGCGCCACGCCGGCAGACCACCATGCGCGAGGTGTGGCTGGAGGCGTTCTGGGTGACGCTCGTGCTTGGAGGGCTGCAAAAACTGTTCGTCTTGTACGCGGGCCAGGTGGCGAAATTCAATGTGGTCTATGGGACGTTTGGAAGTGTCGCGGCGCTGCTGATGTGGATCTATTTCACAGGTGCTGTGATCATCCTTGGCGGCTGTTTCTGTGCGGCGCGCACGGAAATCCGGCTCGGGATTTCCGACCAGGCTGAGGACGAGCATGAGCGGTGGCACGGCCCGGAAAAGAAGCGGCACCGCGGTGCGGGTTAACGGCCCGATTAGTTTTGCCTTTCATTTTGTCATGTTCGCGGTTTTGGAAGGGGATGGCTGATGAGTAATTCACAAGTAACAGCGCTGATTGTAGAAGATAACCCAGAGCACGAACTGTTGCTTCGTAGTCTGCTGGAGACCTCTCACAGCCCTGTTTTCTCCGTTACTTCGGTGGGGACTGCGGCAGAGGCATGCGAGCGGTTGAGCGCCGGCGGAGTCCAAGTGGTTCTGCTGGATCTGAACTTGCCGGACTCCAAGGGGATCCAGACGTTCGAACGAGTGGTCGCGGTGGCGCAGGAAGTTCCGATCGTGGTGCTGAGTGGGACGGGCGATGTCACGCTCGCAGTGCAAACGGTGCAGTTGGGTGCCCAGGATTATCTCTTGAAGGGCCATGTGGAGAACCATCTGCTGTTCCGTTCCATCCAGTATGCCATCGAGCGGAAGCGGGCACAGGTGGATTTGAGGCGCGCGTACGACGACCTGGAGCAGCGGGTGAGCGAGCGGACGGCGGCACTGCGTGAGGCGAATGACGCGTTGCAGCGCCAGGTCGAGGTGCGGAAGCGGGCGGAGGCGGCATCGCTGGAAAGCAACAAGCAGTTGATGGAGGCATTGTCCGAACTGCGCGCGATGCAGCATGAAATCGTTCAGCGGGAGCGCTTCAAGGTGCTCGGTCAGATGGCCAGCGGCATCGCGCATGAATTCAACAATGTACTCACTCCCATGCTCGGATATGCCGAACACCTGCTCAATCATCCCGCCATGCTTGCCGATGTGGAGTGTGTCCGCGACCACCTCGCAAAGATTGTCGCTGCGGCGCGCACGGGGGCGAAGGCGATTGTGCGAGTGCGGGATTTTGCCCGCACAGAGGCGGGTGAGCGGGGGCCTGTGAAGGTCGGGGACGTGGTGCAGGGAGCGGTGAGCATCACGGAACCGCTTTGGAAGGATGAGGCGTTGAAAGCGGGGAAGACGATCCTGATGGCGCAGAAGGTCGGGGATGTCCCGGAGGTGCTCGGGAATGCCGGGCAGCTTCGGGAATTGCTGATGCAGTTGATCATCAACGCGGTGGTCGCGATCGAGAAACGCGGGATGATCACCATTTCGGCCGAGCGCAACAATGGCTCCGTGGCTATCTCGGTGGAGGATAATGGAAGCGGGATGTCAGAGTCCGCGCGCCTGCGGCTGTGTGAGCCTGTGCAGGGCATCCTCTCTGGCGCGGTCAGGATGAGCGGCTACACGGGCATTCATACTATTTTGAAACGCCACGGAGCGAGTTTGGAAATCCAGAGCGCCGAGGGCGTGGGGACGAAAGTCACGGTCTTGATCCCGGCGGTTCCTTTCAGCGAGCTCATTGCTCCGCCGCTCGCGCCGGAGGGCCCGCAATACTCATCGGCCAGAATCCTTGTGGCCGATGACGAGCCGATGGTCCGTGACATCATTTGCATGTTCCTGCAGGAGGATGGGCATGTGGTGGACGTCGCCGAAAATGGACGGCAGGCTTTTGAGATGTTTTGCAAGGCGGACTACGATCTCGTGCTGAGCGATCTCGCGATGCCCGAGATGAATGGGGATCAGCTCGCCGCCGTGGTGAAAGAGCGGAACCCGAAAATGCCAGTGGTGCTTCTCACTGGATTCGGCGACGCGATGAATGAAGTGGATGAACGTCCCCGCGGCGTGGATGCCGTGGTGGCCAAGCCATTCACGATGGCGATTCTCCGGGAGGCGCTCGCGGAGTTTCTGGTGAAGTGAGTCCTTGAAATGCGCGCGGCGGGCGTCGTCGCTACAACACCCTCCGCTCGCCGGTGCGTTCCGCCCGATCGGCATTGAGGGTGGAGCGCACTTGTTCCAGCAGGCGGGTTTCTGTGTAGGGTTTTGTGAGGAAGCCGCGCAAGCCGCGAGCCAACATCATCCCGATCTTGGCCTGCTCGGCGAAACCACTGCTGAGCATGACAGTGATGTCCGGGCGAATCTTTCGCATTTCCTCGAACAACTCTGCGCCGTCCATGATAGGGAGGGTGAAATCGAGAATGACCAGGTCAATCGCGTCCCCGAGGCTTTTCAGCGCATCCAGCGCACGGAAAGGATCTGCGATGGCCACGACGCGGTAGCCAGCTCCGACAAGCGTGGCCGTGACGATTCGCCGCACCAGTTCCTCGTCATCCACGAGCATGATCAACTCGTGTTGGCCGCCGGGATTTGTGATGACTGGGGCTTGGGTGGCGGATTCGCGCGCGGGCTTCGGTGGGGAGGCGGAAGTCTGAGCGGGCACTTGTCCGCCGATGCGCAGGGACATTTCGGCGGTGACAGTGATTGCCCTCCGGAGGCTGGTCCGCAGAAAATCGTAGTAGCGCCGGCCTTCGCCGGTTTCCGTGCAAACGCGTTCCAGCACATTGGAGGAATCCGCAATCACCTGAAGCAGATTATTCAAGTCATTGACGGTGGTTTTAAGCCACTTGATATCTTCCTGTGGTTCCATGTGCGATTAGTTGTCGAAGCAGCGGTCGGGCCCCATGCCACCCGCGGCATGGGCGGTGGGTGCGGAAAAGGCGGGGGTAAACGACTCACGGGCAAACATGGCAGCTTGTCTAGCCTACTTCAGCGCGGAGTCAAATCTCCACATGGAAAAAGTCCCGAAACACCGCCTGATACACCTCCACTTTCATCTGCGGCAGCCATTCCCGGCGGAATTCCGGCGGTCGGATCCACTTCCACGCGCGAAACTCCGGGTGATCGGTCTCCACATTGATCGCGGAGTCCTCGCCGACAAAATCGCACAGAAAATACGTCTGCAACTTCCCGTCATGGTTCCGCTTCTTTCCGTCCGAATAGACGTATTGGTAGCCGCCGCGTTTCTCCACGATCTGGAAATCCCCCGGCATGATCCCGATCTCCTCCCTCAGTTCCCGGGTCAGCGCCTGCTCCACAGTCTCGCCGGGATCCACGCCGCCCTGTGGAAATTGCCAGGCATCCCGGTGGTTGATCCGCTCGCACACCAGAATATTACCATCGCGATTGCGGAGGATTCCGGCGACGTTCTCCTTCAAAATAGGATCGCTCATGAACAGAAAAAATCTCGTCTGGTTGTTTGTCGCCGCGGTTGTCGCGCTAGGGTTTTGGTTTTGGTCATGGTGCCAGCCGGAAAAGCAGGTGCGGCGTGCGCAAGGGCGCCTGATCGCTGCGATCGAGTCGAGGGATTTCGACGCCATGGCTGCACTCCTCGCGCACGACTACCGCGACCGGTGGGAGAATGACAAAACAAATGTCCGCGTCCGGGGGCGCGAAGTCTTCAGGCAATTCGTCACGCTCACCATTGGGCGCACTGACAGCGGCATCCGCCCCGCTGGCAGTTTGTGGATTCTGTCGGAAAAAATTCATGTCAGGGGAATCGGCACGCCGCTCGCAATCCATGCCCGCGACCGCGTGAACAGCCTGGCTGCTCCGTTTGAAACAACCTGGCGCCAGCGCGGCTGGAAGCCATGGGATTGGGAACTCACGAATGTGGATCACAGCGAGCTGCAAATCGAATAGCCCGCCGACCGCGGATTCGGAACGACGCTTCTAATCTTTTCCGCCCTGCGTATTCATCCTCGCGAACCATCGCCACACGCTCATGAAAACCAACCGCCGCCAATTCCTTCACACCATCCTCGCCGCCTCGGCTGCCCCCGCCTTCCTTCGGGCGCAGGGGCTCAACAACAAACTCAACGTCGCCATCATCGGCTGCGGCGGACGCGGCGGCGCCCAGCTCGGAGCCATCGCCGGCGCAGGCGAAAACATCGTCGCCCTCTGCGACGTCAACAGCCGCAGTCTTGCCTCCGCCGGCAAGCAACATCCCGGGGCCAAAACTTTCACCGACTACCGCAAGCTCTTCGACACGTTGAAGGACTTCGACGCTGTCGCCGTCAGCACCGCCGAGCACACGCACGCCTTCGCCACACTTCCCGCGCTGAGGATGAAAAAGCATGTCTATTGCGAAAAGCCGCTCACCCACAATGTCTGGGAGTGCCGGAAAATCCGCGAGGCCGCGCGCGAGGCGAAGGTCGCGACGCAGATGGGGACGCAGATTCACGCGGGATCCAATTACCGCCGCGTTGTCGAACTCGTCCAGGGCGGCGCCATCGGCCCCGTCCGCGAATGCCACGTCTGGGTTTCCCGCGCATGGGGTCTCCAGAGCAAGGAGGCTGCTGGTCGCAATCGCGACATCGTCT
>CAMAUI010000138.1 GCA_945861385.1 Prosthecobacter debontii
AAACTCGTGGGCGAGATGCGGGTGGCTGCCGCCGTGGCCGGCGCCCTGGGTGAAACTGAGGTGGGTATTTTCGTCGGAGTCATACACGCCCTTGGTGGTGTAGCGCTGGATCGGCTCGGGCAGGCGCGAGGCAAAGTCGGGGCACGTTACTTTCTCGGGAATCTCCGGCTCGGGCTTCTTCGCGGTGTGGATGACGAGCGGCTCGTGCTCGATGAGCGGCCATTCGACGGACTTCTTCGATCCGTAAACGTCGATGCTCTCGCGATACTGCCGGGCGGTGTCGAAGAGGCTGCGGATGACCCGCGCGCTGAGGTCGGAGTTGCGGACTTTGATGTGCGCGGTTTCCACGGCAAAGGGTGAGCCGTAGTGCTTGATCAACTCCTCGCGGATGGTGCCGCTGCCAAAGCAGCTCACGTATTCCGCATCGCCCCCGGCGAGGCCGAGCACGGGGCCGACGCAATGGGTGGCGTAGTGCATGGGTGGCAGGCCGGGCCAGTAGTTCGGCCAGCCGTCCATGTCCTGCTGATGGCTCGCCTGCACATACTGGATTTTTCCGAGTTCGCCCGCGTCGCGGAGCTGTTTCATGAAGAGGTATTCGCGCGCATACACGACCGTCTCCATCATCATGTATTTCAAGCCGGTCTGCTGGCACAGGCGGATGATCTCCAGGCACTCGTCCACGCTTGTGGCCATCGGCACGGTGCAGGCGACGTGTTTGCCGGCCTTCAGCGCGGCGATGCTCATCCAGCCGTGATCCGGGATGGGTGAGTTGATGTGGACCGCGTGGATGGCGGGGTCCTTCAGCATTTCGTTGAAGTCGGTGTAGCGACGTTCGACGCCCCAGTGGTCGCCGCAGGCCTTGAGCTTGGCGGGATCGCGCTGGCAGATGGCGTGGCAGGTGGTGTGGGGATGCTTTTGCCAAAGCGGGATGAACTCGGCTCCGAAGCCGAGGCCGACGACAGCGATGTTGAACTTGGTAGTTTGCACAGTTGCGATGAGTTGAGTTGGGTTGGGTTGGCTATTTCAAGGTTTGCAGGAAGGCTTCGATGTCGGCGAGTTCCTGCGGTTTCAGGATCAGGCCCATCGGCGGCATCGGGGAGGCGCCCAATTGCTGGTAGCCTTCCGCGAGAACCTTGCCGGGTTCGAGCAGACTTTCCTTGATGTAGGCGGCGTCCTTGCGCTTGGCAATCCCGTCCATCGCCGGGCCGACGGTGCTGCCTTTTCCGCCGACCATGTGGCAGAGGGCGCAGGCGGCCGTGGGATGCTTCCAAAAGATTTCCTCGCCGCGTTTCACGTCCCCGGCGGCCACCGGCGCCTCGGCGGCACCGGCCTCCGGGACGCCGTGTTTCAGGCCGAGAATGCGGACGGCTTCCTTGAGCCACTCATCTTTCGCCACGGCCGGATCGCTCCCGAGACGGGACGCGAGGGTGGTGATCTCCGGCGTGGTCGGGAGCTGGGCGAGTTTCACGAAAGCCGCCAGGCGGGTGCCGAGATCGGCGTCGCTGATCGTGCCCGAACCGAAGAGCAGCGCCTGTGCTTTCGCGTCGGTGTCCAGCGCGCGGATGGCATTGCGGCGAAGCTCCGGGCTCTTGGCCGACAGGGCGCTCCGGTGGGTGGCTTCGTCGAGCTGACCCAGCCCGTGCAAGGCCCAAAGCGCGTGGATGGCGGCGACGTTCGTGTCGTTGGTCGTCACCATCTTTTTCAACGAATCCGCGGCGGCTACCGCCTTGCCCTCGACGAGCATCTGCTGGGCTTTGAGCCGCCAGAATTGGTTGTCGTTGCCCAGCGCCTTCACGAGGTCCGCGGGCGTCGCACCTTTCAGGCTGGTGATGGCGGGAGCCTTCGCGTTCTTCCACACCACACGGTAAATGCGCCCGCGCTCGTGATCGCGCAGCGGATTCTCGTGCGCGCCGCCGGGGCCCGTCTTGGCGTCGTAGCCACCGCGGCCCACGCTCGGCGTGGGGTTGTGCTGGATGATGAAATTCTGGAAGTCCGCGATCCAGATCGCGCCGTCCGGCCCGACCTCGGCGAAAACTGGCGACAACCATTCGTCGCTGCTCGCCAGGATGTTGAATCCATCGTGCGCCACGTAGCCCGCGCCATTGGGCCGCACGTCCATCAGCGCGACCAGCTTCATCGTCGGCTCGGTGACCAGGGACGCGCCCTGCATCCGCGCCGGCAGGTTCGCGCTGTAGGCAAACGCGCTGCCCGCGGCCGCCGTGTAGCCACCCATCGCGTCCACCTGGCGGTAGTTCGGGGTGATGGTGTGCGCGGCACCCACGACGTTGATTTTCTTCGCGGTCATGCCCTTCGTCGCGGGCGGCAGCACCGTCGCCGGGATGCCTCCGAAAAAGATCGGCGCACCATTGGCCGTGCCGCCGAACTGATCCCCGGCGGCGTTCATGCCGTGCGCCCACGAGTTGTTGGTGAACTGATGCAGAAACTCCAGCGCGCTCCCATCGGCTTTGAAGCGGTAGGTGCCCATGCCGAAGCGCTTGTCCACCCCGCCGACCTTCCCCCTGAAACCCGAGTAACCCACGCACCCGTAGAGCCAGTTGTCGTAGCCGTAGTGCAGGCTGCTGGCCTGCGCGTGGGTGTCGCCGATGCCCCAGCCGGTGAGGATTTCCTCGCGCACATCCGCCTTGTCGTCGCCATTGGTGTCCTTGAGGAAAAGGAAGCGCGGCGGCTGGCTGACGATGATTCCGCCGTTCGCAAAAACCAGCCCCGTCGGGAGGTTCAGCTTGTCGGCAAAGACCGTGAACTTGTCCGCCTTGCCATCCCCGTTCGTGTCCTCGCAGATGCGGACGGTATCGCTTCCGACGCCATCGGGCTTCACGCCGTGGGGATAGTCGCTCGTCTCGCAAATCCACAGCCGCCCGTGTTCATCCCACGCAAACGCGATCGGTTTGCGAATGTCCGGCTCGCTCGCAAAAAGCTGCAGCTTCATGTCCGCCGGAACCTGCGTCCGCTCCATGCTGCCCTTCACCGTCATCGGGTGTTGGAAGGTCAGCGGCTCGGGCCGTCTCTCATAGTTGGCCACGTGCGGACTTACCTCGCGCTTCTCCGGCTCGCGCTGCGCCAGAAACGCCTCCCACCTGGCCTTCACCTTGTCGCCGACCGACCAGACGATCGCGTTGCGCAGCAGCTTCTGAAACTCGGGATTCTTCCACGTCTTCTCATCGTGCCCGCTGGCGGTGTAAAAGACGCGCCCCTCGCCCTGCTCGCGCACCCACGTCCACGGCTCCTTGGTTTCGCCCTCCACACGCTCCGCCAGCACCTTTCGGCCAGTCGCGTTCGCCTGGTCGTGCACGAAAGTTTGCTCCCACGTTTCGTAGTCGCCCACGCCCTGCATGACCGGGTGAGCCGGGTCCAAAATCGTCGTCTTGAAAGTCCCCGCCTTCTGCTCCTTGAAGCGGCCGCCGACCAGCGCGGCAAAGCGCGGTTCATTGCCGAAACAGGCGCTCGCGGTATGGATCGGAAGAAATCCGCGACCGCTTTCCACGAAGCTCAACAGCGCCGCGAATTGTTCCGGCTTCACCTCCGCGTGACTCGCGTGCAGCACGACGGCATCGTAAAGGGCAAGCGTCTCCGCGTTGAGGCAGTCGGGCTTCGTGAAGTAATCGAAGTAGATCGCATCGCGACCGAGCCCCGCCATGAGGTGATGCACATGCCGCCCGGAATCGGGTTGCTTGCTTTCATGCCCGAGGAAAAGCACGCGAATCGGCCCATCCGCCGCCGCAGCGGAGACGGCGAGGAACAAGGCGATGCACAAGGTCAGGAGCGAGGATTTTTTCACGGTGGCTGTGGTCGAAGTTTTCGGCATGAGTCTGCAGGATGGTTTTGAGTCGGCGAGGTTGTAGGTTGGCTTCGCGGCGGTCTGCAAGGGCTTCAGTTAAGTTTTTGCGACGGACTGCAAATGTTCCGTCGCGTAGATGACCGGACATTCGATTTGGGTTTCCGCCGGCGCCTCCGAGTGCATCCCGCGCTGATTTCCTCGAGCCGTTTGCGGCACTTTTCGTATTTGGCGATCAGGTCTTCGAGCGTCGCCGTCCACACGAGGGAACTGCTGAATAAAGCAGATGAGACGTGCACGGAAGACAGGGAGAACACGGAAAATCAATTTCCTGGCAGAATTAATTTCTCCCAATCCTGCGGCGGAATGCGCCTCATGGGGGCTATGACTCCTCACAATTCCATCGTCGGCGCCATCGAGGCGGGCGGCACGAAGTTCATCTGCGCGGTCGGCGACGGGCCGGGCGCGGGGCTGCGGGAGCGTGTGCAGTTGGCCACGGGCGACGACCCGGCGCGGCTCATGCGCGAGGTGGTCGCCTGGTTTTCCGCGCAGCGGGAGAAACACGGCCCGCTCGCGGCGATGGGCGTGGCGTCGTTCGGTCCGGTGGATCTCGACGAGCGTTCGCGGACTCACGGCTTCATCACCACCACGCCGAAGCCGGGCTGGCAAAACGCCGACATTCTCGGTCCGCTGCGGCGCGCGTTTCCCGGCGTGCCGCTCGGCTTTGACACGGACGTAAATGGCGCGGCGCTCGGCGAAGCGCGATGGGGCGCGGCGCGCGGGCTCGAGGATTTCATCTACATCACCATCGGCACCGGCATCGGCGGCGGCGGCATGGCGCGGGGGCGGCTGCTCCACGGCCTCGTGCATCCCGAGATGGGGCACATGGGCCTGCCGCGCGTGGAGGGCGACGACTTCGAGGGCGCGTGTCCTTTCCACGGGCGCTGCTGGGAGGGGCTCTGCTCCGGCCCCGCCATCGCGCGGCGCGCCGGGATGCCCGCCGAGTCGCTTCCGCCCGGGCATCCCGCGTGGGCCATCACCATCCGCACCATCGCGCACGCGCTCGTGAACCTCACCTGCGTGCTCTCACCGCGCCGCATCATCCTCGGCGGCAGCGTGCGAAAAGCGGGCCGCCTCGGCGAAGCGGCGTTCTTTGAAAAGCTGCGCGCCGATTTCCGTGAAATCCTCGCCGGTTACATCGTGTCGCCCGCGTTGACCGAGGGTGGCATCGCGGGGTTCATCGTCCCGCCGCAGCTCGGCGACGACGCGGGCGTCTGCGGAGCCATCGCACTCGCGCAAGCGGCGAAAGAAATCTCCGCGCCGTGATTTCACCACACCTCCAACGCGAGAGGATACTCCTCGCAGTCAGCGATCCGAACCGGGCCGCGAACCCGGCGTGCCCATTGATCTCCTCTCACCCCACCGCTACTGATCTCCCATGCAAACACGCCGCCGCTTCCTCCGGAATCTCGCGCTCACCACCGCCTCCGTCGGCTTGCTGCCGCGCGTGTGCGGCCAGCATGCGGCTGCAGGCAGCACCGACGCCGTCTCATTTTTTCTCGTCGGCGACACGCACTACCGCGCGGAGGTGGACGACATCACGAAGATGGACGACGCGTCCGCCGGCTACAACGCGCGCCTCGTGGACTGGCTGAACAAACTGCCGGGCACGCAATTTTCCGCGGAAGCCGGCGGCGGGAAAGTGCCGGAGCCGCACGGTGTCGTCCACGCAGGCGACATCGTGGACAATGGCGACAAGGGGCCCGGCAAATGGAAAATGGCGGAGACGGAATGGAATGGATTCACGGCCGACTGGGGGCTGAACGGCGGCGACGCTAGGCTGCGCTGGCCCGTGCGCGAGGTGCATGGAAATCACGACAGCCCGCGTGGCGACGGCCCGGTCATCACCGCCATCAAGGAGCGCAACAAACGGCGCAAGGGGATCGTGAACATCTCGGAAAACGGCCTCCACTATTCGTGGGACTGGGCCGGCGTGCATTTCGTCGCGCTCGGCATCGTGGTGGGCGACGCGCCGGAGGTCACGCGCCAGCGCCGCTACGCGCCCCTCGGCAGCCTGCCCTTCCTCCGGCAGGATCTCGGGCAGCACGTCGGAAAAAGCGGACGCCCCGTCGTGCTCGTGCATCACGTGGACCCGCACCGCTACTCAGTCGAGGTCGCGGACGAAAAGGTGCGCAACAGCGAGTGGGACTACGGCGACGCGCACGCCTTCTACGCGACCGTGAAGCCGTATCGCATCGCCGCCACGATGTGCGGCCACACCCATGCGCGGAAAATCGCGCGCTGGGACGGCACGAAGGACGACCGGGCGGCGGGCGGCCTGCCATTTCTGAACACCGACAACGCGGGCCATTTCGGCAGCGAGTCACAGGCATTCCTGCAAATCGAAATTTCGGCGGCGGAGCTGCGCGTGCGCGAGTTTGCGACCAGGGACGGCTGGACGACCGGCGCATGGACGCCGCAGGTGTGGAGTTTCCCGCTGAAAGGGTGACCACTTCACTCCCCGCTGCCCGCCCCAGCTTTGACCTCGTCCGCTGCGGCGGTGGCGAAAACAATCCCCTGGCAGTCCGCTCAAAAAAAAATAAAAAACCACACTTGCACTGCATGTGTGTTTGCTGCGAGCGTGGCGGCGCGATGCTAGCTCCAGCGACCCATCCCGGCTGGCAATTCCGCCTCCGGGCAGGATTCCGGTGGGGCGGGCGCGAAATCAAACTTCCAGCAACAACAAACAACAAACCAACCCATATGAAATCCACCCGAAAAAAATTCATGCTTAAAAACATCCTGGCCGCGGCAGTTCTCGGCGTCGCGGCGTCAGTCGCGAACGCGGTCGTGGTAACCTTCAATTCCAATGGCAATTTCGAAGTTCCCGCCGGCGTAACCAGCCTCGAGTACCTTGTGGTCGGCGGCGGTGGTGGCGGTGGTGGCCAAAATGGCGGCGGCGGCGGCGGCGGCGAATTCCTTACGGGGTTCTTTACCGTGACTCCGGGCGAGGACTTCACCATCACGATTGGTCTCGGCGGGACTGCTCCTGGTGGCGGCACCCCCGGCAACACCGGAGGCGTATCGAGTCTCCTATCCCTCTCTACCACCAATGACGTCACCGCGAGAGGCGGTGGCGGCGGAGGCTCGGTTGCTAACAGCGGCTTGGGAAAAGGGGGAGCCACAACGGGCTCCGCCGGTGGGAATGGATGGAAATCGGGCTCCCCCTTCCCGGCGGGAGTTGCCGGTGGTAATGGCGGCTCGGGAGGCGCAATTGTTGCTAACGACAGGGGCGGCGGCGGCGGTGGTGGTGCCGGCGGCAACGGAACTAATGGCTTGAGCGGAACAATCGGTGGCAACGGCGGGCCTGGCCTGCAATCCGCGATCAGTGGAGTGTTGACGTATTACGCCGGCGGCGGCGGTGGCGCCACGTCGAACCATTCAACTCCGGCTGGTGGTGGTCAAGGTGGACTAGGCGGCGGCGGGTTTGGTGGGGCGGATTATGATTCGCACACGCGCGCAACGGATGGCTTGGCCAATACGGGCGGCGGTGGCGGCGGTGCCGACGATGGCCCCGGTATCGGCGGTTCCGGCGTCGTGGTTCTGTCTTACGCGGTCGTTCCCGAGCCTTCGACGGTGGGACTGTTGCTCGCCGGTCTTTCGGGACTGGGCCTCGTTCGCCGGAGGAAAAAATAGAGCACCTGCAGCAAGCTCCCGGAGGGTGATCGATCCCCGGGGAGCGGAAACGATTCAGTCTGGCGTTCCTTCTTCGGGAGGAACGCCAGATTTCGTTTCGGGGGAGGAAAGAAACCCCGCATCTTCGCTGCCGTCCGCGCGCCTGCCGGATACGATCTATACGGTCACCCGGCAGGAACACCGGGAGGCGCACGGGGGGCTTCCGGGTGGAGCACTCGACTCGAGTGCCGTTCGCGGCGACTCGCCGCGAACACCTCCGTGCGAGTGGGACACGAAAAGCGCCCCTGAATTTTCGGGAGCCTTCAGGTTGCCCACCCGGCCCGTGGTATTTCCGGCGAGTCGCCGGAAACCGCACTCCAGTGGAGTGCTCCACCCGGAATCGCGTCGCCTCGCCCGGTGCTCCTGCCGGGTGAGCGTATAAATCGTATCAAACCCCGCATCATCGCTGCCGTCCGCGCGCCTGCCGGAGATCGTCGGGAAACAAAATTTGGTTCTTCGCTGTTTCAAGTGGGTTGGAGTGTGGGCGGATTCAAGTCGAGGCCTCGCCCGCAAGCCCTCATGAATGCTTGATCCTGGAAACGGCGATGGAAACACGGGTTCTCGCACAAAGGCGCAGAGCCGCAAAGAAAAGGAAACACCGCCGGTCTCTCCTGCCGCAACGGTGTCCAAAATTCGGTCAAAAACATGGCTCTGATTAGCTGCGCGGCGGGGCTGTGGTGGCTTGGGTGAAGTCGCTTTGCTGCACGGCGCGCGATCATCAAATCTTCGTGGAACGAGCATTTATGCGGGTTTCCGTGCGATTGT
>CAMAUI010000139.1 GCA_945861385.1 Prosthecobacter debontii
GAGTTCTCTCAGCTTGGGAAGTTTTTGCAGCAGCCGGCGGACCGTTCCGCCGGTCACGGGCGTATCGTGGAGCCAGAGTTTTTCGAGCTTGGTGAGTTTTTCGAGCGAACCAAGCGCGCGATCCGTGATCCGCGTCTGGCCGAGGTGCATGCCGGTCAGATTGGTCAGCGGTTCCAGGTGCTTGACGCCGGCGTCGGTGACTGCCGTGCCGCGCAGGCCGAGATAACTGAGATTCGGGAGCTTCGCGACGTGAACAAGCCCGGCGTCGGTGATCCGGGTTTCGCCGATGGGAAGCTGCTGAAGGCGGACAAGGCGGCTGAGGATTTCCAGCCCGGCGTCGGAAATCCGCGTGCGGTAGAGGTTGAGCCACTCGAGGCGTTTGAGACCGGCGATCTCTCGGAGGCCGGCGTCGCCAATCCCGGTGTCTTGGAGATTGAGATCCGTGATTTCAGGACACGCAGCCACGAGCGCCATGGTTTCGTCGGCGACCCTGGCGTTGCCATTCAGGTGAATCTCGGAAATGCGGCCGGTTTCGCGATTGACCAGGGCGCGGCCGTCAAGGTCACGAATTTTCCAGGCCGCGTCGGCTTCGGTTGTCGGCTGCTGGGACGTGGCGGCACAAACGGGCAGGAGAAGGGCGCAGAACAGCCGGGGGATTGTGGCGGTGTTGTTCATGGATACGTTCGAGAGGGAGCGTGCCCGTAACCGTTTTGTCGAGAGTCCAGCTTCACAGGAAGCGCGAGTCGCGCTCCGCCGTGGGCAGCCGTCACGGAGGCGCTGATCTTGAAGTCCGAACGCGGTTCAAATGCCTGCCCCGCCCAGCTTCGTTTTCACCGCGGCCAGGATCGCGCTCATCGCGGCCTGCACGTCGGGCGTGAACTCATCCGGCCCGAACACGTTTGGGATGGTGACGACCCTCGCGTGCTGGTCGGGGGCGAACTCGCCGGTGGTGGGATCGAATGGAATCAGCTCCGCGGTCACGGCCGCGCGACTGCTTGTTGGCGCCTCGATGGAAAGCCTGCGCAGCCAGAGCGCGGAGAATGTCCGCTTCTCCGCCGTTGTGACCGGCACTTCCACGGTGATGGGTGTTTGTAGTGTTATCATGCGATTGTGGCGTCGACGGTAAGCGTGCCGGCGAATGTGGTTCCGAGGGCCTGCACGGCTTTGTTCGAGCGCGAAAGGTTCTGCTTCACCGTGCCGCCCTCTCCCCGAATGGAGTAGGTGCCGCTGGCAACAATGGTGCAGTCGTTGAGTGTGAGCGTGCCGCTGATGATGTGGATCGCGGCACCGGAAGTTCCCGACCCGCCCGCGAGCCGGCCGTTGGCGTTGACGGTTCCGCTGCTCAGATAAACGGCGGTACCAGTGCCCGCGTTTCCGTTGCCGGTGATTGACCCCATGCCGTTCATATACAACCCGTAGGCGCTGCTGCTGCTCGGGCAGTAGCCATCGCCCACACAGGTTCCGCTCCCGGAATTGTAGATGCCGTAGGCGGAGCCAGCCGCCGTGCAGGTTCCGTTGCCATACACGGACGCCGATCCGGACGCGTAGATCCCGTAGTTGTAGCCCACGCCGTTCCCGTAGGTGATTCCACCCATCGCAAAAATCCCGTAAGACGATGCGGAATATCCGGTGCCCACGGCCGTGCCGCCGGAGTTGTAGATGCCGTAGCCGGAACTGCTCGCGCGTCCGTCCCCATGCACGATCCCGCTGCTGTCCACTTTGATCGCCGCCTGCGTCGTGGAGAACCCGTTGCCGCGCACCAGTGCGTCTGAGCCGCTGCACCAGATTCCGCACGCCATCGAGCCGATGCCGACCCCGTTGCCGTTGACCGTGCCTGATGAGCCGCAATAGATGCCGGCGACGGAGAAGGAAAAACTTGTGGCGTGACCGTCGCCATACACGGTGCCTCCGCCGTAGCAGTAGATGCCGTATCCGCCGCTGGTGTTCGTGCAGATTCCGTTGCCATACACGACGGCGTTCGTGCCGTAGCAGTAGATGCCGTAGCTGGAAGCTCCCGTGGAAGAGCCGTTGCCATGCACGGTGCCGCCGGAGCTGCTCGAAAGATAGATTCCGTAGGTCTGCCCCCGCCCGTTGCCATACACCGTCTGCGTTCCGTTGCTCACGTAGATGCCCGCGCCAACCGGGCCGAATCCGTCTCCGAAAACCGTGAACGACCCCGACAATAAATGGATGCCGTTGTACGACGCGGAAAATCCGTCTCCATGAACGGTGCCGGTTCCGTCCGGGCTGTAAATGCCCGCGCCGCCGCCGGAGCCAATCAGCGAGCTTCCATTTCCGCGCACAACGCCCGTGCTGCTCGCGTAAATGCCGGCGTGCAGAGTGCCGCACGCGCCTGTGACCGTGCCGTGGCCCTGGACGTAGCCCGCCGAGCAATAGATGCCGTCGCCGGTGGCTGAGGTTCCGTTGCCGTAGATGGATGCGTTGCTTGAGGCGCAGGAAATTCCCGCGTCGCTCGAGGACACTCCGTTTCCGCGCACTGTCGCCATGTAGGAAGACAGCGGGCAGCAAATTCCCGCGCCGGAGGTCGCGAAGCCATCGCCGAAAGCCGAACCAGCGGTGACATAGAGCGCCGCGCCCGCGCTTGTCGCGTAGGCTTTGCCGAAGTGGATTTCCGCGGACGATGTGCTGGAAGCAGAGTGGGAGACGGCGGCGCTTGAGGAATTGGTGCTGGTCGCCGTGATCTTGATGTCGGGCGAAATGCGAATCACGCCGCTGGTCGCAGTCGTGGCAACAGCCACCACCGCGTAGTTATTGAAGGGGCTCGTCACCTGAATCGTTCCGTGCCCGTGGATGGTGAAGGTCTGGCCCGAGTCGTTGCGGAAGACCGGCATGCCCGTGATGTTGCTGCCGGTGTCGTTGAGGATGATCGTGGCGCCGAGCAGCACGTAATTTACGCCGTCCTTGCCGAGATTGTGCCAGCCGCCGGTGCCGCCCGCATCGGTGTATGTGCCGGCACGAACTACGATGGTATCGCCGGAGCTTGCCGCCGCCTCCGCCGCCGATCCGGTGAGGAAGGGCTTTGAGGGATCGTTGCGGGCAGCAGTGGCGTCGTCGCCGTTGAGCGCGTCCACGTAAAGGAGGTTGCCCGTGGAAGCCGGGGCGGTGATGAGGGCTTGCAGCGCGGCGTCAGCCGTCGCTCGGGCGGCTGCTTCCGCAGTATCCGCAGCTGCGCGGGAAGTTGCCTCGGCAGCAAGGTCCGCGTGCAGCGTGGCGTCGCCCGCAGCGCGCGCGGTGGCCTCGGTGTCAATGTTCGCCTGCACCGCAGCGTCCGCCGCGTCGCGGGCCGTCGCCTCCGAGTCAACGGCGGCGGTCACCGCATCATCAAGGGCACCGGTGGCGAGATCGAGAACGAGAAAGCGCTTGGGCATGGCGGGTCAGGAAATGCGGCGCGTAACGGGAGCCCGGAGCCCAGCTTTCAGATCGTAGGTGAGGAGCATCGTGCTCTGGGGCGTGTCAACGCCACGAACCGCCCGCGCATCGCGGGGCTGCCATCCTCGCCGCAGGTTCGTCCTTGGCGGCTGCCGCCGGAATTGCTACCAGCCGCGCCATGCGTATTCCGTCCGTTCGCATTTTCCGCAGTCAGACCCCCGACGCCCGTCCGCGTTCTGACCGTTTCCGGTGCGGCGGGCGCGAAAGCAAATTCCTTGCAGTTGCCCGCTTCGTAACAGTGCCAGCGGGTGCCGCCAAGCCCGAAAGCGTGGTGCTGCCCGAATACGGACGATGTTAGGGAAGCGGGCGTACCCCGTCGGCGTAACCGAGCGGTCAGTTCAGTTTGGTGACACGGGATGCCACGACTTCACCGTTACGCACGAGAGCGATACCCGCTCGTCCCGCGAGATGATCCCAAAAATGTTTTGGGCTTTCGAACTCCCACAACTCATCTCCCTCTTGCATACGTTCCTGAAACTCCCACCACCAATCGTCCGACTCTTCTTCGCTCAACCCGCGCGTGAGCCATGCCTTTGGAATGTCAGCCTTCGGTTCGATGAACTTTTCGCGTCGCGGAAACCAGCTCCGCAAGAACAGCGGCCACGCCAATATGATACCCGCGTAGACCAAAGAAAAAAATGCAAGGACCTTCCAGAGAGGATAGTTGGGTGCCGGGGTGAATGCGTTGCTTGGGCGCGTCACTCCATCACCCAACTTCCGCATCTCGCGCTTGGCGCTGGTGCAGGTGATAATAACGACTCCGGTCAGAATATAAGTGGCTAGGAATGGAATCCACATCGTCTCAGGGTTACGCGGATTGGCGACGGAGCGTATCCATCGTGTGAACAGGATCGTTGCCAGCAGCAGGACGCTGCCAATGATGATGAGGGTTGCAAAGCGGGCTACAACGCGGATTCGACGATGACGACGAATTGCTTTGCTGTGGTGAATAAGGCGGTCTAAGCTTGCCATGTTAGTAAAGTGGCAATGTAACGGGTGGCTGGCTGCAATTGCTTTCGCGCCCGCCGCACCGTGGACGGTCAGAACTGCGGAAAGTGCCCGCGGACGGAATACACATGGTGCGGCTGGTAGCAATTCCGGCGGCAGCCGCCAAGGATAAACCTGCCTTTGTGACCTTCATCGAAAGCCCATTTTAAGGCCCGCGTCGCTCTTGAGGCGATTTTCACCGCCGCCAGGATCGCGTTCATCGCGGCTTCCACGTCGGGCGTGAACTCATATCGGACAACGCCAGCTCGACATGGTGCGGAAGTTTGTTGCGGCGGGACTGATGACGGAGGAGCAGGCCGCAAGAGTGCGCTGATGGCTGAGACTCGACCGAGAAAACGCTTGCTCAGCAGCACGTCGAGGCATTGAATTGAGGAATGAACGGCTTCGGCTGCTACGCGGGCTTTTCCACTACCCCCTCCCTCCCCGACGCCCGTCCCGGTTCTGACCGTTTCCGGTGCGGCGGGCGCGAAAGCAATTTCCTTTTAGTCTGATATGAACCATCGCGCCAGCATGGTTTCCGACAGCGGTGCGGAGTTGCCGGTGCGCGTGTAGCCGGTGACTGCATTGCCGCGCTTCACCACAAGCCGCCTGTCGCCGTCCATCTTCTCCTCCGCCGCGAATGCGCCGTCACGAAACAGCGTCTCGGGGTCTTTGCAGTCGAGCAGAAGTTGCGGGTTCACAGTGAGGCTTTGCTGGCGGCGAGCTTCTCCTTGTTCCTAGCGCGGTAGGCGGCTTGGTAGGCGTTGAGCTTCTCGCGGTCGGGCTTCGGGTTCACGTCGCGAACGTCGAGGAAAACGCTTCGACCAGCAAGCCGCAAACCGCTTTGCGCTGCTCCGATGTCAGGCTGGCCACATTGAGAAGTTCCGCGCGATACGTCGCCACGGCCAGCGCCATCACGCGCCGCATTTCGCCACGGCTGACAAGGCCCGCCAGTAGTGCGCCAAGCTCGATCTCGGCGGTTTCGGCAGCGGCGCGCGCAAGCCGAGTGGCGCGGTGCTGCGCCTGCTCGCCGTGGCGCGCGAGCACCCGGAGGCGCTGGAGGTGGTGTAGGGGGCGAAGCGCGCGCTCGTGGGGGAACAAGCAGTTTCGCCTTTTCAGTCGTCGCTTCGTCAGAAAAAATGCTTGGTACAGCGGAGCGGAGGGCCATGCTCCGAAACAACCTCATGAGCGCATTCATTTCACTGCGACTGAAGATCCCCCGGAAATCCCCCTCCCGGCCGCGCGACGCCGATCCCCGTTCTGACCGTTTCCGGTGCGGCGGGCGCGAAAGCAAATTCCTAGCAGCTCCGGTCAACGCATTACCTCGCCGCCTCCATTTTTCCGGGTCGGTAGCTCAATGGTAGAGCAGCGCCCTTTTAAGGCGTTGGTTGCGAGTTCGAGTCTCGCCCGACCCACTTCCAGAAATTTCTCTGGAAATGGGATGAACACAGAGTTCCAAGGCGTTTCGGTGCCTTTGAAACGTTCCGCACACATCCGCGGGATTGCGCATGAAAACTCAGTCTGTCCGACAAGTATTCGCCAAGTGTTTTTGGCATTCGTGGCGTGAATCTTGGCTTTCGGCTACTTGCGGGGCACGGCAGAGAGATCACGCTCTCCGGCCCATCCACGAAATCGCGGCGCACTCCCCCACTTCTCCCCCGAGCGACCCGACTGCATCCGCCGACTGTCTGGCTTTGCAGCAATGTGCCCGCCGCATCGTGGGCGGTCAGTGCAGGGATTGGCGTCGTGGAGTGAGGCGTGGTCTGTTCCGAATCAGGCGCCCGCTTCAGTGATGTTTTAGATTTCGCGCAGCTTCTTCGGCGAGGCGGATGGGCCATGAAACATCCCGGAAGTATTCCGGGCGCTGCTGCTGGTACCGTTTGTAGAGGGCCGCAAACTCGGTGTTCATCTTCGAGTGGGTGATTCCAAGGTCGGGGTAGCGTCCGACTGCAGCCTTCTGTGCGTCTGCCACGGTCTTGAACTGTGGAAGTGAGGAAGGTGGAGCCGGCGCGGGAGGCTGTGGCTCGATGTTTGAGGGTGCGACCTCCAGGAGCGGCGCCGGAATTTTTTCACTGGTGAGGTAGATCGTCACACCATCCGCTCCATAACAGGCGGCTTCGCCCTGCGCGCGCGCAGGCATCTTGATGATGCGTGGCTGGCGCGCGAAGCCCCGGATCCAGTCCTCGCCCGGTTGGCGCGTGTACTCATACGCATCGCCGTAGGTTAATACGAGTGCCCGCAGACCGTCCGGGGAAATGTCCATGGCGCTCGTTGTGGGGATGGTGAGGGTGGCCACGGGTCTTGCCACTGCCTTATCGGGGTTCTTCTTTGAGGGCAGCGGAAGCACATAGGCCTTGCAGGCAGGGTTGCTCGTTTTGCTGACGAGGACGATCTCGCGGCGCACGGGGTCCACTGCGGCAGATTCGCAGTTGCGCGGACCATCTTCGTAGGTGAAATCCTGTCGCGCGAACAGCGCCAGTGGTTGCGACTTGCCCTGCCTGCCAACCATCGCGCGCTCGTGGATGACGTAGAGGCTGTAGATCTTGCGCCGCGCTGCATTATCGCCCGTGTCAGCCACCAACAGGAAATGTTCACCTGCGACCGAATAGGAGCAAATGTCTTCCCAGTCTTGGGCATTCGCACCTTGAAGCGGATACGTTCCCAGGTCCTCCCCGTTCAGATTGAAGGCAAAGAGTCGCGGAGCGGCGCCGGAATCGTTATGCGTCCAGAACACACGTGGCGTCGCCCGACTGCAGGCGATCCCGCTACTTTCGGTGATCGCTTGGTTAGCAAGCTTGGCGATCTCGCGGCCCGGTTTGTAAGCAGCAGGTTTGATCTGGGGTAGCGTCGTCCCGGGCAGCGGATCAGCCCATAGCGGACACGATGGCACATAAACCAATGCTGCAATGAGGCTCAGAAGACGATGGGCGCCGTTTGCCATTTACCGGCGCCCTTGGTTTTGTGCGTCTGCGCGGAATTTGCATTCTTGCTTGCGGGAATGCGGACGGACGGAACCGCGGGCGGTGTCAGCGAGTGAGGGCCGGAGGAAGGTCGAATTATCAAGGAATAATCGTGAATGTGGCTTTCCTTGGTAAGTGAGCAAATACATACGCACGCACGCGCTTTCGCGGAGTAGTCGAGTTTCTGCCAGCCGCTGCGGCCAATGGAAAGGAGAATTGCGTGTCACCGGCGCGGCGCGCGACACACAGACCTCCATACCGCCCGCAAAGCCTCCGGCTGACCGGCTAAATGGATTTCACCAGCAGTTCATTGCGGACATCACGACGGCGCAGGCTGGTGTGTGGCTGCGCAAGGCCAGCGGCAATCGCACGACGAAGAACAACCTTCGCGGGATGCTTGTGACCGTCTTCAAGTGGTCGTGGGACTGTGGCTATCTCGCGCAAGACAACAAGACCGCGCCTGAGTCTTCAGGAGTGAGTCTTCCTGCGACGCATCCGAGGCGATTCACAACTGGAACTCATTTGGTGACGCCGAGCATCGCTGGCTCGCTCGCAATCTTCAGCCCGGCGATTGTGATGAGACCGTGCGCGTCGGCCTTGCCTTCGCCCTTGGCAGCGCCAAAAGCCCACTTGAACGGAGCGCCCGGCGTGAGTTGAAAATACTGGAGACGGCGCAGCGTGACGTCGGCGGTGGCTTCCTTTGGGATTTCAAATTTCGTCTTCAATTCCGTTGCGGAAACGAGGAAGAGCGACATCCCGACCTTGTCCGCGGTGTCGCTGGTGTTTTTCCAGCGGAAGAAAGCGTTGACCTGTCCCGGGGCCGGATTTTTCAGATCGTCGGGCCATGGAAGCTTCGTGTTGCAGGATGCGTTCGTGAATGCCGCG
>CAMAUI010000140.1 GCA_945861385.1 Prosthecobacter debontii
GGGCCTGGCGGGCTACGCCTTGCTCGGCCGCTACCGGCGGATGGCGCTGCGGAACATCGAGATCGCATTTCCCGACAAGGCGCCACACCTGCGACGGCGGATCGCGCAGCGGCATTTCACCACGCTGGCCGGGAATTTTTTCGCAATGGAAAAAATCGCGCGCATCCCGCGGGAACGCATCCCGGCACTCGTGGAAATCGAAGGCCTGGAAATCCTGATGCGACTTGCGCGGGAGAAGCGCGGCTTCGTCTTCCTCGTCAGTCATCTCGGCAATTGGGAGCTGCTCGCGCAGCTCTCCCCGATGCTCTTCCCGACGAAATGCGGCACGATCTACCAGCGGCTCGGGAATCCGCACATGGATGCGCACATCCGCCGCGTGCGTGCGCGGATCGGGCTCGAGCTTTTTGAACGCAAAGAGGGCTTTGCCGCCGCGACGGAACTGGTGCGAAGCGGCGGCGGGGTGGGAGTGTTGGTTGACCAGCACGCGGGGGACGCAGGCGTGTGGTGCCCGCTTTTCGGCAGGCTTGCGAGCACCTCGCCCCTTGCCGCCACGCTTGCCGCGCGCGCCGGCGCCGCGCTGGTCGGCACGGTGATGTACACCGAAGGCACCGGCCGCTGGCGGCTGATCATCAGCGAGCCGGTGGATGTCGGAACTGCGGGGACTCGCGAAGTGACCGCAAAACTGAACCTCGAACTCGAGGCAATGATCCGCCGGCAGCCGGAGGACTGGTTCTGGGTCCACAACCGCTGGAAAACACCGCGTCCGAAATTTCTGCTCGCGACTTACAAGCGCGGCGTCGTCGCGCCGCCACAACCGACCGCGCAACAGCTCGATGACGCGGAGACCGGCGAGCTTTTCGCCTATTCAATCAGGAAAAATGCGCTGGGCGCAGGCACGAAACTCCAGCCGTTCCGCATCCTCATCCGCTCGTCAAACTGGCTCGGCGACGCCGTGATGAGCGTGCCAGCCGTGCGCGCGATCAAGCGCGGACGGCCCGATGCGCACATCACTGTCCTCACGCCCTCAAAGCTGGCCGATGTCTGGGATGCCGTGCCGGAGGTGGACAAGGTCATCCCATTCGACCCGCCGCCGGGCCGCGGCATCTTCCGAGTGTTGCGAGGCATTGCCCATGTCTTCAAAGTCGCGCAGCTTGTGCGTGCGCGCGGTTTCGAGGCGGCGGTACTTTTTCCGAACAGCATTCGCGTCGCGTTCGAGGCGTGGCTGGCCGGGATCCCGCGCCGGGTTGGCTATCCGGGGCACAAAGGGCGTGCGCTTTTCCTCAATCAGGTGCTCCGCGAAAAGAAACGCAGGAAGAGCAGGGCAGCCGAAGTTGAAAAGCCGGCGGAACATCAGGTGTATCACTACCTGAGGCTGGCGGAGTTCATCGGCGCGGAAATGATCGCCGCCGATCTCGACATCCCCTCCGCCACGCCGCCGGGCGGGCGCGTGGCACGCATCGCCGTGTGCCCCGGCGCGGAATACGGCCCTGCGAAACGGTGGCCTGCCGGGCGCTTCGCCGAGGTCATCAGGACATTCAGCGCCACGCGTGAATGCGCGTGGGTGCTCGTTGGCACACGAAAGGACCGCCCGGTCGCCGAAGAGATCCTCGCCGCCGCCGGCAGCCCGTCGAACGTCGAAAACCTGTGCGGTCGCACGTCGCTCGCCGCACTCATCACCACGCTGCGCGAGTGCGACGTGCTGCTCACGAACGACACCGGCACGATGCACCTCGCCGCACTGCTCGGCGTGCGCACGGTGTCCATCTTCGGCAGCACGGAACCGGCGCTCACCGGCCCGCTCGGCCGGGGCCACATCATCTTCCGCGAGCAGGCGGAATGCAGCCCGTGCTTTCTGCGCGAATGCCCGATTGATTTCCGCTGCATGACCGCCATCGAGCCCGCGCGTGTCACGCTCGCGCTGAAAACGCTCCTGTCATAGCAGCCCGCCGGCACCCGCCGCATCGGCTCCGCGGCAGCCCTTCACTCGCGGCCCGGCCTTCGGATCGGCTTCCACTCCTGCCAGTCGTAGCACTCCATCGGCTGCAGCTTCCGTTTGTAATCGTAGCCCGACGGCTCGACGTAGCAGTAGCCCGGGTAGTGCCAGATTTTTCCCACACGTCGGGCAACGACGATCTCCCACAGCATTGTCGCAGTGCCGAGTGAGCGATCGGAAAATTCCGGATCGAAGAATGCGTAGATGCTCGAGACGCTGCGCTCACCCACATCGAGGTAGCTCGCTGCGACGAGCCTGCCATGCAGGAAACCGCCGACCTCGACGGTGAGGCATGGGCCGGCTTGCGGCGCGGGGCCGAGGAAGTCCTCGATGGAATTCGGGATGTTTTCCTTGAACCGCTGCTTGTGAAGATCGAACAGCCTCTGCCGCTCGGCATCGGGTTCCGCACGCTTCAAGCGCACCTCCACGTCGGCATTGCGGCGCAGGACGCGACGCTGGCTTTTCGACAGGCTGAACTGCTGCACGGGAATCCGCAGCGGCAGCACATGGCGGAGGCCGTCGTTCGTGTTCGCCTTTTGGTAGCGGTAAAAGATCGGTCCGAAATGGCGCCAGCCCTTTTCCCACAGGGCGTCCATCTGTCCGGGCGTTTGCGCCCAGCTCACGAAGTGTTCGTCGAGCACCGGTTGCATGGCGGAAAAATGCAGCACGCACCGGGAAATTTCCACCGCGCAATTTCAAAAAAGGCGCCCTTCCAAATGGAACGCGAAAACGACATGGTGCAGGCATCGTGGAAGCAACAATCCTCCGCCCTCGAAAACCGCTCCTGTGGATCGCGCTTGCGGCGATCGTGGGAATCGTGGCGGCGGATCATGTGGCGCTTCCGCCCGCGCCACTCCTTGCGGGCGCGGGCATCGCGGCCGCGGTGGCGATCATCTTTCCATCGCGCCCCCTGTGCCTCCTGCTTGTGGCGCTCGCGTTTGCCGAGTTGCATACAATGCGGCATGTCGAGAGCCCCGCATGGCGGATGGCGCTCGCCTTGAATGAGTCGCCACGCGCAATCCGGGCGGAGGGCGTCGTATGGTCCCAGCCCGTTGCATTCACCGACGGCCGCGGCAGGCAACGTGCGACGTTCTGGATGAAAACCGACCACCTCACTGGCGCAGGCATTCAGCGGGGCATCGGTGGCCTCTGTCTCGTGCGCTGGTCCGGCGTGCCCCCTGCCTTGGGCGATCTCGTGGAGATTGCCGGATCAGCGCAGGCGCTCGAAGAGACGCGCAATCCCGGCGAGTTCGACACGGCGGCGTGGCTGCGACGGCAGGGTGTTTACTTTCAGATCGTCACTCCATCGCAGACCGACTGCCACATCACAGGGCATGACGCGGGACCGTGGGGCCGCGCGTACGCCACCTCCGCGCGCGAGTGGATCAATGAGCGCCTTGCACTCGGGCTGCCGCACGACCCGGAAACATCAGCACTCATCAGCAGCATGGTGCTGGGGATGCGTGGCGAGACGCCGCCGGAAATGAAGGACCTTTTCCAAAAAACCGGCACGCTGCACCTCTTCGCGGTCAGCGGCCTGAATGTCGCGATGCTTGCGACCATCGCGTGGCATGTGCTCAAGCCCCTTCGCATCCGGCGCGGCGGCGCGACGCTCGTGATCATCCCGTTGCTTGCCGCATACGCGATCATCACAGGCCTCGGCGCGAGTTGTGTGCGAGCCACCGTCATGGCCGCGATCATCCTGCTCGCGCCCCTGCTCGCGCGGCGCGCATCACCCATGAACGGGATCGCCGCCGCCGCCCTTGCGATTCTCGCGTGGGACACGAACCAGCTTTTTTCCCCTGGCTTTCAGCTCTCGTTCGTGCTGGTTTTGGTGATCATCGCGCTCGCGCGGCCCATCCAGCGGCGGATCGAGGCGTTCGCGCTGCCCGATGAGTTCATCCCGCGGAGGCTCTGGACGGCCGCGCAACGCACACGCATCGCGGCGTGGGGTGCATTCGCCGCCGCCGCGGGCGTCACGCTGTCCGCATGGATTGGCTCGCTGCTATTCATGGCGGGCTACTTTCACCTCGTCTCACCCGCGGCCATCGTCGCGAATCTCGTTGCTGTGCCGCTCGCGTTCATCGTGCTTTCGCTCGGGCTGTTCTCGCTTCTTGCCGGCCTCCTTGCGGCGCCGCTCGCGGTGATCGTGAACCACGCGAACTGGCTCTCCGCAAAAGCCCTTCTCGGCGCCGTGGCAGCCTTTTCAAAAATTCCCGGCGGCCATGTTTACGTGGAACTTCCGCGGCCGGGCCCGGAGCCGGCCTGCGAGATCACGGTGCTCGATGCCGGCGAGGGCGCCGTGGTGCATCTCCGCGCCGACGGCCGCGACTGGCTCGTGGACGCGGGCCACCAACGGGATTACGAGCGCACCCTGCTCCCTTACCTCCGTTCGCGCGGCGTGAACCGCCTTGAGGGCATCATACTCACGCACGGCGACAGCACGCATGTCGGCGGCGCCGCGGCAGTGATCTGGGATTTCGCACCGCGCTGGATCGCGGACACGCCCGACCGCGACCTGTCTTCCGTGCGTCGCTCGCTGCACGCGGAACTCGCCGCCCGCTCGCTGGGCCGGCGTTTCCTTTCCCGCGGGGATTCCATCGCACTCGGGCCGGACGCCACGCTGCGCGTGCTCTATCCGCCGCGCGAGATCGAGCGCACCCAGGCCGACGACAAGGCGCTCGTCCTCATGTTGGAAGCACAGGGCCGCCGAGTTCTCCTCACTTCCGATGCGGGTTTTCACACCGAACAGTGGATGCTCGCGCACGAACCCGGATTACTGGCCGATGTGCTCGTGAAAGGGTGGGCCGACCGCGATCTCTCCGGCACGCCGGATTTCATCGCCGCCGCCGCGCCGCGCGCGATCATCTGCTCGGGAGAAGAATTCGGAAAATCCGCGGATTCACTCGCCGGGTGGATGGCTCCGATCGTGAAAAATGGAACGGTGGTTCTTCCTCAGTCGCGCCATGGAGCGGTGCGCATCGCCATTTTCCGCGACGCCGGCATCCGCGTGGAGACGTGGCGCCCTTGATCTCCGGGCGCTTTACGCGATGAGCGACTTCACGACTTTGCCGTAGTTGTCCGTGAGGCGGAAATCGCGGCCGTTGTAGCGGTAGGTGAGCTTCTCGTGATCGAAGCCGAGGAGCGCGAGGATGGTTGCGTGCAGGTCGTGGACATGGACTTTGTTCTCCACGGCTTTCGCGCCGAATTCGTCAGTGGCGCCGTAAGCCTGGCCGCCCTTGACGCCACCGCCTGCGACCCATGCGCACATTGCGCGGCCGTTGTGGTCGCGGCCCGCCGCGTCGTTGCCATTGCGATCCTTTGTGACGGTGCGGCCGAATTCGCCGCCCCAGACGATGAGCGTCTCGTCAAGCAGCCCGCGCTGCTTGAGATCCTTGATGAGGGCCGCCGCGGGTGTGTCAATCGCGCCGGCGGTGCGTGGCAGGCTGGTCTCGAGGCCACCGTGCATGTCCCAGCCGCCATGTTCGACCTGCACAAACCGGACACCACGCTCGACGAGGCGGCGGGCGACGAGAAGTTTCGAGCCCATGTCGGTCTTGCCGTACATTTCCTGGATCGTGTCGGGTTCCTTGTTGATGTCGAATGCCTCCGTGGCCTCGCTCTGCATCTTGAACGCCATTTCAAACGCCTCGATGCGGGCCTCGAGTTGCGCGTCGGATTGCAGTTGCTTGGCGTGCATTTCGTTGAGCTTCTTCGCGAGGTCAATCTGCCGGCGCTGGCGCTCCATCGGGCTGAATTGGTTGCGGATATTCAGGATGACGTCGTCGAGATTCATCCCGCGCGAATAGTTCACATTCACGCCCTGGTACATGCCGGGAAGGAAGGACGACTGGCGCCACTCCGGGCGTCCGCCGATGGTGACAAAGCCGGGCATGTTTTGGTTGTCCGTGCCTAGACCATAGACGGCCCACGAGCCGAGCGAAGGCTTCGGGAGCTGGAGCGCGCCCGTGTGCATGAAACGCTGCGCGACCTCGTGCGCCGGGATGTCCGTCCACAGCGAGCGGATGACGGCGATGTCGTCAATGCACTCGGCAAGCTTCGGGAAAACCTCGGAGACCTCGATGCCGGATTTTCCGGATTTGTTGAACTTGAAAGGCGAGCCGTAGGCGACCCCGTCCTGGCCGGGGATGGTCTTCCCGTCGAATTTGCTGAGTTCCGGCTTCGGATCCCAGGTGTCCACGTGAGTGGGACCGCCGGAGGCGAAAATGTGAATGACGTGCTTCGCCTTCACGGGGAAGTGCGGCTGTTTCGGTGCCAGCGGGCTGGCGAGTTTTGCAACCGCGGTTGCCGGGGCACCCTCGGCCCAGGGATTGATTCCGAACACGGCGGCCAGGCTCATCGCGCCAAAGCCCATGCCCGTGCGCGTCAGGAACTGGCGGCGGGTGTGGATCAGTTCCTGGAAGAGCGGGCTGTGCTCCCGGATGTATTTTTCTGTGGGATGCTGCGGAATTTTCATGATGTCTGCTGTTGGGTGGTTCCCTTTGCCACAACTTACGATGTCGAACAACACCTGTTTCATTGGCATTTTCACCGGCATACAGCAGATAGTCCGCCCTGCGGGGACGCGATCATCGGTTCCCGCAAAGCTTCGCCACACCAAACCCGATGCGAGCACCTCGCCAAATCCCAACGAACGAACGCCTGAGCGCGATGGACGAAGTGCGTGCCATTTACGATGAAGTCGCCGCACGGCCGGTGGAGCGCGCATGCACCGGGCGGACGGAGTGCTGCCGCTTCAAGCTCACGGGCAAAACGCCGTTGCTGACAAAGGGCGAGGCGTTCGTCGCAGCAAAGGCCCTGCGGGCGACCGGGCGGACACGCCTCCCAACTCCCGTGGACGAGAGGAGCGGCGCCTGCCCCATGCTGACCGGGCAGGGGCGCTGCATGATCTACGAGAGCCGCCCATTCGGATGTCGCACGCATTTCTGTGCGGCTGCGGGCGGGCCGTACGCGCGGCGGGACGTGCTCGATTTGATCCGCCGGCTGGAAAAAGTGGATGCTGCTCTCGGCGGCGACGGGCCGCATCCGATCGGGCCGGCGATTGCCGGTGCGCTGGAGGAATTGTAGCGCCCCCTATGGGAGCAAGCCGAGGCCGCCGCCCGCGGCGGAAGCGGGCCCGGCACCCTGCGGCTGGCCAAGTTGCTTGGTCTTTTTGTACGCCTCGGTCGCCTTGTCCTGCTGGCCGGAACTCTGGTAGAGCAGGACGAGCTTGGTCCACGCATCCACGAAATTCGGATCGAGCTTCACTGCCTCCTGCAGCGCAGTGATCGCCTCGTCAGTCCTTCCAGCTTTCATCGCCACGCAGCCACGCGTGTAAAGATCCGCAACTTTGTCGCCCGAGCTTGCGAGGTCGGGCAGCCCCGGCTCGGGGACGATCCCCACCGGGGGCGGTGGCAACGGCACTGGTGCGAGTTCCGCTGCGTTCGCATCCGCCGGGACGGGGAGTGGCGCGCCTTCGGTGCCCGCCGGCAGAGGCGGGCTGTTGCGCGCCGCGAGGGCCGCACGCGCGGAATGGCCGGGTTTCACATGGGTGAACTCGACATTTGAGCAGGCCGGCAGAAGGAATGCCGGGATCGCGAGGCTCAGGAATCGAAATTGGCGCGAGTGAGTCATGGACTGAGAAATACCACGTCATCCCAAGCATTGCACCTGCCATATTTCCGCGTTTTTTTCTCCCGCCCCACAGTCGCCACCGCTCTACTGCCGGAAATGCGCGGCCTCACACTCGTCAAAGTCTGCACCATACTGGGCGCCGTCCTGGCGTTGGTTTACATGGTTTTTGTGATGCTCGCACCAAATGTAAAATACGGGAAATCGCGCATGCTCATCCCGGAAATCCTGATCCCAAAACCGCCCGCGGACATCGCCCCCGGAACCCAGCCGCCGGCCTCCGTGAAGGCCAAGCGCATCATCGTCGGCGCGATATTTTTTGCCCCGTTCGGAGCGATGGCCGGGCTTGGCGCCGGTCTGCTGCTTGATGGCGCACGCCGCACCTTGCGCGGCTTTTCGGGAAAGAAATAAGCTCCGCTACGTCGTGGGCCCGTCGGACGGGAGGCCGGCGCGTTCACGCAGGCGGTTGATACCATCTTTCTATATTAAACAGACACATGATTTTTCCGCGAAGCGTTTAGTTGAGAGAGGAACCAGTCTCGACCGATGAGGCGGAGGATGGATTTGGCATCCTCCCAATAGCGGCGCAAGGTGACGCCGATGCGTTGCCTCAACGCA
>CAMAUI010000141.1 GCA_945861385.1 Prosthecobacter debontii
GTCCGAGGTGGTCATGTCCACGGCCAGACCGATGAGTTCGGCTACAACATCGTTCGGGATCCGGTCCATGTGCATGATTTGCACGCCACGATGCAGCACCTCCTCGGTGTCGATCACGAACGCCAGACCTTTAAGTTCCAAGGGCGCTACTACCGCCTCACGGACGTGGCGGGCAGCGTGGTCAAATCCGTGATTGCCTAGGTGGAAAGCCATTGGCGATCCGCCTCAGTTTTTTGTTGATCAGCCCTCCAAGGCGACGAGCTTCTGGAAATCATCCCTTCGCTTCCCAATTCCTTGGACCGTACAAACCTCGCCCCAGGCCGACTAATCCGTCTCCTGCGTATTGGGGTCGCCCTCATTGTCGGCTTCGGTCTTGCCAACCGCTCGATCGCTCTGGAGATCGTCCGCCCGCCCGCCTCCCAGACGATCTTCCTGGGCGACCCGGTGAGCTTCCGTGTCGAAGCCCAGGGCCAACCGCCCCTCCAATACCGCTGGCTGCGCAACGGCAAACCGATGGACGGGGTGTCCGGCCCCGATTGGACCTTCGTCACTTCAGCCGCGGATCACGACGCGACGATCACCGTCGAGGTCATCGACAGCACCCTCCGAATCACAAGCCCCGCCGCCCGGTTGACCATCGATCCTGGGCTTCCGGGCGCCTATCGGACCAATCGTCTGGTCGAGGTCGTCCACCCGTGGCAATACCGGGTGGATGGCGTGCTGCCCCACCCGCAGTGGCCAGGATCGAGCGATACCAGCACCGGATGGACCACCGGCGGCGGCGTGCTGTACGTCGAAGATTCCGAGCTTCCAGGCCCCAAGACGACCCTGCTACCGGCGACCGCCGGGAAGCTACCCACGACGGCCTTCTTCCGAACCACCTTTGTCAATCCGATCACCAACGCCCACTCCATCGAACTGGTCGCGAGCCTGCTGGTCGACGACGGGGCGCTGGTATTCCTCAACGGTTCAGAGGTCCAGCGCCTTGGCTTGGACGAAGGCACGGTGCTTCCGACCACCCAAGCCAGCCGGGGTGTCGGAAATGCCGCCTGGGAGGGCACGTTCCCCTGGGCAGCCACCGGCCTGAAGCCGGGGACCAACGCGCTGTCTGTCGAGGTACACCAGTCGGGCACCACCAGTTCCGACCTAGTGTGGGGACTCATCCTCGATGCGGTCTGGCAGGAGCGGGTGCGCGACACGCTGGCCCCGAGGGTCGTCTCCGTCACACCGCCGCTCGGGTCCGCCGTCGGGGCGGCGCCTAATCGCGGAGCGTCAAAAAAAGGAAAATCCTATCAATAGTTCCTGCCGATGTCCTGGTCGCCGTTTGTGAAGCCACTGTGCGTGTCTCACTTGTTGCGAAGTGACGGGATGCGCGCACGGATCACCAAAGCCAAGTTGCGCGGCAGTTTCCTCGGCGATGAGTTTGTTGGGCGCTTCGACGACCGTGCGAAGGGGATCACCCAACTCGCGGGCATGTTCCCGGTCGGTGTGGTAAATGCCCCAGAGTTGGCTGCCCGGCTTCGGAGTCACGTTCGTGCTCATGCCTGGCAGTTCACCAGAAACCGTCTGTGCGAAGATGTATCAGCTACACAAAATGCGCGGACAGTCCGTGCAGTGTCCGACAAGTGGTCACGGCAAAGGCGGTGTCTATCCCGCTACTTTCGGTGGCGAGCCCACGACCCTCCAACTGCCAGCATCTTCACCAAAGGCCCGTCCGACGTGCTTGACCACGCCACCAGCGAAATCGCCAGCGGCAGCAAACTCGGCATTGACGCCACGAAGAAAATTTCGGGCGAAGGTTTCAAACGCCCGTGGCCACTGTTGATTGCATGGATGACACGCGCGAAATAAAATTGACGCACTGTTCGGCAAATAGAGAACCGATTGTTCCGCCCCTGCTTTACGGCACACGCAATCGTTCCGCATGCAGCCGGCCTACGAACTGCCCCGGCAGGCGTGGATCGAGCGAACTGGGCGCGGGCGATTCGGGAGCAACGTGGCCATCGCAGAAAATCACGTTGGCTTTCCGTCCGTGCCGGAAATGAGCGGTGGCTTCCGTGGCGTTGGTGCTGACGTAGTAGAATTCTTCCAGCATCGGGTTCGACGGAGAGGCGGGCGCTTGGAAGGTGTTGACTTGGGCGGCGTCGGCGAAGAGCGCGGTGTCGGACGGACGCGGCACGGTGGAGATGCGAATGGGAGGCTGGTTCAAGGGCACGGAGAGGTGCAGGTTGTAGCCGTAGCCGTAGGCCGCGCCCTTGGCCTTGAGTTTGAACTGCCCCATCGAGTAGTTGAGCGACGGGCAAATCTCTACGCCGCGCCCCTGGAGGTAGGGATACAGCGCACCCTGAGTGGCGTCGAAGGCGCGTTGACCCTCAGCGCCTTGTTCGAGCCACCCGAACCAATAGACCACCCCGTTGTTCGTGAACGCGCCACGGTAGCGGAAGCATTGGTCTTCGTTGTCGTCCCAATACATTTGCGCAGCGAGGCCGAGCTGGCGGAGGTTGCTGGTGCATTTGGCGCGATGCGCCGTCGCCTTGGCGCGGGCGAGCGCGGGCAGGAGCAGCGACGCAAGAATGGCGACGATGGCGATGACGACGAGGAGTTCGATGAGGGTAAAGGCGCGGCGCTTCATGCGTTGCTGACGAGCATGGGCTTGGGATACGGGCAGTGGCGGCAGTTGTTCTCGCAACAATAGCCGCGCCGTCGGTGATACTCGGCAGTGAAGACCACCAGGCCTGCCTCAAAATAGAACTCGCCGGGCAAGACACGTTGCGAAGCGGCGGCGTTCGGTTTGGTGCGGTGAAATTGCATCACGCATTCGCGGCAGATACAGGTCTTGTTCCGCACCTCCGCCGGCACTTGGGTAATCAACGTCTCGGGGATTTCCACCCGGGCGCACCAGCACGGGCCTTTGTAGGCGTTGGGTGTGCAGAGCTGGCAGTCGTTCGGACTGCCGCACAGCGGGCAAAGGTTTGTGTCGGTCACGTTCATCAAGTTGTCGGGGCGGCGGCGAACTTGCCCGGCGTGGCGGAACAATCTATTTTCATGAACGCATCCGCCGGGCCTTTCCAATCAAACACCTCGGGATGCAACAGGTGCGCGAGCAATTCCGTGCCATCCACGACACGCGGGCCGGGGCGGCTGAAGTAGCCAGCGTCAACGGCGAAAACGAGTTTGTTGCGCACGGCGGGCAAGTCAGACCAGCCGGATTGCTTGAAAAGCCATGCGGCTTGCGCGTGGGCGTTGTCGCGGTCGTAACCGCACGGCATCAGGATGAGCATCTCCGGCGCGGCTTCGCTCACCGCGTCCCAGGTTACGCGCACAGAGTCTGCCCACTTGCGCCCCAGGACGTCCGTGCCGCCGGCGATTTCCACCATCTCGGGTGTCCAGTGGCCCGCGCAGAACAGCGGGTCAATCCACTCGGCGCAGAACACTCGCGGACGATGCGTGGTCTGCGCCACTCGCTCGGCAACTCTTTTCAACCGGCTGCGTCCGGAGGCGATGAGTCGTTCGGCTTCCGCTTCGCGTCCGGTTGTTTGGCCGAGTTCACGGAGATTGCCGTGGATGTCCGCGATGGAATGAGGTGACATCCAGAGGACTTGCGGTTGATGCGGCAGAGCCTTGAGCGCGCGGGTGACTTCATTGCCCGCCGGAGCGCAGACTTGGCAAAGGTCTTGGGTGAGGATGTGCGTCGGGGCGAGTGCGCGGAGAAGCTGCTCGTCCACATGATAGAGACTTTCGCCGCGAGCCAGCGACGCGCTCACCGCGCTGTCAATTTCGCGCAGGCTCAGTTCGCCGACGGGAATGTTGCCGTGGACGACAAGAGGCTTGCCGCGAATCTCCGGCGGGTAATCGCAACAGTGCGTGATGCCGAGCAATTGGTCGGCGAGGCCGAGCGCACAGGCCATCTCCGTGGCTGAAGGCAACAGAGAGACGAGACGTAATTCGTTGGTCGCGCGATTCGAACTCATGGCTTTCAGGCCGCGGCGGAAACCAACTGCGGTTCGCGTAGCGAGGTGAACTTGCGTTCTGCCAGCGCCAAACCGCCGAATAACACTCCGGCGTAAAACAAGTCGCCGAGCAGGCTATTGCGGAGGAACGGCAGCCCGGCGACATAACATTCCATCAGGCCAGTGACATTTTTTGGATAACTGTCGAAGCACATCCACACGCTGAAATTTGTGACGAGGAAGAACACGATGGCGCTGGTGAGCGAGGCGATGACGATACGACTCGCGCTACGGTTTTGGCGCACCCAAAAACCGAGGCACACGGTCAGCGCAAAGCAGCCATAGACGAAGGGCATCAATCTGTGCAGGCCGAGCACAAGGTCGCCGAGAAACAGCGCCAACAGTGGCAGGAGGAACGCCGCGCGTTTGCTGGCGAACTGTGCGCCGCCAAAGAGCGCCATTGCGCCGATGGGGGTGAAATTCCACGGATGCGGCAGCAGCCGCGCGGCGGCGGCGGCGAGAACCATTCCCGCGAGGACGAGGTATCGAGTATTTTTCATGGTGTGTTTTTTGTTGTGTGTTGTTTGCGTTGTTTGTTTCTACGGCTGCCCGTTGTGCCGGGCAGCAAATCGGCGAAGTGAAATTGTCCCCGTTGCACGACTGCACCAACGCGGCAGGCGACGGGGTGGCGAAAAATTGGGCCGTCATGCACGAAGGTGTGGAACTCGCCATTCTCGCCGCACGGGTCGGCGCTCGCGGGCAGGTCGTTCAGCAACGATTCATCGAAGGCACGACCGGCGAACGAGCCGTCGAGCTTCGCCGAGTCCACGCAAACGAGCGTGGCGCGGAAGCCGTCGCGGATGAACTCGCGTGCGAGTTGGGCCGTGTTCAGTCCCCAGACCGGGTAAAGCGCCGTCATGCCGACCTCGGCGAGCATCCGGTCGCGATAGGCACGGACGTCCGCGAGGAACAAATCGCCGAAGGCAACTTGCGTGATACCTGCTGCTTTGAATTCAAGGCAGGCCACGCGCATGAGTCGTTCGTAGTCATCGTTCGTGCAGTTCTGCGGAATGAAAACCTTCCGGCATGGCAGACCAAGCGACTCGGCCTGGCGGTTCAGAAGTGAACAGCGCACGCCGTGCATGCTCACGCGGCGGAAGCCCTCAGTGCAGGTGGTGAGCAGCGCGGCGACCTCGTGCCGGCCCTCCGCAAGAATCTTGCGGAGGGCCAGCGAAGAGTCCTTGCCCCCACTCCATCCCAGCACTATGCGCTCCTTGGCCATGCTAGAAATTTGGCGTGGCGCTGATGCGATAGAACCGTTTGCTGAATGAGCCGGCGTTCGCGTCGTTCAGTTGCAATTGACCGCCCGTGCCGGCGTGAGGCGCGCCCAGATTTGTCCACGACTGAAAATCTGTGGTGGCCTGCAAAACGTAGTTCCAGTTTGCGCGGCTGATGAAGGAGTGCTGCCATTCGCCCGCCGCCAGAAGGGATTGTTCATGTTGAATCGGCGGCGGCGGGAATGTGACGACGAGGTTGTCAATCACGCCATGTGCGAGGAGCGAACTCGCATACGGCCCGGGCGCGAGGCCGAGGTCGCTGTAGCTGCTGATGGCGAGGGTATCCACCTTGAACTGCGTGAACGGAGTGCCGCCGAAGGTGCTGCCAATCCGTGCGGACGCCACCGGGCCGACGAGCACGCCATTGGTGCGGATGGAGGTCAGCACCGTCTGATTGCTCGAAGTGTAGGCCAGGACAATATGCAGGGTGATGCCGGTGGGCAGGTCAAAGAGTTGAAAGTCGCCGCTGCCGTTGTAATTGAACTCGGAGTTGGTGGAAATCACCGCCGGCCACACGGTCGGGCCAAAGCCGGTGTCCGGAAAAAAGTTGAACTCGACGAGATTTGGCGAATCCGCGCCCGTGCCGCGATTGAAGTTCGTGGACTCGGCGTTGGCGCGATTTTGAAAACCGAAGGCGAGCTGCATCGGGCCGGGCTTGGCCGGGTTGACACCGCCTTGGAAATCGTTCAGCAGCAAATCGAGTTCGACGCGGAAATCGTCGCTGCGGGACATGACCGTGCCGAGCGGCAGTTGCAGGTAGCTGTTGCTGCGCGAGGAATCCCAGGTGACTTGGAGATTTTGATTCGCGGCGTTCCACTGGAAGAGGCTTGCGTCGCCAAACAGTTTCCATCCGTGGGCCAGCGGGTTGTTGGAGAAGTCTTGCGTCACCGTCAATGCGGCGGGAGACACCGCCGCCATGCCGTCAATCTCCGACTTGCCGTTCAACACTTCCACGCGCACATATCGCGCCGAGTTCAAAGTCACCGGTGCGCCGTTGGTGTCCTGCGCCCACGCAAGGTCGTAGCCCGCGCCGCCGCCCGAACCTCCGTAACGCGCGGCAATGCCTGCGAGCCCCTGCCCGCCGAAAGCGCCATTCGTCAAAGCCGGGTTCACTGGCAGAGAAAAATCCCCCGCACCATCCGTCGGGAACAACGTGTCCACCGTCGGCGCGAGTGCCGGGTTGAGCGTGTAGAAGGTCACTCCGTCCATGCTCACCGAGACGCGGGTGCTGCCGGTGTTGTTGCCATACATGCTGCCGTCGGTGATGCCGCCGCCGGAATAATTGCCATTGGTGATAGTGAAGCCGGCGTTGCCAAAGACGATGAAATCAAGGCCGAAGGGATTGGCCGGGCTGTTGGAAATCGGAGTGTTGAATTCCAGCGTGAGCGAGCCGCCCGCACCCACCGAAACCAACTGGCTGCCGAGATAGGCGGAGTTGAACGGATCAACCGATCCACCAAAAATTCCCGGCGTGATGCGCGAAGGCTCGCCGAGGGCAAGCACCAACAAACGAGTTAACTTCATGGATCTGGTCTTTCATTTTGTTCCGCGACAAAGCCGCGAAACGGATTGAACTGGAGACCAGACCCGGGCCTGAAAACGAAAAAGCCTTCAGACCCCGGCAAACGGAGAATGAAGGCAAAATTCAACGTCCCCGCGAAAACAGTTCGCGGGGCTGGCCTCATCCTTCTCTTTGACGGAGAAGTTGACCTCGCCGAGGCGAAGTCAGGACGAGCGCGAACAAACCGGTATCCTGACTTCGGGCTTCAAACCTCGCTCCCGCCTTCCCGGTGCGTGACCAGTGGCCTATGGGAGTTCGTAGCCCGTTACAGTGGCGTAACCGTCCCCGAATTTCACGGGGTTCTCAGACATTTGCTTGCGTTACAATGGCGACCCAAGGCCGCCGCTTTCAAAGAACATGGAACTAATATGAATTTGAAACCGGGTTGGCAAATTATTTGAGTAGCAATCTGAACTTCCCGAGATCGTGGACATCGCGCTGCCGGCCGAAGGCGTGTTCCACAACCTGTATGCACGAAAATGTATCAGCTACACAAAATGCGCGGACAGTCCGACGAATGTCCGCGTGGGATGCAACATGTAGATAACGGCGGATGTGCGGAAATATGCGGCAGAGCAAGGCATCGCCGAGGAAGAAGCGTTGAAAAAGGGAATGGAGGAGAAGTCGAAGGAGTTTGTGGAAAAGGGCGCGGAGGTTTACGCGAAGGCGTGAAGTTCCTGCCAATAGACACCCACGACCTCGCGCAGCCGGTTCGCGCCATCAGTGTTCATTCAAGCTGGCAAGTCTTGGCCGCTGCCAAGAAACAGCACGTCATTCAACGCAAAGCGCGGTTTGCGCGCCCAGTTGCCAGCGGTCGCGTAGCCGACCGGCAGCAGCATGACCGGCACATAGCGTTCGGGGATCTGAAACTCGCGCCGGACGCCATCGGCATCGAATCCGATCATCGGCCCGCTGGCCATGCCTTTGGCTTCCGCCGCGAGCATCAGGGTCATGGCCGCCAGCGAGGCGCTGCGAATGGCTTCGTCGCGGGCCATTTGAAGATTCGATCCATACAAGTGTCCCGCCGCACCCAGCCAGCCATCCGCCATTTTCCGGTCGAATGTTCCGGCGACGACGAGCGGTTCGAGAGCCGCTGCCAGTTTTTCGTGTCCGCGCAAGTCCCCCAGAACGATGAAGACCACTGGGGCATCCACCACTTTCTGCTGGTCGAATGCCACGGCCTTCAGTCTAATCGCGGAGCGTCAAAAAAAGGAAAATCCTATCAATCGCCCTGATCGCCGCCCTGTTCGCCCGGGAACAGGCCAAAAAAAGCGAACTTCTTTCCCAGGAACAGAAGGTCCGCGCGGACAAGGCCGGCGAACAGTCACAACAGCTCGCCGAGACACTCAAGTCCACCCTGACACGAGCCGACTTTG
>CAMAUI010000142.1 GCA_945861385.1 Prosthecobacter debontii
CGCACCAATCACAAGAATCTCCATGTGCGCGGCTTCAAGGAAGAAGGCACGACCTCGACGCCGTTCGACATGGTGGTGATGAATGACCTGGATCGTTTTCATCTCGTCGCCGACGTGATTGATCGCGTGCCCTCGCTTGGCCCGCGCGCGGCTTATGTGAAGCAGGCCGTCCATGACAAGCTCATCGAACATAGACACTACATCGCCGAACACGGCGAGGACCTGCCAGAAATCCGAAATTGGCAGTGGGGCGCAAAGAAATGATCGGCACGCCGTCTCGCGGATTGCGGCTACTACTGCCGCAGCGACGCTTTGAGCATGAAGAAACTTGAGCAAACAGCATGAAAACGAGCGTCATTGAAGTGCATGACATGCTGTCGGTCTGGAGCGTGGATGAAGTGGAAAAGCGGATTGGCGAGGTGCCGGGGGTGGAAAGCGTTACCGTCAATTACGCTGCGAAAAGCGCGACCGTGCGCTACGATGAAACCCGACTTCAGGTCGCCGATATTAAGTCAGCTGTGCGCCGAAGCGGCTATAAATCAGCGGATGAATCCCTACCCAAACCGGCAAGCGAACCCAAGCCCGCTCAAAATCAAACTGGGCCGCCATCGCCGAAAACGGAGCCGCCCTCCGCTTCAATCCCCGAAACCGCTGGGGCGATAGTGGACACGGTCGCGGCCGTCGCCGCACCCGCCGCCGCACCCGCGCCGCCGAAACCGACCGCTGCCGCGCCACCCGCGACCACCCTGACCGCAGGTGTCGCGCAAACAAAGGGTGAAGCCTGGCAGAGCATGGATGCCGAGGAAGTTCTGGCAAAACTCGGGTCTGTGGCGACCGGACTTTCGGCGCAGGAAGCAGCAAAGCGCCTCGCGGCCAACGGCCCGAACGAGTTGAAAGAAGGCAAGCGCATCAGCCCCTTCAAGATTTTCCTCGGCCAGTTCAAGAGTCTGATCATCTGGATTCTCATCGCGGCGGGTGTCATCTCCGGCGTGCTGGGTGAAGTGGTGGATGCCATCGCCATCCTCGCCATCGTGATTCTCAATGCCGTCATCGGCTTCTACCAGGAGTTCAACGCGGAGAGGTCCATCGCAGCGCTCAAAAAAATGACCGCGCCACAAGCGAAAGTGCGACGCGACGGGCAAGTCACTTCGATTCCTGCGTCGGGAATCGTCGCCGGTGACATCCTCGCGCTGGAAGCCGGCGACCTGGTCGCGGCTGATGCCCGGCTTCTGGACGCGGCTTCGCTCAAGTGCATCGAGTCCGCGCTGACCGGCGAGTCGGAGGCGGTGACGAAGCAGCCCGCGACGTTGGAAGAGGGCGACATCCCGCTCGGCGACCGTGACAACATGGTGTTCATGGGCACGAGCATCGCGGCGGGCACCGGCAAGGCCGTCGTTGTGACCACGGCGATGAATACCGAGTTGGGCCGCATCGCGGGACTAATTGAAGAGGCGGGGGCGGAAGATGGGACACCGCTACAGCAAAAGCTCGATTCGTTCGGGCGCATCCTCGTCTGGGCGGCGCTTGGCATCGTCGCGCTGCTTTTCGGGTTGGGGCTGCTTCGGGGGACGAAGCTTTTTGAATTAACAATGACCTCCGTCAGCCTCGCCGTGGCCGCCGTGCCAGAAGGGCTGCCAGCCGTGGTCACGGTTTCGCTCGCGCTCGGCGTGTTGCGCATGTCCCGCCGCCGCGCGCTCGTGCGCAAACTGCCAGCAGTTGAGACGCTCGGCTCGACGACCGTCATCTGCACAGACAAGACTGGCACATTGACCGTCGGCGAAATGACCGTGCGCGCTCTCTACGTTTCGGGCCAAAGCTACGAAGTCACCGGCGAGGGTTACGGGCCGGACGGCGAAGCGCGCTTCGAGGGCAAGAAGGCGGAAGCGGAGCACGCTGCGCCGTTGCTCGAATTCGCGACCGTCCTTCTCGGCTGCAACAACGCCCATCTCGTCGAGGAAGAGGGCAAATGGAAAACCGTCGGCGATCCGACCGAAGGCGCATTGCTTGCCGCCGGTCGCAAAGCCGGCGGCGACCGCGAGCGCATTGAGAAGGAACTGCCGAAGCATCACGAGATACCTTTCGACTCCGACCGCAAACGCAGCACGGTGATTCGCAAGCTGCCGGACGGAAAGCTCCGCGCCTTCATCAACGGAGCGCCCGATGTGCTCGTGGAGCGCTGCACCAATCTCTACACCAGCACCGGGGTCCGCCCTATGACGGACGAAGATCGCACGAACATCGTGGCGCAAAATACTGCGATGGCGCAGCAAGCTCTGCGCGTGCTCGGCTCGGCCTATCGCGACCTGGACAACGCTTCGCCCGCCGACCTCACCGCGGACACCGTGGAGCACGATCTCGTGTTCGTGGGTCTTTCGGGAATGTATGATCCACCGCGTCAGGAGGCCAAGGACGCCGTGACGAAGTGTCGTGCCGCCGGCATTCGCGTGGTGATGATTACCGGGGACCATCCGCACACCGCGACGGCCATTGCGCGGGAAATCGGCATCGCTTCAGCCGACGACGTGGCTATCGCGGGTGTCGAGTTGGACAAGCTGTCCGACGACGAACTCCACAAGCGCGTTGACAAGATCGCCGTCTATGCCCGCGTCACTGCCGAACACAAACTGCGCATCATTCGCGCTTGGAAAGCGAATGACGCGGTGGTCGCGATGACCGGCGATGGCGTCAACGACGCCCCGGCTATCAAAGGTGCCGACATCGGCATCGCCATGGGAAAATCAGGAACGGAAGTCACGAAGCAGGCGGCGGACATGATTGTCACCGACGACAACTTCGCCTCGATTGTTGCCGCCGTGGAGGAAGGTCGCGGCATCTACGACAACATCCGCAAGACGCTCCAATACCTGCTGGCGGGCAATACTGGTGAACTCCTGCTGATGACCGTCTGTGTAATCATCGGCCTGCCGATGCCGCTGCTGCCGATTCACTTGCTTTGGATTAACCTCGTCACCGACGGCCTTCCTGCGCTCTGCCTCGCCGCCGACCCCATTGATCCTGACGTGATGAAGCGCCACCCGCGTCTCCGGTCTGAGCGCATTACGAACCGCAGCTTTCTTGGGACGATGCTCCTCACCGGCTTCCTCACGGCGGGCGTGGCGTTCGCGGTTTACCTCTATGTGCTGAAGACCGGCAACGAAGAAATGGCCCGCACTCACGCCTTCGCAGTTTTGGTCTTCGCTGAACTGCTGCGCTCCTTTGGTGCCCGCAGCGAAACCAAGCCCGTCTGGCGCATTTCACTTTTCACGAACATCAACCTCGCCATCGTAGTTGCGATTTCTTTTGGCCTCCAAGTATGGAGCCATCACAACGCGATTCTGGGCCGCTTCCTGAAGACATCATTCATGCCGCTCGCCGATTGCTTCCTGCTGCTCGCCGTGGGTGCCCTCCCGCTATTGGTGCTGGAACTGGTGAAGGTCTTGCGGAATTCCCGGCGGTAAAGGAAGACTGAGCCATGACCAAGGACCCGATTTGCGGCATGATTGTGGACGAAGCGACGGCGCTCCGCGCGGAAGGGGATGGAGTGACCTTCCTTTTTTGCAGCGAGCACTGCCGACAGAAGTTTCTGTCCGCGCCAGACCTGGCTCTCGGACACGCGATCGAAGGAACTCCGACACTGAGAGCATAACAAACGTGCGAAACAAGATCACAAATCTGGTCTGCGCGGCGGCTGTAGCCTGCGGTGGTTGGTTCTTTGCGGGATGCGTGACCCATCCGGTGGTGAATGGCGTTCCAAACTTTGCCGAAGTGGGGGCGGGCATCTATCGAGGTGGCCAGCCAAATGAACAGGGCTGGCAGTTCCTGCGTTCGCTTGGCGTTACAAACATCGTGAAGCTGAACCGCGAAGTGGCGGACACGCCGACCGACGGAATGATCGTCTATTCCATCCCGCTGCCCCCGGCGACTCTCTGCGAAGTGTTCCAAAAACCATGCAGCAACGACGTCTGGCGTGCCGTGCTGGCGATGAAGCAAGGGGGCACTTTTGTTCATTGCCACCACGGCCGCGACCGCACTGGTCTGGTCGTCGGCTGCTACCGGATGTGGATCGACGACTGGAATGAGTCTGCCGCAGCCTGCGAGATGGGCGCGATGGGCTACCGGTGGTCAATTCCGGGCCTCACTGCGTTTTGGAAGTCCGTCACCCCTACAAAGAAATGACTGAGTTATGACCAAAGACCCCATTTGCGGAATGACGGTGGACGAAGCGACGGCGTTCCCCGCCAAACACGACGGCCAGAGGTTTTTCTTTTGCAGCGAGCACTGCCGCAAACAGTTCCTGTCCAAAAACGCGCCCGACGATCATGGCAGCCACGAACACCCAGCGGAGGAACACTCCTGTTGCGGCGGTCACGAACATCATGCCCACGGTGACGCGAAAGTAAAACCTTCGCCCGCCGCAAAATACTTTTGCCCGATGTGTCCCGGCGTGACGTCCGACAAGCCGGGCGATTGTCCGAAGTGCGGGATGGCGCTGGAACGAAACGCGTCCGCGTTCGCGCCAGCAGCAGGCAAAAAAATTTACACCTGCCCGATGCACCCGGAAGTGCAACAGGATCATCCGGGGAATTGTCCGAAGTGCGGCATGGCGTTAGAGCCGCAAACCGTCTCAGCGGTCGAGGAAGAAACTCCTGAACTCACGGACATGACGCGGCGCCTCTGGATTGGCGCGGCACTCGCACTGCCGGTCTTCGTGCTCGCAATGGCGCACATGATTCCCGCGCTACGCCACGAAAGCTGGGTGATGGGTGACACGGCACGCTGGATTCAATTCGTCCTCTCAACGCCCGTCGTGCTCTGGGCGGGCTGGCCGTTCTTCAAACGCGGCTGGCGCTCGCTCCTCACCTGGCAGTTGAATATGTTCACGCTCGTTGCGATTGGCGTGGGCACTGCCTATCTGTTCAGCGCGGTGGTGATGCTCATGCCGGGTGCCCTTCCATCATCGTTCGCGCCAGACGGCAAAGTTGGAATTTATTTCGAGGCGGCAGCGGTGATTGTCGTGCTGGTGCTGCTTGGCCAGGTGCTCGAATTGCGGGCACGCAGCAAAACCGGCAGGGCCATCCGCGCCTTGTTGAATCTTGCGCCCAAAACCGCGCGGGTGGTTCAAGACGGCGAGGAACACGACGTGCCTCTTGAATCCGTTCAAGCCGGAGCAAAATTACGCGTGCGTCCCGGCGAGAAAATTCCGGTGGATGGCGTTTTGCTCGACGGGAAAACCTCGGTGGACGAATCCATGATTACCGGCGAGCCGATTCCCGTTGAAAAAAGTGTCAGAGACAAAGTGACTGGCGGCACGCTCAACACCACCGGCAGCTTCCTCATGCAAGCCGAGCATGTCGGCAGCGAAACCGTGCTCGCGCGAATCGTCCAGATGGTTGCCGACGCACAGCGCAGCCGAGCGCCGATTCAAGCTTTGGCCGATAAGGTTTCCGGCTACTTCGTTCCGGCAGTGCTGGCCGCGGCGGTGTTGACCTTTATCGGGTGGGCTTGGCTCGGTCCAGAACCGCGCTTTGCTCACGCAATCGTCAACGCCGTTGCCGTGCTTATCATCGCATGTCCGTGCGCGCTCGGACTCGCCACGCCGATGTCCGTGATGGTCGGCATCGGTCGCGGCGCGCAGGAAGGTGTGCTCATCCGCAACGCCGAAGCGATGGAAGTCATGGAGAAGGTCACCACCGTCGTCGTGGATAAAACTGGCACGCTCACCGAAGGCAAACCGCGCCTCACACAAATCCTTCCGGTCAACGGCGTGACTGAAGATGAATTATTGCTCACTGCCGCGTCAGTCGAGCAAAACAGTGAACACCCACTGGCCGCTGCGATTGTTCACGGAGCAAAAGAGCGCAACGTGAAGTTGCAAAACGTGATTAACTTTATTTCGATCACTGGCGGCGGAGTCGTGGGAAAGATGGCCGGGCGCGAAATCGCCGTCGGCAAATTAAAGTTCCTCCAAGAGCGCGGAGTCACGGACCTGGGAGATGTCGAATCCAAGGCAACGGCCTTGCAGGCCGAGGGACAGACAGCAATGTTCGTCGCCTTCAATGGCAAGGCTGCCGGAATTCTCACCGTGTCTGATCCCATTAAGGCGTCCACGCCCGAAGCCATCGCACAACTTCACAAGCTCGGTCTGAAAATCATCATGCTCACCGGCGACAACGAGCGCACCGCGAATGCCGTGGCAAAAAAACTCGGACTCGACCAAGTGGAAGCGGGCGTTGAACCGCAAAATAAACACGAGCGCATTCATCAGCTAAGACAACAAGGTCAAATCGTGGCGATGGCCGGCGACGGCATCAACGACGCGCCCGCGCTCGCCGCCGCGCATGTCGGCATCGCAATGGGCACAGGCACGGATGTGGCAATGGAGAGCGCGGGCATTACGCTCGTCAAAGGCGACCTGCGCGGCATCGCCAAGGCCATCACGTTGAGCCGTTCAATGATGCGCAACATCCGGCAAAATCTTTTCTTCGCGTTCGTTTACAACGCGCTGGGAATTCCCATCGCAGCGGGCTTGCTCTATCCTTTCTTCGGATTGCTCCTCAGCCCCATCATCGCGGGTGCGGCGATGAGTTTGAGTTCTGTATCCGTCATTTGCAACGCACTCCGACTGCGAAACACGAAGCTGTGAGGAAGCAGAAAGTCAGAACGTCGTGATTCAAATTTATCGCCGGAACGTGATACGAGAGTGATTGTCAAAGGTGTAGTGGCAGGATTCTAAGAGTGTAATGGAGGCGGATGTCGGAATCGGCCTTGTGGTCGCGCGCTGCCTGATCAAATCGAGCGCGCTCTGCCTCTATCAGACGCCGGGCACGCTCACCGGCCAAACGCTCCCGCGCTTCGTCCGTGTGCGCGCAATAGTCCAACAGGTAGTGCCCGCCGAGTGCGAGGGCCATGAGAACAGGAAGGGTGCTGATGGCGATCAGGAAACCAAACCGCTTCCCAATCGGTTTCGTAGGATTTGCTTTACTTCAAGGCTTATGAACCACTAGGTTATTTTTCACCAGCCATGAGAGATCAAATCCCTTTCAGTTCGAAGGGGGTGGAACTTCCGGTGCAGGATCCGATCCGCTCATTTTCCGCGCACCTTTCGCCAAAGAACGGGTCAGTAAGCCAAGAGACGGTCTGCGCTCAGACACACTGGGCGCCACCACACGAAAGAAAAACTGTGAAAACGAAATGGTTTCTTCTGCTGGCCACCTTGTTGGCCGTCTTGAATCTCCTCCCGCAAGCAGCGCAGGCCGCAGCCCCGGTCATCACCCTGCAACCGCAAAGTGTGTTCGCGGCGGAGGGCGGGAGCGCCTCCTTCACCGTGACCGCCACCGGCGGGCCGCTGACCTACCAGTGGTTCCACCAATCGCCCGGGGTGGCCGGCCCTGAGCCGATCCATGACGCCACGGAAGCCTGTTGTCCGCCGTGTCCGGTGCCGTTCCCTTCAAGCTTTTCCATCACGGTCAATCCCTTTCTGAACTACCTCGTCAATCCACTGTGCCACGGGAACATGAACACCGTTGGTGTCATCCTCGCGAACGTGCCTGACCAGACCGGGCTGTCCATCTGGGATAAAATCACCGCGACCTTCATCACCGACGTCTTCGATGTGAACCTCGGCGGCTGGGGCAATCCCAGTCAGCCGCTCCCGCCCGGCATGGGCTTCATCCTCAACAACCCCGGCCCGGCTTACGTCCTCACCTTCGTCGGCTGCGAACCGCACTGTCCGCCGCGATGCCCGGAGAAGAATGAGATCTGCCTCGTCGGCAACACCGGTGCCGCCCCGGGCACCCTCACTTGGGAAACGCTCTTCGGCACCCACTGCCCGCCCATCTGCGGTTCGACGGTGAGCATCTACAATCCGCTCACGGGCGGCTACGACGACTATGTTTTCCTCAATGGCGCGTGGTCGCCTTCGACGCCTTCGTGGCCGAACGGCACCTCCGTCTTTGTCTCCTGGAAGGCGAACACCAACTGTCTCCCCTGCGATGCGACGCTCGCCTACAAGCTCAACACCGGCACGACGCCGAGTGGCGCCTTGCTGCCCACGGGAGCGCCCGAACAGAACTGGGTGAACATCGCCGCGCCCGCCGGCCCCATCCCGATGGTCGTGGCGGACCCCACGATTTATCCCATCGCCAGCGGCCCGTGGGTCGGACCGAATACCGTCTCGGCGTG
>CAMAUI010000143.1 GCA_945861385.1 Prosthecobacter debontii
GAGCATCCCAAAGGCGCGATCAATTCCCGAGATCATCGCCATGTGGCCCTGGTACGCGCGGCGGATGCGCGGCGAGTCCTTCACGGTCGGGCGCAGGGTGAGCTTCGCCGGGTCGTAAAGTGCGAGCAGATCGCCGGGTGCGTCGTAGCCTTCCTGCGCGCCGGTCGCCCAGTTGTGCGGCGGGTGCCAGGCGATGAAGAGCGCGAATGGCGTGCCGGCGTGCCGGTCAATGAATTCCATCGCCTGCCTCGCCTGCGCGGCGGGCTCCCAGTCGCCGTAGGTTTTTTTCGTCTTTCCATCCTGGTCCCAAAAAAAGGCGCGCGCCGCGTCGAAGTTGAGCGTGCAGTTGTTGGTGAGAAATTCGTGGTCGAATCCGTAGCGATACGGCCCGGCGGGTATGCCGCGGTCGCGGTCGCCGCCATAGAGATGCCATTTGCCGTAGTAGCCGGTGCGATAGCCGGCATCGCGGAGGATTTCCGGGAGGTAAGTTCCACCGCCGGGGAGGATTTGCAGGTCGTTCTGGATCGCGCCGCAATTCAGCGGATGCTGGCCGCTGAGGAGCATGCCGCGGTACGGTGTGCAAACGGGGGAGTTTGAAATGCAGTGGCTGAAGCGCACGCCTTCGCGCGCAAATTTGTCGAGGTTCGGCGTCCTGATGTCCGCGTTGCCGTAGCTGCCCAGCATGTCGGAGGAATGCTGGTCATCCATGATGAAGACCAGGTTGGGTTTCCGCTCCGCTGCCGGCAAATCGCCGGAAAGCGCGAGTGTGGCAATGACGGCGAGGGTCGCAGAGAGGGCGGACTTCGAACTCCGCATCGCTAAGCGAAGACGCCGAGGGCGGGCTTCCCCTTGTTGCCGACGGTGAACGGACGGCCCGCGGGGGAGAGGATTTCCTTCTCGATCGGAAGACCGGCGGCCCAGCCGATGGTCGCGTGCAGATCGCCGGGGGTGACGGCGTTTGCCTTCGGCGCGTAACCGCGTGCATCGCTCGCGCCGTACACGAAGCCGCGCTTCACGCCGCCGCCAGCCAGGACGCAACTGAACACGAGCGGGTGATGGCCGCGGCCGTTGCCGTCGAAGTCCGGCTTTCGCCCAAATTCGGTGGCGACGACGACGAGCGTGCTGTCGAGCAGCCCGCGCGAATCCAGATCCGCGACGAGCGCAGCAAACACCCGGTCGAAGTCGCCGCCCTTGTCCTCCATCGCGTCCTCGATCTCCTTGTGCATGTCCCAGCCGCCGCTCTCGATCTCGATGAAGCGGACGCCGTGCTCGACGAGCCTGCGCGCGAGCAGGCAGCCGCGGCCCAGCTTGCTCCTGCCGTAGCGCTCGCTGATCCCGGCGGGCTCGGAGGTGATGTCGAATGCCTTGAGGTCGGTGCTGCGCATGAGCTGGAGCGTGCTGTCGTAAAAATCGTTGTAAGCGCGGACGCTTTCGTCCTTCACCCTCGTCCTGAATCCCGCGTCGAGCTTCTCCAGCAACTCGAGCCGCTGCGCCTGCTTTTCCCCGGCGACCGGCGGCTTCACATTCGCGAGGCCGTCGTCCGGATCACGGATCGGCAGCGGCGCGTGGGATGCGGGGAAAAAGCCGTTGCCGTGCGCGGAATTGCGGTTGATGCAGACGGTGGCCGGCAGCGTCTTGCTGCTCGGGCCGAGGTAATGGTGCGCCCACGCGCCGAGCATGGGGTGGACGACGGTGCCGCGTTTTTCAAAGCCCGTCCGCATGAGGTACTGGGCGGTGGCGTGGACGCCAACCTTTGCGCTCATCGAGCGGATGACTGTGATCTTGTCGGCGATCTTCGCGGTCTCGGGGAGGAATGATGTGAGCTGAAAATCCGCCTTCGTGTTGATGGCGTCGCCGGGGCCTTTGCCCGGCCCGGTCTTCGGATCGAAGGAGTCAATATGGCTGAGCCCGCCTTGCAGCGTGATCATGATGACGTGTTTGGCTTTTCCAAAACCGGCCCCGCGCTGCGCGGCCGCGGCGAGCGCGTTCCCGCCGAGCGCGGGGAGCACGGTGATGCCAAACGCCATGCGGGCGCAGTGTTCGATGAAAGTGCGGCGGTCCTGCGGGTCGCGGAGCTGGTCGGTGTTCATGGTGCGTTATTGGAGAAAGAGAAATTCGCGTGTGTTGAGCAGCGTCCACGCGAGGTCGGTGGTGGCGAGGCCGGACTCGATCGCCTTGCGCGCGATGCCGCGCTCCTCCGCGGTGGGCTTGCGCGAGAGGAAGCCAAGATAGAGTGATTCAATTTTTTCATCGGCCGTCTTCGCGGAGTCCGCCCGCGCGACTGCAAACGCGTTCGGGTCGGAAACGAATCCCGCGACGTTGCTGTTCATGAGCATCAGCGCCTGCGGGACGCTGCCGTCGTTCTCGTTGCTCTCGGCCACGAGGCGGTCGCTCTGGCCGAAGACGCGGAGGAAATGCGACTCCGGCGCGGGCTGCGGGAGTTCACTCGCGCGGGCGAGGAGCATGCCTTCCCGCTGCTGTGGCTTCCCGCCTTCGTAGCGGGCGAGCAGGTTTTTTCCGGCCACTCCTCCACTGCCTTTTTTCTTCCCGCCGTAGCCGCCCATCTGGATGCCGGAGGCGCGCACGCGGTCAATGACCACCTTGAATGCCTCGGCGGTCATCGCATTGCCGGGAAGCGCGAGGAGATGCATCTCGTCGCCGCGGCGGAGGAGGATGTTGTCGGGCGCGGTTCCCGCGCTGAGCGCGAGGATGCTGTCCCAGACTTGCTCCGCGGTCATGCGGCGGATGATGGGGCCGGGGAAAAGATAGGGGCCTTTTTCAAGGTCGGGCATCGGGATCGCCGCGCGCTGGTAGGTCTGGCTGTTGAAGATCACGCGCTGAAACTGCCGCATGTCGAACCGCGCTGCCTTCATGATCTGCGTGAGGTGCGCGAGAAGCTGCGGGTTGCCCGAGTCCTTCGGATCATCGAGATCACTGACGGGCTCCTGCACGGCGAGGCCGAAGCATTTTTTCCAGAGCCGGTTCGCGATGTTCGTGGCAAAGCGCGGATTTTCCGGCGACGTCATCCAGCGGGCGAATTCGTCGCGGAGCGTCCGCGGGTCGCCCGTGTTGATCTTGTATGCCGGGTTGTTTTTGTCCGCGGCGCTCCAGGTGATCAGCTTCGGCTCGAGCAGTGTGCCGGGCTTGATGTCGTCGTATTTGTAGTCCTTCGGGATGTGGAGGCTCTGTTTTCCCGTGTCCACGATGCGGAAGACATTGGAGCCGGCGATCTGCTGCACCTGCCGCTTGTCGAGGCCGGTGGCGCCGCCCTTTCCACTGGAAAGCCGCCGGGCGCGCTTGAAGCCGTCCTGGTCGTAGCCGTCGCTCGCGCCGAAAAACGCGGCCATTTCGTAGAAGTTCCGCTGCGTCCAGCTTGCGAGCGGATGATCGTGGCACTGCGCGCACGCGACATTCGCGCCGAGGAATGTCGTGAGCATGTTCGCCACGCCGTCGAGCGGCATCTGCGCATCGCGCAGGAGGAACCCCGCCGCGCCGGTTTCGCAAAGGCGGCCGTCGGCGGTGAGCATGTCGCTCACCATTTTGTCCCACGGCCGGTCGGCTGCGAGCTGGTCCTTCAGCCAGTCCTGGAAAAGAAACGCGAACGCGCCTTTGCCGATGTCGTCCTTCACCCGGAGGATGTCGGCGAGCCAGTTGTACATGTGCATCGTGTAACCGGGGGAATCGAGCAGCGCGTCAATGAGCTTCGCGCGCTTGTCCGGCGCGGGGTCTTTCAGAAATGCCGCTGCCTCGTCCGCGGTCGGGATGCGTCCCACCGTGTCGAGAAAGATGCGGCGGAGGAATTGCTCGTCGGTCGCGGGCGGGTTGAATTTCTGGCCGCTGCCGACGAGCGTGCTGCCGATGAAATGATCCACCTGAAAAGCCGCCTGTTTCACATAGGCGTCCTTGAACCGGTTCTCATTCAGCTTCGCCGCGTAGGCGGTGGCAAACTGCCGGTCCGCCGGGACGAGCAGGCCGAGATTCAGGCGGTGGGTCTGCCCGGCCTTCGTCTGCACCGTGCAGACATCCCCTTGCAGCGCGCAAAATGCCGCCTCGATTTTGTTCCCGCTCGGATCACTCCACGTGCGCCACGGCGAACTGAGATCCAGCTCCGGCGGTTTCGATGCGGAAGGTTGCGAGGGGGCTTGGGCGGCCGCCGGCACCGGGGCGGCGGCGCGGTTTTTGTTCTTCCTCCCGCCGGGCGCGGCAAAATTCGGCGCGGCAAAAAATGCGAATGCGGCGGTGATTGCGAGGAATCGTTTCATGGAGCGATGAACTTGCTGCCTGGGTAAACACGAGACCGCCCGCCAAGTTGCGCGCAAGGCGGTAAATTTTCACCTCCGGGCGCACGAATGAGAACCTCGTGCGCGCCTATTTCCCGACCTCTTCCTCCTCTTCCTCCTCCTCCGCATCAGCCTCCTGGTCCACCTCGTTCAGCGCCAGCTCGAGGTCGCTGAAAAAATGTCGCTTCCTTTTCCCCGCAGGGAGCGGGACGAGCGTGAGGATGATATTGCGGCCCATGAGCTTTGCGTCGCTCTCGGGGTGGCCCATCGTCTCGAGGTTCTTCTCGATGCGCTTGATGAGTTCCATGCCGATCTCCTTGTGCGCCATCTCGCGCCCGCGGAATTGCAGCAGGCAGCGAACCTTGTTCCCCTTTTCCAGGAACTCCTCCGCGTGCCGCATCTTCGTGTCGTAGTCATGCGTGCCGATGTTCACGCGGAACTTGATCTCCTTCATCCGCGAAGCCGCATTGTGCTTCTTGTCCTTGTCGTGCTTGGCGAGTTCATACTTGAACTTGCCGAAATCCACGATGCGGCACACCGGGGGAACCGCCTGCGGGGCGACCTCGACGAGATCGAGACCGAACTGGTGGGCGGCACGCAGGGCGTCCTGGATTTTCATGACTCCGAGCTGCTGCCCGGTGGAGGCAACGATCACGCGCACCTCACGCGCGCGAATGCGTTGATTGACTCGAATCTGATTTAGTTGAATGGCGGTTGTCGGATGAAGCAGGCCGCGCAGAGCAGCGGGACGGCTTGTTGTTTTCTCATGTCACCTGCACCGTTCCGGGAGATTTCATCCCGCGGCCCGGCGGCTCGCGCCCTGCAACGCTGGTGACGGCGCGCGGCAGAGGGCGCGCCCTTTTTCGGCGCGCACCGGGGGATTTACGGACGTTCACCGCCGCTCGCAAGGGGTTTTTTCCACCGCACCCGCCGCTTGCCCCCGGCGCACCCGCCGCGTATCCACGCGCGGCATGGACGCAAAAACAAAAACCTTCCTCTTCGAACTGCTCGGCACCCCGAGCCCCACCGGCTTCGAAATGCCCGGCCAGCGCGTCTGGGCCAGACACGTCCGCCAGTTTGCCGACTCCGTCGAAAACGACGCCTACGGCACCACATGGGCCACCCTCCGCGGCACCTCCAAAAAACCCCGCCGCGTCATGATCGAAGCCCACGCCGACGAGATCGGCTTCATCGTCAAGCACATCACCAAGGAAGGCTTCCTCCGCATTGACCGCATCGGCGGCAGCGACACCGCCACCGCCCGCGGCCGCCGCCTCGACATCCTCGGCGACAAGGGCACCGTCCGCGGCATCATCGGCAACACCGCCATCCACCTCCGCAAAGACAGCCTCGCCGACGAGAAAGCCCCCAAGATCCACGAACTCTACGTGGACGTCGGCGCATCCTCCGCAGCCGGCGTGAAAAAACTCGGCATCCGCGTCGGCCACCCCGCCGTGTACACCGACACCGTCGAGCAAATCGGCCCCCACCACCTCGTCGGACGCGCCCTCGACAACCGCCTCGGCGGCTTCATCATCGCCCAAGTCCTCGCCCGCCTCGCCAGGCACAAACCCAGCGCCACCACCATCGCCGTCAACGCCGTCCAGGAGGAAATCGGCGGCTACGGCGCCAAGATGATCGCCCACCGCCTCATGCCCGATGTCGCCATCGTCCTCGACGTCACCCACGCCACCGACACCCCCGGCATTGACCACGCCACCCACGGCGAAATCACCCTCGGCGGCGGCCCCAGCACCACCCACGGCACCTGCAACCACCCCAACGTCTCCCGCCGCATCCTCACCTGCGCCCAATCCGCGAAAATCCCCCTCCAGCACGAAAGCAGCAGCCGCTACAGCGGCACCGACACCGACACCATCTTCGACGTCAAAGAAGGCATCCCCAGCGGCCTCATCAGCTACCCCCTCCGCTACATGCACAGCATCGTCGAAATGTGCGACCTCCGCGACATCGAGCACACCATCACCCTCGTCACCACCTTCATCCACAGCATCACCGACACCGACGACTTCGCCCACCGCCTGTAGGCATCGGGAAAGTGCAACACCCGATGGAGTGCCAGACTGATATTTCCCCAGTTTACAGCACCGCTGCCCACCGCCGAAGCAAGCTCCCTGGCAACCTGTTGAAATACTGAAGGCGCGGCAATCTTACCTCTTTGTCTTGCTCCTGCTCCTGCTCAGGAAGACACCGTCTCTCTGCAAAGAGCATGAGCATGACAATGAGAAAGCGAAAGGATGCGCGCACCCGGTGTTCTTCAGCAGCCCCCCAGCCCCTGCCGCCCCTCACACTCCCACTGAATCACCGGACTGTTTCAACCGTGATGACAAGGCGCTCCGGCTGATTGGAGAAAACTTTCATAGAGTGAAAAGTGCGCGAGGCATTGCTGAACTTGAGCTTGAACATTCGGTGTCAGGACACCCAACTGTCGCTGAATGATTGTGGAGGAAACCGTCACCATGCGATGCAGGCGCAAGGCAGAGCGGACTCGCAACCCTGCGCGTGCGAAATCGGCGCTGTTCGGGTCGAGCAGCACATCGGTCGGTTCCAGTGCGGGCGGCACTGGCGCTCGTGATGAATGCGAGCACCACATGACGATGCGGGCCGACTGCGTCGGTGAGACATACCGCTGGCCTGACCTTGCTACCTGAGAGGTCGTCGAACGGAAACGGAACCAGGACAACTCTATACCGCATCGCGGAAAGGCTCACCGTCGGCCGCAGTGTAGATGTCCTCGGCGGGATCGGCGAGAAACGCGAAAGCATCGCTGGACGCCGCTGCTCGCAGCCACACATCCTCGGCATCCGCGTCTGACCTGGCAGGAAGCAGCGTCACCATGAGGCTGGCGTTGGCGGGCAGGTTATACGGCTCATCAAGCACGATGTGCTCGCCGTCGTAATGGGCTTGAAGTGCTACCGTAGGCATAATTGGGGACGATATCCGGCGTTCCGATTCAGGGCAAGCGCCCAGAAGCGCCTGATCCAAGCTCAGCGACTGCCGACCGGGGACGGTCGTGGAGCGCAACCAAAGAAAACGAAATGAAAAAGAACATGAAACGTAGAGCCGGTGGGCTGCGGCACCCGTGTTACAGGACCACCACCCACCCGGACGGCAAGCCCCGCAACCTTCCCGCCTCACACCACCCTTCTGAATCACCGGACTGGTTCAACAGTGATGACACCGGGGCAAGCCCGGATGCCATCAGAATGGTTTAGGCGACGTTGGGTTAAAGCTCCGCAGAGAACTCCTCGACCGAAACGCCTGCCTGTCGCAGGACACCCGCGAGCGTGCCTGTCTTGATCTCGCGATGGTTGGGAACGAGACAGCCAGATGCTCCGCGACGCATGACGATGTGGCTGCCGCGCTGCCGCACTGCCACGAATCCGAGTCGCTCCAGAGCCTTCACCGCCTCAGCGCCAGAAACGCCGCGAGGTAACTTAGGCATGAGCGGCGACCTCGAATGTCGTTACGAGTGGCTGACCGCTGCTCTCCAAAGGAAACTCTTCGAGGTAGAGTTCGGTCGCCTCCCGCAGATTGGCCAAAGCTTCGGGCACGCTTTCGCCCTGTGTCGTGGTTCCGGTTTCGGGATTGAGGGCAACGAAGCCACCCTCCTCGGCGGGAATTAGAACGGC
>CAMAUI010000144.1 GCA_945861385.1 Prosthecobacter debontii
TGCCCGACTGCGCCCACGCCACGGCCTGTCGCAAGCCGACTGACGAGCGGCTCTGGGTTCCGCATTGCACGATGCGGCCATACTTTTCCGCGGCAGCGGCGAGGACGCGGCCCTCGAAGACGTTGTGGGAAACGGGCTTCTCAATGTAGGCGTCCTTGCCGGCCTGGCACGCCCAGATGCCGATGAGCGCATGCCAGTGGTTCGGGGTGGCGGTCGAGATGGCGTCAATGCCTTTCGAATCGAGCAGCTTTCGCACGTCGGTGAATGTCTCCACGGCGTGATTCTTCTTCGCGAGTTGCTCCTTGCCCTTCGCGAGGATCCCCTCGTCCGCATCGCACAGCGCGGCGACTTTCACACCCTTGATGCCGAGAAGATCGCCAATGTGGCTCTGGCCGCGCCCGCCGAAGCCGATGATGCCGACACGGATCTCGCTGCCCGGTGCCTGCGAGCGGGCGATGGCGGGAAAGCCGAGTGCGGTGGCGGCTGCGGCGGTGGATTTGAGGAATGTGCGGCGCGTGAGTGTGTTCATGGTGTGGTTGGATTGTCGTTGGTGCAGAAATAATCGCGGGCGGCAGGAGAGCTTTGGGATCGCGTCGTTGATATGGAAGGCCCGCTACTTTCCCGCCCACGCGTTCCATCGCTCCGCGCCCTTTGCGGCGGCGGCATCGCCCTCGGTGAATGCGATGCGGTATTTCAGCGTGAGCCTGCCGCCGGCTTTCAGCGTCATCGCGCCGCTGCCCTTCGGCTTCGATTTGTCCATCTCCGATTCGCAAAATGGATTCGCGGCAAATAATCCGTAGTCGCGCGCGTGCCATCGCGTCGGATGCCTTGGGTTCTGCGGATGATCCATAAAAGTGATCGCAAAGGTCTTGTCGCCGATCGGCCCTGCCATCGTCACCCATCGCGCACGCTGCCCCCACACCTTCCCACCCTCGAGTCCCTCGCTGTTCAGCATCGTGCCCTTCCCCTCACCTTTCTTGCGTTTGAGCCGCATGGATTCAGCAATCCGCAGCCCCGCGCTGCCTTCCTTGGTGTCGCCCAACACGACGTCCTTGTCGCCCGCGGTCAGCTCGATTTCAAAGTCGCACACCCGTTCGCTTGCCGCGCCTTCGTGTACGCGCAGCGTCTGCACGCTGCGGATCGGGATCGTCCCGTCCGGCACCACCCACTTTTGCCGGGTGACGAGCACGCCGCTCTCCCTGCCGCCCTCGGCCTTCACCACACCATCATGTTCGATCCTGCCCACGGGGTGCTTCGGCGTTCCCTTCGAACTGGCCAGCTCGCTCCAGAAATCCACGCCATTCACGTCACCATGCGAGAACCACATCGAGCGGTGATGCACGTGATCCGTCTCCTCGCCTTCCAGGACGGCCATCGGATGCGAGCGCGTCATCTTCACCCCGCCCGGCCCGATCACGGGCCAGTAATACACATGCGGCGCATCGCCGTGCCGATACTCGGTGAAAATGGAGCCGCCCGCCTCGATGGTCACGCGATCCGGCTTTTCGGTCACCTTGACATCCGCAAAAGCAAACGTGCAGGCCGCGAGAATAAGAAAGGCAGAGAAGCGCACGGGCGGACGCTACACACCGCCGCGATTCGGCGTCAATGCAGCCCTACCGCTTGTCCCTGCCCCGCTCCTCGCGGCCACGCAGGCGGAGCATGACAGGCACGCCCGTGTAAGGCTCCTCCTCACGGATGCGCGCCTCGATGTAGCGGCGGTAGTGGTCGTCGAGGTACTTTGGGTTGTTGCAAAAGATGACGACCTCCGGCAGCGGGATCGGCGAATCACTGCGCGATTCCGGCATCGTCGCATAGATGGCCTTGAATCGTTTGCCCGAGCGGATCGCCGCCGGCTGGTTCGTGAAGGCGGCGGCCAGCAGGCGGTTTAGCACTCCCGTTCCGATGTGCCGCTTCGAGCCGGCCTCCACTTTTTCGATGGCCTTGAAAAGCCGCGTGAGCGACGCGCCCGTCTTCGCGCTCACCAGCAGGATCGGCGCGTACGGGAGGAAAAAAAGATCCCGGGTGATTTCCTCCAGCACTCCCTTCAGCGCATCCTTGTCCTCGGTGCGGTCCTTGATGAGGTCCCATTTGTTCACCGCGACGATGCACGGGCGCTTCGCTTCCTGGATGATCCCCGCGATTTTCTTGTCCTGCGCGGTGATGCCCGCCGTCGCATCAATCACAAGGCAGCAGAGATCCGCGCGCTTAATGCTCCCCTCCGCACGCATGACGGAGAACACCTCGATCGAATCGTTCACTTTTCCACGCGCGCGGATTCCCGCCGTGTCCACGAGGACGTAATGCCGGTCGCCGCGTTGATACACGATGTCCACCGCATCGCGCGTGGTGCCGCTGATCGGGGAGACGAGCGTGCGGTCATCGCCAAGGATCGCGTTCGTGAGCGACGATTTGCCGACGTTCGGGCGCCCGACGATGGCGATTCGCAATGCACGCGGCGGGGCAGGACTGCTGCCGGGCTCCGGCGCAGGCGGCAGGAGTTCCTCGATGTTTTCCACGAGCATGCCGATGCCGTGATTGTGCTCCGCGCTGGTGGTGACGATCCGCTCGATCCCGAGCTTCGTGAATTCCGCCGCGAAGCCCCCGTGCTTGGCGTGGTCAATTTTATTCACGACGAGGATCATCGGCTTCTTCGCACGGCGCAGTACACGTGCGAGGTCTTCATCGAGCGGCGTCAGGCCATCCTGCCCATCCACGACGAATGCGATCACGTCGCTCGTCGCCATCGCGATGTCCACTTCGGTGCGGACCTGCTCCGTGAAATCCGCGTCCACATCCGCGCCAATGCCGCCCGTGTCGAAAATCGCGAACGGCGCCGAACCGAGCCGGCACTCCGCCTGGATGCGATCCCGCGTCACGCCGGGACGGTCGTGGACGATGGCGATTTTCTTTCCGGCGAGCCGGTTGAAGAGCGCGGATTTTCCGACATTCGGGCGGCCAACGATTGCGACAGTGCGGGACATCACCGTGCATGTACAGCGGCAAGCGCGTTCTGAACAGCGTCCTGTGTCAGGCCTCTGCCACCCACCGCTGCATGTGCCCCATGCAGATGCGGCTCGCAGGCTCCGCGTTCGCGGAAAATCCATATCCCGCCGGCAGATGCTGCGTCTCCGCATCCAGCGGCACCACGCGCCAGTGCGTCTCGAGTGTGATCCAGCCACGGTAGCCCCGCATTTTCAAATCGCGGAAGTGGCCGGGGAGATCGAGCTGCCCGGTGCCAAGCTCCACGCAGCTCTGCGCGGGCTTCGTACCATCGCGCCGCGCGTCCTTGATGTGGACATGGATGGTGCGCCCCGCGACGAGCGGGAAGTCATCACGGATCGGGTCATTGCCTCCCTCGAGATACAGGCAGTTGCACGGATCCCACACCACGCCCAGCTCCGGCGACTGCGGCAGATGCCGCATGAATTCCGCCGTCTCCGCCCCGTTGCCAGCGATGCAACTCGCCTCGTTTTCGATCCCCACCCGGATGCCCGTACCGCGCACGATATCCAGCAGGGCCGGGATGTGCGACGCCGCCCGCGCGAGATCCCCGTCCGTCGCCGGATGTGAGCGCCGCAGAAAAGTGAACACGCGCACCAGGTCGCACCCGAGCAAGTTCGCCGCCTCCACCGCCCGCAGGAAAAGCTCGATGTGCTCGCTGATTTGCCGTGGCGAATCGAGGTCGCACTTGAACACGGGCGACGCGCACCCCGCAATCGCGAGCCCCGCATCCCGCGCCTTCGCCGCGATGAGCTGCAAATCCGCCGTCGTGAGATCCTTGAACGCACGGCCAAAAAGCGAGCGCACCTCGATCCCGTCGAGCTTCAATTCCTTTGCAAAGCGGATGACCTCATCGAGGTCTTGCGAAACCTCGTCGGTCAAAATGGCAAGTCGGCACCAGGACATGCGCTCTTCTTCAATGCTGCGGATCAGCCTGCGAACTCCCCGCCTCAGCCGCCCCTTCGTGTCGAGGGCGGAGCCTTTGGCTTCTCCTTTTTCGGCTTCTTGGTTTCTTTTTTGTGACTGTTGTTTCCTTTGGCCATGGTGAACTCCTGATGATTGTTGGCTGCCAGTTGCGCTGAATTTTCCGCATCTTGCAATCGCAGACGTTGCATTTTTTGCGTGGGACGGCCACCCCCGATTCTCCGGCCCGCGGATGTATGATTCCCCTACCCCAGCCCCGCCGCCGAATCCGCGTCGAGGTAAAGCGTCGCGTCCGCGTGGCGGCGCATGATCGTCGCCGGGCATGCGGTGGCGATGGCGTCGCAGACCGTCGCGCGGACGGCCGCGGCCTTGCGTGGGCCGGGGACGGAGCAGACAAGCGTGCGGGAGCGCATGAGCGCGGGAATGGTGAGGGTGAGCGCGTGGGTGGGGACGGCTTCGAGCGTTGGGAAGCATCCGTCATTGACCTGCTGCCGCCGGCATGGCGCGTCGAGCTCGACGGGCTTGACGAGCACGGCGTCACCAAAATCGGCGACTGGCGGGTCGTTGAATGCGATGTGTCCATTTTCGCCGATGCCGAGGCAGCACACATCAATCGGCCCCGCGCAGAGCAGTGCGGAATAGCGTGCGCACTCACCCGCGGGATCAGCCGTCTCGCCTGCGATGCCATGAAACGCGGCGGGCGTGATGCGCGAGAGCACGCGGGCCCGCTGGTACGCGCGGAAGGTCTGCGGGTGGTCGGCGGGAAGGCCGAGGTATTCGTCCATGTGGAAGATGGTGACGCGGGACCAGTCGAGGCTGGCGGCGGTGAGGGCATTGAGGGTTTCATCCTGCGAAGGCGCGCTGGCGAGGATGATGCGGGCGGCACCGTTCGCGGCAATGGCGGCGCTGATCGCGCGCGCAGCGTGTCCGCCAGCCGCGCAGCCCATCCCGGCGCGCGTGGGAAAAATTCGGACGCGGAGTTTTCCAGCGGTCATCGGCGGGAGGCTTGCGCAAAGGCTCGAAGGCGCAAAGCACGAAAGCTGTGCGCCCAATACGCTGGGCGCATCTCAGTTTTTGGAAGGTTGCACTCTGACTTCTTACTCTTTGTCTTGCTCTTGCTCATGCTCGCGTGCGGCGCTGAGCAAGAGCAGGAGCAAGAGGTTTGCGGGCAGGATGCCCCCAAGCCCCACAGGCGGGACGCACTGTGCCACAAAACACGCCGCGTCCGCTCCCGTCGCTGGACCTGATTCTAATCACGCACTGGCGAGCAATAGCATGGACTGCGTTCGCACCTTGACGTGAAAAGCGCCGCTCCTACTCTGCCGGCCCTTTTAAAAAACACCGACACTCACACCAATGAATATCTCCGCCCTTTCCCGTGCCGCCAATGAAGCCCGTGGCCTCGCCATGGATGCCGTCCACGCTTGCTCCAGCGGGCATCTCGGCCTGCCGCTCGGCTGCGCGGAGATCGGCTCGGTGCTTTACGGGCATGCTCTCCAGCACAATCCCGCCGACCCGAAGTGGCTCAACCGCGACCGCTTCATTCTCAGCGCGGGGCACGGCAGCATGTTCCTGTACACCTGGCTGCATCTCAGCGGATACGCGAGTGTGGATCACGAGCAGGTGAAGAAATTCCGTGTCCTCGGTTCGCACACGCCGGGGCATCCGGAGTTTCACGAGACGGCGGGTGTCGAGGCGACAACCGGCCCGCTCGGCCAGGGGATCAGCAATGCGGTCGGCTACGCGGTCTCGCAAAAAATGGCCGCCGCGAAATTCAACACGGCAGCGCACACGATTTTTGACAACCACATCATCGCACTCGCCGGGGACGGCTGCATGCAGGAGGGCGTGGCGATGGAGGCCGTTGCGTTCGCGGGACACTTCAAGCTCGATAATCTCATCCTCATTTACGACAGCAACGATGTGACTCTCGACGCGATGGCGAAGGAGTCGCAGAGCGAGGATGCGGCGGCGCGCTTCGCGGCAATCGGCTGGGCGGTGCAGACTGTGGACGGGCACGACATGGCGGCATTCCTCGCCGCTCTCGAGAAAGCGAAAGCTGCAACCGGCAGGCCGCAACTCATCGTGGCGCGCACTCTCATCGGAAAAGGGATCCCCGAGGTCGCAGGCACGTCGAAGGCGCATGGCGAAGGCGGTGCAAAATTCGTGGATGCAGCGCGCAAGGCGCTTGGGCTGCCGGATGAGCATTTTTTCGTCAGCGGCGAAACGCGCGCTCACTTTGCGGCACACGCGAAGGCGCTCGCGACCCGGCAGGATGCATGGAACACGACATTCGCGGCATGGCAGGCCGCGAATCCCGCGCTTGCAAGGGATCTCGCCGCCGCAGTCTCAGGCGAAGTGCCGGCTGACTTGCTCTCGCGGATCCCCGCATTTCCCGCGGACGCAAAAATCGCAACGCGCAAGGCCGGGAGCGACGTGCTCCAGCCGATCGCGGAGGCTGTTCCTGCGCTCGTCGGCGGCAGCGCCGATCTTTACGGCTCCACGCTCAATTACATCGCATCGAGCAAGGACTTCACGCCCGCGAACTGGTCGGGCCGTAACATCCGCTTCGGCATCCGCGAGCACGGCATGTGCGGCATCATGAACGGAATCGCCTACGACGGCCTCTTCCGCGCGAGCGGGGCGACGTTCCTCGTCTTTGCCGATTACTGCCGCGCGAGCATCCGCCTCGCGGCGATCAGCGGACTCAGCCCGATTTACATTTTCACGCACGACAGCGTCGGCGTAGGCGAGGACGGCCCCACGCATCAGCCTGTGGAGACAGTCAGCGGCCTGCGCGTCATCCCGAATCTCGATGTCATCCGCCCGGCCGACCCGGAGGAAACCGCCGGCGCATTCGCCGCCGCGCTCCAGCGCAAGACTGGCCCAACCCTCCTCGCCCTCTCGCGCCAGGCGGTGCCGATGCTGAATGAGGCGTCTGTCGAGGCACGCCGCGCGGGAGTAGCGAAAGGTGCGTACATTTTGGTGAAGGAAACCGCCGCACTGGACGCGATCCTCCTCGCCGCAGGCAGCGAAGTGCAGCACGCGGTCGCAGCCGCGAAGCAACTCGGGGCGGGCACCCGCGTCGTCAGCGTCCCGAGCTTCCTTCGCTTCGACCAGCAGCCGCAGGCCTACAAGGACGAAGTCCTCCCGCCTTCCTGCCGGCGCCGCGTCGCCATCGAAGCCGGCGTAACGGCGCTCTGGTGGAAGTACGTCGGGCTCGATGGAAAAGTTGTCGGCATTGACCGCTTCGGCCTGAGCGGGCCGGGGGGCAAAGTGATGGAGGTGCTCGGCATCACCGCCACCGCCGTCGTGACAGCCACAAAATCGCTCCCGTAAAGCGCCCGGCGCCCGCAGGGGTGCGAGGATTCGCACACGGAAAATGTGCTTGCTGTAACGGGTCGCCCCCGTATTTTCCGCGCCCTCGCAAGACGAGATTCCGAGATAGCTCAATGGTAGAGCAATCGGCTGTTAACCGATCGGTTGTAGGTTCGAGTCCTACTCTCGGAGCCAATTTTGACAGTGAAGATGAGCTACTGGACCTACGTCCTTCAAAATCAGGCAGGCAAGTTCTACATCGGCCACACCGAAGACCTGGAGGGACGAGTTGCCGGGCACAACAGCCCCGAACCCGGCAGAGGCAGATACACGCACAAAAACGGGCCATGGCAAATCGTCTGGAGCGAAGCGCACTCAAGTCGTGCAGATGCGATGAGGCGGGAAAAGGAAATCAAGGCGATGAAGTCCGCGCGCTGGATCCGGGAGAATTTGCTCAATGGCAGAGTCCCGACCAGTCGGGATTAACCCGAGTTCCGCAGTTCGCGATCTGCGCGAAAAAACTTTCCTCTGACGGACTTCCGACGCGCGGGAGTGCCGTCTCTGTTGGCCTGCGGGTTTGGGCGTTGTAGTGAAGAAGACCCCGTTGCGGAACGCCCGCCGGGGCTGGGATAGTC
>CAMAUI010000145.1 GCA_945861385.1 Prosthecobacter debontii
GCCGATGCGCTCGCGGCGATTGACAAGACGGAGTGGGTGCCCGCGTGGGGGCGCAACCGCATCTACGGCACCGTTGAGGCGCGGCCCGACTGGTGCATCTCGCGCCAGCGCACATGGGGCGTGCCGCTGCCGGTTTTCTACGAGGAAAACGGAACGCCCATCGTGCGCGCCGACCTCGCGGTGAAGGTCGCCGACCTCGTCGAGAGCGGCGGGACGAACCTGTGGTTTGAAAAGGACGACGCGTGGTGGGCAGCGCAGCTCGGGCTGCCTGCGGGCACTTCGCGGCGGAACGACACGCTCGACGTGTGGATTGATTCCGGCGTGTCGCATCAGGCCGTGACCTCGCGGCATCCCGAACTGAAGGCGTGCAGTGGAGTCGCCGACGTGTATCTCGAAGCGACCGACCAGCATCGCGGCTGGTTCCAGTCGTCGCTGATGACCTCGGTCGCGCTGACGGGACATGCGCCGTACAAGACCGTCATCACGCATGGCTTCGTCGTGGACAAGGACACGAAGCGCAAAATCAGCAAGAGCGAGCAGGGCGCTTACAAGAAGCCGATGGAGGCCGAGTATTTCGTGGGCAAGTACGGCGCGGACATCGTGCGCCTGTGGGCCGCGAGCGTGGAGTTCACGAACGACGTGCCGTTCAGCGAGGACGGCTTCGCGCGGACGAGCGAAGCGTATCGCAGCTTCCGCAACGTGCTGCGCATCCTGCTGGCGAATCTTGATAGTGGCACATGCGTCCCGCCTGTGGGGCCAGCGGGAGTCCCGCCCGCAGCTTCACAAAGCGGGCAGGATGCCCGCATGCCCCACAGCCAGGATGGCTGTGCCACGGCTGGCGCGACGACGGTGGACAGGTGGGTGTTGTCAAAATTGCAGGGCGTCATCGCCACCTGCCGCGCGGCTTACGAAGCCTACGATTTCCGCCGCGTGTTCGAGACGCTGAACCAGTTCTGCACTGTGGAGCTAAGCGCGCTCTACGTGGACATCACGAAGGACCGCCTCTACTGCGACGCCGCCAATTCACCGCGCCGCCGCGCCACGCAATCGGTGATGCATGCGTGCTTCGACGCCGTGACAAAACTCCTCGCACCGATCCTCGCCTACACCGCCGACGAGGCGTGGGAATTCTCCGGCAAGAAAACAAGCATCCACATCGAAGTGCTCCCCGAGGCAAATGCCGCGCTCCGCGACGAGGCGCTGGAAGCGAAAGTGGACGAGTGGCTGAAGCTGCGCGCCTCTATTTACCAGCAAGCCATCGAGCCCGCGCGCCAGGCGAAGACCATCGCAAAGTCCCTCGAAGCCGCCATCACCCTCGAAATCGCCGCCTCCCGGCACGCCGCGCTGAACGCCGACAAGGCCGAGCTGGAGGAATTCCTCATCATCAGCGAACTCACGCTCGCGCCCGGCACCGAGCCCGCCTCGAAAGTCTTTCGCAGCGCCCAGCCGCAATGCCCGCGCTGCTGGCGCCACCAACCGCTCACCGCGCGCGGCGTCTGCACTCGCTGCGACGCGGCGTTGCCCGCGTAGATGAAGTTCCTCGCCGCCATCGCGCTGCCGCTCTACGCGCTCGATCAGCTCACCAAGTGGTGGATCTACACGCACTTCGCACTCCCCGCGGATGGCTACTTCGAGCGTTTCCCCGATGTGGTGAAAAAAACCGCGCACCTCCCGCTGACAGCGGACGTGATTCCCGGATGGTTCCAGATCGTGCATTGGGCGAACACCGGGGCGGCATTCAGCCTGGGTCAGGGAAACAATTCATTTTTCATCGGATTGAGCATCGTCGCCTTTGCGGGGCTGCTTTTTGCATGGAAGCGCGGGCTGTTTCCGGACGCGCCCTCACGCTGGGGCGTGGCGCTGATTCTCTCCGGCATCCTCGGCAACGTCACCGACCGCATCGTCCACGGCTATGTCGTGGATTTTCTGCTCGTGGATTTGCATGTGCGTTTCGCGAACCCGTGGCCGGCATTCAATGTCGCGGACTCCTGCATCTTCATAGCGGCGGCGCTCTTCATCATCGCCGCGGTCCGTGATGCCAGGCGCAAGCCACGCCCTTAAATCGAGCCGTTCCTTTCCCACAAGTCCGCCGCCATTGCGGCGACTTTCCCGACATCCACACCCTGCACGCCCTCGCGCTCGAGGCTCGTCATCGTCACGCCGCCCAAGCCGCACGGAGTGATGTGATCAAAGCCATCCAGCGGGCCACACACATTCAGCGCGAAGCCGTGCATGGTGATCCACCGCCGCACGCCGACGCCGATGCTGACAATCTTTCTCTCCCCCACCCAGGCGCCGGTGAGGCCTTCCCGGCGTGTCGTCGCGACGCCGAAGCCGGCACACAGCCCGATGGCGAACTCCTCAACGTCACGCAAGTAGCGGTGAAGATCCGAGCCGCGTCGGCGAAGATCAACGAGCGGATAGGCGACCAACTGCCCGGGGCCATGCCACGTGGCCTGGCCTCCGCGATTGATGGTGACAAGCGGCGCGGGCAGCGCACGCGGGTCACCGAGCGAAGACAAGTCAGGCGTGCGCCCGATCGTGAAAACCGGATCGTGCTCGAGCAGGAGCAACTCATCGGGCGCGTCAGGGACCTCGGCCTTCCGCCCCGCAATCTCAACCTGGAGCGCCATGGCGGCCTCGTAGGAAATCCGGCCGAGCCAGCGCGCGCTCATATCTCGTCAAACTTTGCCGCGCCCACGCGCACGCTGTCCGCGGTTTGGAAATGTGTGATCCCCACCGCGAGCGCGTCCGCCGCATCGGCCTCGGGTGTCGCTGCAAGCCCGAGGAGCACCCGCACCATGAATGCGACCTGGTTCTTCTGCGCGGCGCCGCGTCCCACGACGCTCTGCTTCACACGCCGGGGCGCATATTCGTAGATGGGCAGCCCTTTCTCCGCGGCGGCAACCAGCGCCGCGCCGCGCGCCGCGCCAAGCGTGATGGCGGTGCGATGGCTCTGCACAAAGATGACGCCCTCGAACACCGCGCACTCCGGCGCATGGGACGCGATGACCGCCGCTATGCGCTCGCGAATCGCCACCAGGCACGCACTCTGCCGGAGCGACGCACGGTTCTTCACGATGCCGTAATCGAGCGCGCGTATTTTTCCCCCGGTCTTCTCGAGCACGGCGAAGCCGGTGGAACGCAGAGAGGGATCAATGGCGATGATGATCACGCCGCGCGTTGTATGCGGGCCGCGCGGAAAACGGAACCGGAACTTGGGCCCGCGGCCTGGAAAACTTTTTCGTCTTCGGGCTTCCGCACCCGGAACCGCGGGGGTAGAAACACACCCATGCTTGATCTCATGCAAAAAGGCGGCCCGCTCATGTGGCCGATTCTGTTCTGCAGTGTCCTCGCGAGTGCTGTGTTTCTCGAGCGTGTGCTCTATTTCCATCGCATCTCGGTGAAAGTGGGGGAATTCATGCGGGGCCTCGCAAATCTTGTCGGCGGCCGCCGTTACGCGGAGGCGCAGATGGAGGCGGCCGCGACGAACGGCCCGGTCCAGCGGGTCGTGCATTCCGCCATCATCCGCCACAGCTCCTCACGCGAGGAACTGAAGGCGATCGTGCAGGAGGCCGGCCAGCTCGAAGTGCCGAAACTCGAACGCCGGCTCGGCCTGCTGAGCACACTCGCTTTTCTCACCCCAATGCTCGGGCTGCTCGGAACCGTCGCCGGCTTGATCGAGGCCTTCCAGAGCATGTCCGCCGCGAGCGGGCTGACGAGTTCCGCGGAGATCGCCAACGGCATCTATCAGGCGCTCATCACCACCGCCGCCGGGATCGGTGTGGCGATTCCAACGGCCATCGCCTACGCCTACGTGAATGCGCGCGTGAACGCAGTGCTCCACGACATGGAGCGCGCAGGCATCGAGATCGTCAACCAGCTCATCGAGAGCCGCCAGCAGCCGGACATCATCGAGTTCGACGAGGCCCGCCAGCGCGCTGAGAAGCGATAGCCACCGGCCGCCGTGAAGCTCGAGCGCACATTTCGATTCTCACCGGCGGCGTTCGGGATCATCCCGCTGATCAATGTGCTGTTCCTCGTCCTCGTCTTTTTCGAGATGGGCTCCCGCTTCATCCTCCAGCCCGGCGTGCAAGTGGCGATGCCATCCACTTTCTACGCGCTCGGCCCGCAGCGGAATGCGCAGATTGTGAGCATCACCGCATCGCCAGCGCCCGTGATCTATTTCCGGGATCAAAAAATCACGCTCGCCGACCTGCTGAGGCGCCTTGGTGAAAACGAATCCGCGGAGCGGACGCTCATCGTCAAGGCCGACAAGAACGCGCCGGTCGGCCTCCGCGACGAACTCGTGAACGAGGCGCTCCGGCGCGGATACTCCGTGATCCTCGCAGGCAGGATCGCGCAATGAGCAACACCATCTTTTCATGGCCGCGCCGCCAGCACAGCTCGTGGACACTCGCCGGCTGCATTTTTCTGATGCTGTTTTTCCACAGCTCGGCGTTCTTCATTTTTCAAGCCGCCCTGCCCGGCCGTTCCAGCGCACCACGGACTGCGCCTCCGCTCCAAGTCCTCACCCCATTTGCGCCGGACGGATCACCGTCGCCGGAAAATGAAACCCTTCTGCGATGGCTTGACGCGGAAGACCCGGCGATCATCGCCCGCGTTCCTGCGGTGGAGCCGCCCAACCTGCTCGACATCCAGTACCGTCCTTCCTTTGCCACGCCACGGACCCCTCCACTTGCATCCCCCGTAGAGCCGGCAACCATCCAGTTCCCACCCGCCCGCGACCCGCTGAGCCTGATTCTTGGCAGCCCCGCCGCCGGGACAGAGGTGCCCTTGCCCCATGTCGAGACGCAGGCCACGAGGATTGAATTCTCCGGCGCACTGCTGTTGCGCGCACCGAAAGACACCGCCTTCCAGCCACCCGCAGCAGCAACAACCCCCGTCGTCGCAACTCGATTCCTTGTCGGAATCAGCGCCGGGGGTTCGGTGCGCTACTTTTTCCTCCAGCAACCGAGCGGCGAGCAAGCGCTCGATACCGCCGCAGCCGCCACGCTCCGCCTCCTCAAGTTCACACCCGCGGAGCATGCAGCCGAAGCCTGGGGCACCGCGACATTTCGCTGGGGTGACGACGCGATGAAAAAGACCGAGTAGCCATGTTCCACCTCACGCTCCACGAGATGATCTTCGCATACACCGGCGGCTGCCTGTTGGTGATCTTCCTTGCGGCGTTTGCGTACAGTTCGCGGCGCACACACCAGGAGCGGGCCGCAACACGGAACTGGATGAAATGCCGCCTCTGCGCATTTGAATTCCGGAACCCCGGCACAGCCGTCCTGCCCCGCTGCCCGCGTTGCGACGCGCTCGTCGAGCGCCGCCGTCTCTCCCGGCTTTAGACCACCGCCGGCGGGCGCTGCGCAGAATCTCCGCCACTGCGGCACGGCGCGACCTTCACGACATTCTCCGCGTCGTGATCAATCAGGTGCAGCCAGTCCTCCGTGATGTCGCTCGGTGGAAAGATGTCGTTCTCATGGTACTCCGCATCGAGCGAGACGAGCAGATCCCCCTCGCTGATGCCCTCGTCCTTTCCGCTCTCCAGCGCACGCTTGATGGCGAATGCCTTCGCCCGTTCGACGATGCTCGCGATGATCGCGCCGCTGATGAGATCGCCGCGGTAAAGCGTCTCCCTGCGCCCGCTGCGGAGCGTGATGCTCAGGAAGCGGTTCTCGTCCCGCTGTGCGAACTGCGCCTCGATCACCTTCTCCACGAGGTAATCCCTCACAGCCGCGACACTCCCCTTCTCCGCCACGAGCGCGGCATCGTACGGCAGCTCGGGCGTGAGGTAGATGCCGTAAATCTCGCGCGAACCCTCGCGCGTCGGGCGATGCACCTTGATTTTCCGGTCAATCCGTCCCGGTCGCAATATCGCCGGGTCAATCAAATCAGCGCGATTGCTGGCGATGATGATCACCGCGTCGTGCAGCGACTCGAGTCCGTCCATCTCCGTGCAAAACATGGGCACAAGCGTGCTCAGGATGCTGCTCCAGCGCCCTCCCCGCCGCGTGCCGAGGATGCTCTCCGCCTCGTCAATGAAGATGAACGGCAGGTATCCCTCGCGGCGCTTCTCCCGGGCCGTCGCGAAAATCTCGCGCACGATCCGCTCGCTCTCGCCCACCCACATATTGAGGATCTCGGGCCCTTTGATGTGCATGAAAAATTCGCGCATCTCCTCGCCCGTCCTCGCGCGGAGTTGTTGCGTGAGGTTCCATGCCGTCGCCTTGCCGATGAGCGTTTTTCCGCAGCCCGGCGGGCCGTAGAGCAGGAAGCCCTTCGGGGTCGCGTGGTGAAACTTCTCGAAAAGCTCCGGATGAAGCAGCGGCCCCTCGATCGCCTCGCGGATCGCCCCGATCGCCTCGGCCTGGCCGCCGACTTTCTCCCACGGCAGCTCGGGCACGCTGTCGAGATAGTATTCGTTTTTATCCGGCCGCTGCAGCGCCTCGATCGCCACGCGGAAATTGGAATCCACCCGCACATCGTCGCCGACCTTCAGCTTCTCCTTCGCGAGCAGATCGCCGCGATAGAGGATCATGTTCTGCTGGCCGGCCTCGGAGCCGACGCGCAGCCGGTCCGGGCCGAGCAGTTCCGTGATTTTCACGACCGGCCCGGCGCGGTCGTAACCGAGATCTCCCACGACGACGTAAGCCTCGTTCACCAGCACCCGCGCACCGCGCCGAAGCGCGCGGGCATTGATCCGCGGATCCACATTGCAGAAAAACTCCGCGCCGCCGACGATGATCTGAGCGAGCATGACAGGCTTCCCCTCGTCAACGCGAGGGTACGCCGTCAGGAATGTGCCGATGCGGTTTGCGGGCGCGGTGACCTTCTCCACGACGGCCTCGAGCTTCTCGATGGTCTGGCGCGCATCGTCCATGATGTCTTCGCGCTCCGCCAGCTCCGAGCGGAGATTGAGCAACTGCCCGCGAACCGGGTCGCCCGGCGGCAACTGCGCCGCGAGTCGTTCAACACGAGCAGCAAGCCCTTCGTCGTGACCGGGCTCGCCGGATGGGAGAGTGAAGTGTTCGTCCATCGTGTTGGCTGAGGATACACCACGGAGCGTGCCGCGCAATTATCCGTACATGAAAAAGGCGTGGCCGCGCGGAAGTCCGCGCATTCCCCGGAAAACCGCCGCTACTTGTTCTTTCTGGCTTCGATCCGCGCAGCCTCGGCGGCCTGCGCCTGCTCAGTGATGAGTTTCAGGATGGATTCGCCCAGTTTCTTGAGATCGGGATCCGCGATTGTTTTCAATGCGCTCTCCAAGCCTGTCGCGTAGCGCCTGCCCCCCTTGCCAAAAAGTTCAAAATACTCCACCACCCATTTTTCGTCCTTCTCCTTGTCCAATTTCTCGATCGCCTCCTTGTCCCGTTTGTTGGGTTCAACGGGGACATGCTTGTTATCCACACCCCTCTCAATGACGAATGTCGAGACCGGCTTCCAAAGCTCAAGCATCGCCTTGTGCGCATCC
>CAMAUI010000146.1 GCA_945861385.1 Prosthecobacter debontii
CTCAACCCCGCTCCCCAGACATCCCGATGAGAATTTCGCCGCCTTGCTCCCGCGCCCTTCAGTGCGGCACCCCCGGTGGCCGAAGGCCCAGGGGCCGCTGTTCCCCTCAGATTCCCCCTCCTTCACCCATGATATTCCCGGAAGAACCCCCAGTTTGCTGGTGCCCTGGAATGGCCGCAAGCGGTGACGAGCGGTATGCAAGCGAGGGTGACGGATGACGCAATAGACGACTGCTGGCCATCAAGCTGACTGCCGAAGGGCGTACCACTCCGGAGAAGTTGCAGAGTTGTGCGGCATCTCGCGAAGCCGGCTTTTTGTGTGGCTCCAATGCGTGCGCAAACAAGCGAAAATAGAGGACAGTCCCCATGATCCCCAGTGTAAGAGGTGCTCGATTCTCGCTGCTGCTTATACCCGCTCGCGCGGAGGGGCGGATTGAAAGCGCTGGAGCTTTGCGCATTCGTGCGCGGCTGAAAGTTCGGCTGGCGATTTACTGGCGGGTGCAGTATCTCGCAGGGATGAATGAGCGCATAATGATTGATCCGGCTGTGTGCAATGGTCGCCCGTGCATCCGCGGCACGCGCATCGCGGCGCAGACGGTGCTGGAGTTTCTCGGCGCGGGCGATTCGGTGGAGGATGTGCTGGCGGAATATCCGGCGCTCACGCGCGAGGATATACTGGCGTGCATGAGCTTTTCCTCGGAGTTGATGGGCAATCACTTCACGGTGCTCAAGGTCGCGTGAAGGGGTTCCTTTTCGATGAAAATCTCCCGCGTCGGCTTGCGTTCACGCCGTCGCTGCCGGTGACGCATGTGGAGTCGCTCGGCAACAGCCCGGACGATGCCGCAGTGTGGTGTCATGCGCTCGCGGGCGAGTTGGTGATCGTGTCGAAAGACGCGGATTTTTCCAACCACATCCTGCTCGCGAAACCGCCGCCATGGGTGGTGCATCTGCGAATCGGCAATTTGCGGCGGCGGGATTTTCACGCGTTCCTCGCGCGGGTGTGGGCGCAGGTCGAGTCGCTTCTGCCGGCGCACAAGCTGGTGAATGTGTATGCTGACCGCATCGAGGCGGTGGCGTAGCTGCGTCGCTTTCCGGCACTGAACTTTGTGAGGGCGTTGAGGGAGAGACTGATTATTCGCTCGACGCTAATGATCCATGCCATCAAGGCTCTATTCCACAGCCGCCAGACATTGAGGCACCTTATTATGAAGACGCATCATCCGCTATTTTTTGCAGTGCTGCTGGCCCTCAGCGTGACCATCCATGCGCAGGACAACGTCCCTCCCGCGGCCGCGCCGCCGCAATCAGAGATCCAGAAATGGCTCGCCACCACGGACGCGCAGTGGAAGGCGACCTTCAAGCGCGAAGTCACCGATGTCCATGAGGCGGAATTGGGGAAGGTAAAAGCGCAATATCGGACTGCGCTCGAAGCGGCCATTGCCAAGGCGAGCGCTGCGGGTGACCTGGATGGCGCGGTCGTGCTTCGCAACGAGCAGGAACGTTTCGTTGATACGAACGTGATCCCCGCGCAGGATCTTGCGACCGACGCCGCCTCGGTGAAGCAACTCCGCGCACCCGTTCGCATCGCACTGGCGAAAATGGAGACGGATCACGCCGCTCGCATAAAGGCGCTGCACGCAAAATACGATCAGATGCTCGCGCAGGTGCAGACACAGTTCACGCAGCGCCAGCGCCTCGACGATGCCCTGGAGGTAAAAGCCAAGCGCGATGAAGTCGCCGCCGCGTGGATCAGACCAGCAGGGGCTGCGGGGAATCCCGCGACCAACGTTCCCTTTGGCACGAAGGCAGGGACGCCTCCCGTTCAGGCGGGCGCATCGCCAAGACTCACCAATCTTCTTCGCACGATTGACCCGGACAGGAATGCGGTCGCAGGCACTTGGGCGATGAAAGACGGTGCGCTCGTCTCTGCTGGAAACAATGGCGCAGCGCGGCTCGAGATCCCATATGAGGCCCCTGCTGAATACGATTTTCAGATCTCGTTCACGAAGAAAACGGGGGGCTGCGTCATCCAAAACCTCACCGTCAACGAGCATCCGTTTATTTGGGTGATGAGTGCCGACGGGATGTTCACTTTCCACTACGTCAAGGGGGCAGGAGCCGGGGCAAACAAGACGACGGTAAATTTGCGCGTCGGAATCAAAGACAATCGCCGTTACACTTCGCTCGTGAAGGTTCGGAAAAACGGAGCGGAAGCGTTCCTCGATGGAAAACTCATAACGCAGTGGAAAACAGACTTTAGTGACACTGTTCACGACGGGTTCTGGGCACTGCCCAACAAGAGTTGTCTTGGCGTCGCCAGCGGTAATTCACATGTCATATTCCACTCGATCGAAGTGCGCGAAGTCAGCGAGCCGGGAAAGCTGCTGAAATAAGGAAATGGCTCCTCTTCGGGGAACGCCTACCACTGGCACGGTTCCGCCGCATACATTTTCCGTGCAAAGATGCAGTGGGCGCGCTAGCTCAATTCAGCATGGCCATTAAGAAAACGCGGAGCTTGATATCCGTCTCCATGCTGATGGCGCTCAGCGCGACAAGCCCGGCGCAGGATCCCGCCGCACCCGCACCCGCACCGCCGCAGTCGGAGATCCAGAAATGGATCGCCACCACGGACGCGCAGTGGGAGACGCGCAGTGGAAGGCAACCTTCAAGCGCGAAGTCACCGATGGCTCTCTCGATGAAGTGACTGTCGTGAGTCAGAATGAGGCAGTCGTGACCAATAATTCTAAATCGCTTTCAAGATGAGACGTATTGTGGCATGAATGGCCCATGCCACGAACTTCCACACACGATTCATCGGTGGTGAAGCGCGCCCAGCTCGCCGCTGATGCCGCCACCGACTTGCGAGAACTGCGCCGCGCCCAGTCCATTCTGCTCCCTGCTCTGATGGGGGCAACCTTGGAGCAAACCGCCGCCATTCTCGGAGTCGGGCGCGCAACGGTCTGCCGACTCCAGAAGTCCTTTCCACCGCCCCGTGCCAGCCGCGCTGCCGCGCCCGCCCGCAAGTGGGGCGGGCGACGCAATTGCTGGATGACCTTGGATGAAGAAAAGGAGTTTCTGTCCCCATGGCTCGAAGCGGCCGCCAAGGGCAACCTGCTGGTGGTGGCGCCCATTCGGGCGGCGCTGGCTCAACGCCTGAGGCAGCCGGTCAAAGCCTCGGTGATTTACCGGCTGCTGGCGCGGCATGGCTGGCGCAAAGTGGCCCCCGACACACGTCACCCCAAGAGCAGTCCCGCCGCGCAGCAGGAGTGGAAAAAAAACTCCCCGAGGCATTGGCGGCCCTGCTGAAGCCTGATGAGGTCAGGGGGCGGCGCGTACGCTTGATGTTCCAGGACGAGGCGCGCTTCGGGCGCATGGTGCGCATCCGCCGCTGCTGGGCGCCAGCGCCGGCGCGGCCCGTGGTGGACAATGGTTACGAGCGCGAGTTCACCTATGTGTATGGGGCGGTGAGTCCGCTGCAGGGCGAGCATGAGTCGATGCGCTGTGCCAGGATGGACACCATGCATATGAGCGAGTTCCTCGCCCAGGTGAGCGCCGCGCATCCCGACGAGTTCATGCTCATGATCGTGGACAACGCCAGTTCGCATGTGGCCAAGGCGCTGGTGGTGCCTGAAAACATCCGCTTGCACCGGCTGCCGCCCTACGCGCCCGAACTCAATCCGCAGGAGCATCTATGGGATGAGCTGCGAGAGAAAGAGTTCCCCAACCGGGTGTTTGACGACATGGAGGGCGTGCGGCGACAACTAGACGAAGGACTCGCCCGCCTTGCGGCGGATCACGAACGGATCAAGAGCATTTGCAACTGGCCTTGGATCGTTGCTCTCAACTTGAACGCGAATTAGAATAAGAACAGCAATGAGCAGCTCCGCATCACGCGACAGCGGGAATAGTATCTGCGGAATCTGGCAGAGCAGTGTGCCAGCCTGATCAGCCCCCTCACTCCCCGGTGCGGATGAACGCCGGGGAATTTCGAGACATCCAGCCATGATCCGAAACCGTGCGCAGCCGCGCAGATCCCAGTTGGCGATGTCTAGCATTCACGACCGTCTTCTGAAATCCTTCTGACATGTCTGAGGTCGTCAAAATTTCCATCGCAGTGTTCATGGGCATCAGCTCACTCCTGCGCGCTCAGCCCGTCGCGGGAGATGCGGATTTTCCGAAGAAAAACGGCAACCCGCGGCACGAAGAAAAGGTGAAGGCGGTGAAAAGCGGCAACTACGACCTGATGCTCATCGGCGACTCCATCACGCACTCGCTTGGCGAGATGAATGACGGAAAGTACGCGCCGAATCTGGCCGTCTGGAAGCGGCACTTCGAGCCGCGCCACGCCATCAATCTCGGCATGAACGGCCAGCGCACGGAGGAGATTCTGTGGAATCTTCAGAACGGCGAGCTGGACTTCGCAAGGGCACCCAAGGTGGCGATACTGCTCATCGGGACGAACAATTCCGACGACAGGCATTTCAGCCGCGTCCACACGCCGGAGCAGATTTTTGCGGGCACGAAGGCGATTGTTCAACTCATCCGCCAGCGTCATCCGGAAACCAAGATCCTGGTGCTCCGCATCTTTCCGCGCGGTGGCGATTCGGAGAAAGGCGTCAGCCCGCCGGCATTCAATTCCTCGGCAAAGTGCATCGAGACCTGCCGCCGCGCCGGTGAACTCACGGCGCAACTGGCCGATGGCCGGCACGTCTTCTGGCTTGATGTGAACCACGTCTTCCTGCGTCCCGACGGCACGATCAACACCGAGCTGATGTGGGACCTGCTCCACCCAAGCCCGGCCGGGGCCGAGGCATGGGTGCAAGCCGTCGAGCCCACCCTGGCAAAATTGATGGGCGACCAGCCGATTTTGGATCCGAAGCTGCTGCCCGAGAGGCGTGACGCGGAAAAGGGGCGATGACCTTGTTTGCGAGTCGTCGCGCGTCACGCCACGTCCACCGGTGCGGAGGCCAACTTGGAGCAAGCATCGCATCCCCGTTGATCGGCAAAAATCTCCCCACGGCGCCCAGCGGGAGGCCCTGGGAGGGAACAAGCGCGGATACTCGACGAGCAGTGGTTCATTTTCCCATGCATGTTCCCAGCATCACTGCCAGGCAGGAGCCCGGGAGAGAGGCGGGAGCGGGAATCGAACCCGCGAATGGAGGTTTTGCAGACCTCAGCCTTACCACTTGGCTATCCCGCCATTTTCGAGGGCGCGCAGAGATAATCGGCGCGCCCCGGATCGTCAACGGCCTTTTCCCATCTCAACCCGCGCCACTTGCGCGGAGGGCGGCGGCGAAGACCGCGCGGATGGGCACGCCTGCTTGCTCGGCTGCGGCGCGGCAGCTTTCAAACTCCGGCGCGCGCTGCACGATCTCGCCGGCCTTGAGCCCGAGTTTGACGGGAATTTCGCCGAACGGTGTCGCGACAGTTTCAAAGCGGCGCTCGAGTTTGAGACGGATCACTCTTTCGACACGGAGGCCGAAGCAGGAGGTCTCGGTGAAAATAATGTCCGCCAGCGTGGCCGCGGCGGTCTCCTCACAAAGAACCGACAGCATGACCGCGGGCCGGTTTTTTTTCATCTGGATCGGCGTGAACCACACATCGAGCGCACCGGCGGAAAAAAGTTTTTCCATGACCGCGCCGAGGATTTCGGCCGGGCAGTCGTCGAGGTTGGTTTCGAGTTTCGTGACCGTATCGGTCTCGTAGCCGTGCATGGGCGGAGCATCGCAGCAGGCGCGGTGGAAAGCGACACCTGAGTCGCGCGGGCGTAAGTTCGCGGCTAGGCCTCGAGTTCGCCGAGCACTGCGCGGAGGACATTCGGGCGCGCGGCGAGGTCACGCGTGCCGAGGCCGTAGCCGATCTTCCCGACTTTCATCGCGGGCATGAGACCGAAGCTCTCCGCGAATTCGGCGACGATCGCGGCACCCGTGGGAGTGATCAGTTCGTGTGGCTCATCAATCTGCCCAAGCGGGATGCCCTTCAGTATCTCCATCGTGGCGGGCGCGGGGACGGGAAAAGTCCCGTGCGCGCATTCGACGGTGCCGTGGCCGTCGTGCAGTCTGCTGCAGAAGACCTTCTCGACTCCAAGCGCCTCGATGCCGACGCACGTGAGGACGATGTCCGCGATGCTGTCGAGCGCGCCGACTTCGTGGAAGTGGACATCCTCCGCACTCATGCCGTGGATTTTGCCCTCCGCCTCAGCGATGCGGCGGAAGATGCCGAGCGCGCGCCTCTTTACGAAATCCGAAAGACCGCCGCCCTCGATGAGCGCCTTGATTTCCTTGTGCGTGCGCCCGTGATGATGGTCGTGGTCGCCGTGTTCATGCGTGTGCTCGTGCGAATGGCTGTGCCCGCCGTGCTCATGCTCGTGGGTGTGTGTGTGTTCGCCGTGCGAGTGCTCCTCGTGGGAATGCGAATGGGCTTCGCCGTGGTCATGCCCGCAGCAGTCGCCGTGTTCGTGGGAATGCGCGTGTTCATCGTGCCCATGCGCGGCGTGCGAGTGTTCGGTGTGCTCATGGCAGTGCTCTCCGTGCGTCGCGCCGCCGTGGATGTCGAACTTCACGCCTTCGATGTCCTTCCGTTTCGCGCGGTCGTAGTGCATGTGAAAGTGACCGATGTTCAGCTTCGCGAGTTCCCATTCCAGCGCGCTCGGCTTTACGCCGAGATCAATGAGCGCACCGACGGTCATGTCGCCGCTGATGCCGGAGATGCAGTCGAGATAGAGAGCTTTCATGCGGGAGTCAGGTGGCAGGTGTTGGAAGGCAGGGCAAGCGCGCTCGCGTCACCGGGCGGAAATCGCGCGGAGCGAGACCGCGCCATCGTAGAGCGCCTTGCCGATGATGCAGCCATAGAGGCCGGGTATTTCCCGAGCGCGATGCACGTGCGCGGCCGTGCCGACGCCACCGCTGGCGATGAGTTGTCCGCCGAGCGGGACGATGGCGGCATTGACCCGTTCCGTCTCGTGAAAATTCGGGCCGGTGAGCATGCCGTCGGTGGCGATGTCGGTGTAGATGATCGTGCCCGCACCAGCCTCCACTGCGCGGGTCGCGAGTTCGAGCGCGCTCTGGCCGGTCTCCTGCGTCCAGCCTTTCACGCTGACGATGCCACCTTTCGCGTCAATGCCCACGGCGACCTTTTCGGAGCCAAAAGTGCGTGCCATTTCCGCGACGAAGTCGAGCGACTCCGCGGCCTTCGTCCCGAGAATCACGCGCGAGACACCCGCCGCAAGCGCGCGTTCGATGGCGGCTGCGTCGCGGATTCCGCCGCCGAGTTCGACGGGGATTTTCACCGCGCCGGTGATCGCACGGACGGATTCGAGGTTGCGCTGCTCGCCGGAGAACGCCGCATCGAGATCCACGACGTGGAGCCAGTCGCCGCCTTCCTCCTCCCACTT
>CAMAUI010000147.1 GCA_945861385.1 Prosthecobacter debontii
AGGTGGCGGCCCTGCTGGAGCGGTCGCGGAAAAAGCTCTTTGCGCTCCGCGCGAAACGTCCACGCCCGCATCTCGACGACAAAATCATCACCGCATGGAACGGGCTGATGATCGGGGCGTTTGCGCGCGCGGCGCAGGTGCTGGACGAACCGCGCTACCTAGCGGCGGCGCAGGCCAGCGCGCGTTTTATCCGTGCGTCGTTGTACAAGGACGGGGCGCTTATCCGGAGTTTCCGCAACGGGCCGGCGGCGATCGCGGGGTTTGCGGATGATTACGCGTCGTTGATCGGCGGGCTGCTCGAACTCCACGAGGCCGACGGGGACACCGCATGGATCGAGTGGGCGCTGGCGTTGCAGGAGAAAATGGACGCGCTTTTTTACGACAAGGAGCACGGCGGCTACTTCCAGACGCCGGCGGGGCAGAGCGATGTGCTCTTTCGCAACAAGGAGGATTACGATGGCGCGGAGCCCACGCCGAGCAGCCTCGCGGTGATGAATCTCCTGCGGCTTGCGCAGATCTCGGATTCCAAGGAGTTCCGCCAGCGTGCGGAAAAGACGATGAAGAGCATGGGGGAGCAGCTTGACCGGCTCCCGAGCGCGATGTCGCAGATGCTCTGCGCGGTGGATTTTTCGATAGCCAAGCCGCGCCAGCTCGTCATCGCCGGCAAGCCCGGAGCGGCGGACACGAAGGCGCTGCTGCGTGAAGCGCGTGCCGTGTTTGCACCGAATCAATTGCTCATCCACGCCGACGGCGGCGCGGGGCAGGCGTGGCTCGGGAGGAAACTGGAGGCCGTCGCTGCGATGAAACCGGTGGATGGAAAGGCGGCGGCGTATGTCTGCGAAAATTTCGTCTGCCAAGCACCAGTCACGGAGCCGGCGAAGCTGCGGGAATTGCTCCGCGGGAAGTAGCCCTCTCCGGCTCAGTGCGTCATGTTGCAGCCGGGCGCGATTTCGCTGAAGAAGTCGTGGCCTTTGTCATCCACGAGGATGAATGCCGGGAAGTCCACGACCTCGATGCGGCAGATCGCCTCCATGCCGAGCTCGGGAAATTCGACGACCTCGACCTTGCGGATGTTTTCCTTGGCGAGGATGGCCGCGGGGCCGCCGATGCTGCCGAGGTAGAAACCACCGTGCTTTTTGCAGGCCTCGGTGACTTGCGGGCCGCGGTTGCCCTTTGCGATCATCACCATGCTTCCGCCGTGGCTTTGAAAAAGATCCACGTAGGCGTCCATGCGACCCGCGGTCGTGGGGCCGAATGAGCCGCTCGGCATGCCGGGGGGAGTTTTCGCCGGGCCGGCGTAATAAACTGGGTGCTCCTTGAAATACGCGGGGAGCGGCTGGCCGGCTTCGAGACGTTCCTTGAGCTTTGCATGGGCGATGTCGCGCGCGACGATGATCGGGCCGGTGAGCAGCAGCCGCGTAGTGACGGGGTATCGCCCAAGGTCGGCGAGGATTTCCGACATGGGGCGGTCGAGGTTGATGCGGATCGCAGTCTCGTCCTTTCGATGGCGCAAGGTCTCGGGAATGTAGCGGAGGGGATTCGTCTCCAGCTTCTCGATGAAGACGCCGTCGCGCGTGATCTTCGCCTTTGCCTGCCGGTCGGCGCTGCAAGAAACGCCGATGCCGATGGGCAGCGAGGCGCCGTGCCGGGGGAGGCGGATGACGCGGGCATCGAGCGCGAAGTATTTTCCACCAAACTGAGCGCCGATGCCGCAGGTGCGCGCGGCATGGAGCATCTGCTGCTCGAGAGCGGTGTCGCGGAATGCGCGGCCACCCGGACTGCCGCTCGTCGGGAGGTGGTCGAGGTATTTGGTGGAAGCGAGCTTCACGGTCTTGAGCGTGTGCTCCGCGGAGAGGCCGCCGATGACGAAGGTGAGATGATACGGAGGGCATGCGGCGGTGCCGATCGTGAGCATTTTCGCAGTGAGGAACTCGACGAGCGCCGTCGGGTTCAGCACGGCGCGGGTCTCCTGGTAGAGGAAGGATTTGTTGGCCGAGCCGCCGCCCTTGGCGATGAAGAGGAACTTGTAGGCATCGCCGTCGCAGGCGGAGAGATCGAGCTGTGCGGGGAGATTGGTGCCCGTGTTTTTCTCGTCCCACATCGTGAGCGGGGCGTTCTGTGAGTAGCGGAGGTTGTTCTCGGTGTAGGCTTGGTGAACGCCCTTCGAGAGCGCCGCGTCGTCGCCCTGCGAATGAACGAGGTGACCCTTCTTGCCCATGATGATCGCCGTGCCGGTGTCCTGGCAAAACGGAAGCACGCCCGCGCTGGCGACATCGGCATTTTTCAAAAGCGTAAGCGCGACCATTCGGTCGTTTTCGCTCGCCTCGGGGTCATCAAGAATCGCGGCGACCTGCCTCAGATGCGCGGGGCGGAGGAAGGCGTTTATGTCGTGAAACGCCTGCGCGGCGAGAAGCGTGAGCGCCGCGGGTGCGATGGTGAGAAACTCGCGCTCCCCGCATTTTTCCACGCCGACATGCTCCGCGGTGAGCAGGCGGTAATCGGTGTCGTCGGGGCCGAGTTGAAAAAGCTCTTCGTGTTGGAATGCAGGCGCTGCCATTTTCCGGCACGGTATCGGCCCGGCGCTGTCTCGGCAATGCCGCGCTGCGTGAGTGTCGCGCAAATGTCACACACCGTCACAACCGCGGGCTTGTCCGGGTGTGGCATGGCAAATAGACCGGCGCGGATGAAACGCATCTTCGCTGAATTCCTCGGCACCTTCGCGCTCGTGTTCGCGGGCACCGGGGCGATCGTCATCAACAACGCAAGCAACGGCGCAGTGACCCACGCGGGAGTCGCGCTGACTTTCGGGCTGATCGTGATGGCGATGATCTACACCATGGGTGACGTGAGCGGCGCGCATTTGAACCCAGCCGTGACGCTCGGTTTTGCGGTGGCGCAGCGTTTCAAATGGGCCGAAGTACCCGGCTACGTGACGGCGCAGGTGCTCGGCGCCTTCGCTGCGAGCGGGCTGATGAGGGTTCTTTTCCCCGCGGATGCGAAGCTCGGGGCCACGCTGCCAGTTGGGCCCGCCTCGCAGAGCTTCATCCTCGAAGTGGTGCTGACCGCTCTGCTGATGCTCGTCATCCTGAGCGTGAGCACGGGCGCGAAGGAAAAGGGAATCACCGCAGGCATCGCGATTGGCGGAGTGATCGCGCTCGAGGCGATGTTTGCGGGGCCGATCTCCGGCGCCTCGATGAATCCCGCGCGGTCGCTGGCTCCAGCGGTCGTGAGTGGAAATCTCGATCATCTCTGGGTGTATGTTGCCGCGCCGCTCCTCGGTGCGCTGCTCGCGGTTCCGGCATGCTGCGCCATCCGCGAACCCGGCTGCTGCGTTCAGCGGGCCGCCTGTTGATTCATGGCTGAAAAACCTCTCGTCCTCATTCTCTGCACGGGAAATTCCTGCCGGTCGCACCTCGCCGAAGCGATCCTGCGCCGGGCCGCCGGCGACGCCCTTCGTGTCGCGAGTGCCGGCAGCAAGCCGGCGGGCTTTGTGCATCCGCTCGCGATCCGGGTGCTCGCGGAGATTGGCATTGATGCAAGCGCGCATCGCTCGAAGCACCTGGGTGATTTCCTCGGACAAAATGTGGAGACGGTGATCACCGTCTGCGGCAATGCCGACCAGGTGTGCCCCATGTTTCCCGGCCAGGTGAACCGCCATCACTGGGGCTTCGACGATCCCGCGCATGCGGAGGGAAGCGAGGATGAACAACTCCTCGTCTTCCGTCGCGTCCGCGACGAAATTCGCCGTGTGTTCGAGGCCTACGCCGCAGGGCGGCTCGACCAGCAAAAGCCCTCCCGCTGACACCGCGACGTGCTTGCCACGCGGACCTTGCTCCGTATCTTCCGCGCCCCGATGCGCCGTCAGGTCTGTCTCATTCTGCTTTTTTTCCACTGGGTCCTCCCGGTGCATGCGGCTGACTGGAAAGTCGTGCAGATCGCCGGGCGCGACTATCTCTCGATGCGGAACATCGCGCAGTTTTACAATCTGGAGGATGTGCGCGAGACGGACAAGGAGGTCATGGCAAAGTCCGGCGTCAGAAGCCTGCGCGCCATCAAGGGGTCCGCGGAATTCTTCATCAACAACCTCAAGTTCATCCTCAGCTATCCCGCGGAGCAGCACGACGGGGACCTTTGCGTCTCGCGGATGGATCTCGTGAAATTGATCGAGCCCGTCATGCGCCCGAGCCGGATCAAGAATGCGCCCCCGGTTGAGACGGTGGTGCTCGATGCAGGGCACGGCGGCCACGACAACGGAGCAGCCGGCGCTTACGGGCCCGAGAAGGCTTTCGCGCTCGATGTCGTGATGCGCGCGAAGGCGCTGCTGCAGGGAGCGGGGCTCAAGGTCGTGCTCACGCGCGACAGCGATTACTTCGTGCCGCTCGATGAGCGCGTGCGGATCGCGAACCGGCAGAAAAACGCGATTTTCATCTCGATGCACTTCAACCACGGAGGGGAGGGCACAGGCGTCGAGGCCTACACGCTCGCCCCGCGCGGCGTGCCGAGCATGATGGCCGACGGCCCGCGAGTCAGCGACCTCGTGGAATGCGCGGGCAATGTTCGCGATGCGGAAAACATGGCGCTGGCGACGGCTTCGCACGCGGCGCTTGTCGTCAAGACGCGGATGTACGACCGCGGCCTCAAGCGCGCGCGCTTTGTCGTCATTCGCGACATCAAGATCCCCGGGGTGCTGCTCGAGGGCGGGTTCCAGAGCAGCCGCTTCGATTCAAAAATGATCGCCACGCCGCTCTACCGGCAGACCCTCGCGCAGGCGATCCTCGCCGCGGTGGAAAACTACCGCAAAGCAGTCGGGTCGCAGCCAGCAAACAGGACGCTTCCCCAGCGCAATCCCGATCCCGAGCCGGCGGGCAGGCCGTCGAAGCCAGCTCCCATTGACCCGCCGGGGTCGTCTTGAAATGGGTCGCGCGAGCCTTGCCACACCGGGGCCGCGCGCCTTTTATCCGCAGCTTTCCGTGAAAAAATCTGCCGCCCGCAAACCCGCACCCGCCGCCCCTCAGCCCATTGGCGTCTTCGACTCCGGCATCGGCGGCCTCACCGTCGTCGCCGCGCTCCGTCGGCTGCTGCCCGCCGAGAGCATCTTCTACATCGGCGACACCGCGCGCGTGCCGTACGGCGGCAAGAGCCAGGCGACCATCGAGCGTTACAGCCAGGAACTCGCCGGCCTCCTCCTCGCCGAGCGCGCGAAGCTCATCGTCGTCGCCTGCAACACCGCCAGCGCCCTCGGTGTCCCGCGCTTGAAGGAAACGCTGCGCATCCCCGTCACCGGCGTGATCGAGCCCGGCGCGCAGGCCGCGGTGAAGGCCACGCGCTCGGGGAAAGTCGGCGTCATCGGCACCCGCGCCACCATCGCCAGCCGCGCCTACGAACGCGCCATCGAGGCCCTCGACGCGGACGTGAAAGTCTTCACCGAGCCCTGCCCGCTCCTCGTCCCGCTCATCGAGGAAGGCTGGCTCGAAGACCCCGTCACCGACTCCATCATCGCCCGCTACCTGGAAAAATTGCTGCGCTCCGGCGTGGACACCCTCGTCCTCGGCTGCACGCACTACCCGCTCCTCCGCGCCGCCATCCAGCGCCACGCCGGCCCCGATGTCACCCTCGTGGACTCCGCGCAAAACACCGCCCTCGCCGTGCAAAAACTTCTCCGCCAGCAAAAGCTCGCCGCCCCGCGCGCCAGCGTCGGCAAGCTCCAGGTCGCCCTCACCGATCAGAGCAGCGCCTTCCTCCGCGTCGCCGAGCAAGCCCTCGGACTGCAAGTCGGCGACACCCAGCTCCGCGCCGTCCAGCACCCCGTCGGCTAGAGGTAGCGCCGAGCATCGTCCCTGCGCATCCCGATGCGCTGCCGGGATGCAACCCCTTCAGGGTTGATTCCATTTTCTGCCCGGTGACCCAGGGTAACTCGTTCCTCTCAACCCTGGGCTGAATAATAGAACGCCGTTGGCATTCTGCTGTGGTGCTGGATTGGACGATGAATCGTCGTTGGATTGATGATGATCACCGTTGGTGCTCCCATCCTCGGATTTGCGCCAAAACGACACGCCTTATAGCATCATTTTTACGGCATTTTTTAGCGCTGATGCAGCCGAATTCGGATTCAATACATCTCCATCAATAGATGCTGTCACTTTTTGTGCATCTGAATCGCCTTATTCTATAACTGCAACAGCTTCTTGCGTCTATGCAGCGGCTTTCTTTTTATCTGCAACACCTTTTTCCCACTCTGCAATGGCTGCAGACCTACAAAAAGTCGTTGCAGACTTGGAGAAAGCCGACGCAGATAAACAAGAAGTCGTCGTAGTCCATTCAGCAAGCTGCTGCAGACTCAAAGAAAGCCGCTGCAGCATCAGACAAAGCTGCAGCAGACCTGTAAAAAGCCGCCGCAATGGAACGCCAAGTCATTTCAATGAATACCGCAGCCGCAGCAATGAAGGAAAAGGTGCCGTGACCAAAGAAGGAAGCCATTCCCCGAAAATAGCCCAGTGCTTCAGCACTGGGTCCCGGCATGTGGAGAGGGCAGAGTCCCGTCAGGGACGAAAGAACCGCCACCCCGCGCCACCGCCCGGCTCTGCCGTCCCTGCCGGGACTCGTTTCCGTGCCAAATGCTGATCCCAGCGCTGAAGCGCTGGGCTATTTTCTCCGGCGCTCCGCTGTGCGGGTGCTTCATTCAGTGGCGTCATTGCTGACGATTTGTATCCCAGGGAATCTCCCCGGTTCGGAGGTATTTATCATATTCCTCGGGCCACCACAGGATGAAGTGTCCACGGCGATAATGGATGGGGAAGGCGAACTCTCCGTAGATATCAGACCAGCGCAGGTAGAAATGACTGGGATGGTAGGTGAGTATCAACTCAATGCGACCACTGAGGTGGACCCCGTTTTCCGGCCAGAGTTGATAGAAATTAAGCTATGGCGGAGAGGCGTGCGTTGGTGATGGATGGATGTGGTTTGGTGGTCAAGGAGGAAGACGTGACCGACTCGGGA
>CAMAUI010000148.1 GCA_945861385.1 Prosthecobacter debontii
CAGGTGATCGAGGAGTTGATCAAACTCGCCAAGGACCTCGACGCCGCGACCAAGGCCGGCAAGGAGATGGGGCTGACCGATGACGAGAAGGCCTTCTACGACGCCCTGGCCGCAAATGATTCCGCCGTGACCGCGATGGGCGACGACAAGCTCAAGCTGATCGCCGCCGAGTTAATCACCCAAGTGAAGAAGAGCGTCACCATCGACTGGACGCTCCGCGAGAGCGCCCGCGCCAAGATCAAAGTCATGGTGAAACGCATCCTGAACAAGCACGGCTACCCGCCCGGCTTGCAGGAAGAAGCCGTGAAGACCGTGCTCGCGCAGGCGGAGCTGCTGTGTGCGGAGTGGGTGTGAGCACGATCCAGCCAACACTGATTTCCTGAGACCGGCTCAGATTTTCCAGGGCGCGCGCATGGGCTGGTTGACGTAGGTGTTGGCGTTGTCGTCGTTGATGAATCGTTGGGTCTTGGAATCGAAGTGGAGGACGCGGCCGGTCTGGAGCGCGGTCTTGCCGAGGTTGACGAGGGTGCAGGAGCGGTGGCCGTTGATTTCGTTGAGGGCGAATTTTTTCCGCGTCCGGACGGCTTGAACGAAGTCGGTGAGCTGCGGCTCGGGGTCCTTGAGTTCGGCGACTTTTTTCGCGAAGTCGGGGATGTCGGACTTGAAGCCTTTCATGATCTTGCCGTTTGGCCCGGCGATGAAGGCGGCGTCTTTGTCGGCGTTGGCGCCGTCGAGGATGATCTCGCAGCCGTCTGCATACTTGAAACGGATGCGGCGCCAGGTGCCGACGGCGTCGAGGTCCTGCTTGGGGGCGTCGGACTCGATCTCGATGGGGCTGTCACCGTCCTTGGCGAGGAGGTATTGGATGGGATCGAGGTAATGCTGGCCCATGTCGCCGAGGCCGCCGCCGTCGTAGTCCCAGTAGCCGCGGAAGGTGCCGTGGACGCGGTGGGGGTGGTAGGGCTTGAGCGGGGCCGGCCCGAGCCAGGCGTTGTAGTCGAGGCCGGGAGGGACGGGTTGCTCGACGAGATCGGTGCGGCCGACCCATCCGAATTTCCAGTCGAAGCCGGTGGTGGCGCTGAGGGTGACTTTGAGAGGCCAGCCGAGCATGCCGCTTTCGACGACTTTCTTGATGGGCTTCACGGGCACGCCCATGCCGTAAAAATTGTCCTGGAAACGAAACCAGGTGTTGAGCCGGAAGATGCGCTCGTGTTTCGCGACCGCGGCGACGACGGCCTCGCCCTCGGCGATGGTGCGGCTCATGGGCTTTTCGCACCAGATGTCCTTGCCGGCCTGCGCGGCGGCGATGGACATGAGGGCGTGCCAGTGCGGCGGCGTGGGAATGTGGATGATGTCAATGTCCTTGCGGGCGATGACCTCCTGCCAGTCCTTGTAGCCCTTGGCGTCAGGCCCGGCGGCCTTGAGGGCGTTGGCGAGGTGCTTTTCATCCACGTCGCAAACGGCGAGAAGTTTGCAGCCTTTGTTCATGCCGGTGACATGGCCCATGCCCATGCCGCCGGTGCCGATCACGGCGCGGGTGAGGATCTCGCTCGGTGGGGTGACGCCGGCACCGCCATAGACGTGGCGCGGGAGGATGGTCAGGGTGGTGAAGGCCGCGATGGAGGTCTTGACGAAATCGCGGCGTGTGTAGGTGTGCTTCTTGTTCATGCGCGGAGAATGGTGGCGCTGTTGAAAAAAGCGCGAACATTTTTTCTAAAAATCCCGCGCCGGAGACATTGCCGTTTGCCGCTACCGCCGCATCAGCCGGTCGGCGAACCGCAGGCACAGGCCCCGCGCAAGACGGCCGAGCAGGAGGTAGAAGCCAAAATTGTAAGCCACCGGCGCCCACGGCTCGCCGGTCTTCGTGATCATTCCGCCTGCATGGAGCGTGTTCGTTGCAAAGTGGGCGAGCTTGTCATGCTCGTTCGCGTCCAGGATGCCGAGCGGGCTGAGCAACGAGATCCAGAGCCCGCGCGGGTTGGAGCGCCAGTCGTCCATCGCGAGATCGAGCACGAAAAGCGGCGCGAGATGCCACACCCCAAACACGGCGAGCGTGATGATGATCGCCCGCGCGCGGCGGCGCAGCAGCAGCGCGAAAAGCAGGGACACCCAGATCACCAGCGGCGGATACACCGCCAGCGCGATCGCCCCGACACACCAGTACTGGCCGAGTTGGCGCCAGAACATGTTCGCGCGGACGTGCTCGTACTCCGACCATCCCTGCATCGCGAAAATGATCCCGAGGATCAGCGCGAAAAGCATCCAGTAGCGCGACAGCGCGCGCGCTTTTTCCTTCACGATCTCGTCCGCGCCGAGCGGTGTGGTGAGCAGGATGTCGAGCGTCTGGTTCGAGTGTTCGCTGAGCACCGCACCCACGCTGCGGACGACAAGGATCAAGACCGCCGCGGTGCCTGCCACGACCGCAAAATGATGCAGCCGCTCCGGCCCGGCGGTCTTCGGGTAAAGCCCGAGCAGGACGGCCGAGGTCGCGAAAACAAGCCCCGCGAGCATCAGCGTGAGAAAATGAAAACGCCCCCGCCTCCCCAGGACGCTGCGTCCGCTTTCGCGCCATTCGATCGGGTCGTCCTTCGGCAGGTCATCATGCACCGGCCAGAAGCGGCGCCACCACCGGAGGACGCGGCCCGGAGGACGCTGCGCGCGAACGGTGCTGATCCGCCGTGCCGGGACGACCGTGCGGCGCACGATCACGATTCGCGCCAGCAACAGGCACACGGACGCCACCGCGAGCAGGGGCCATGAATGCTCCCACGTGTGCCCCGCCATCAGCGCCCAGCGGAATGCCGCATCGCTCGCGGCGGACATCGTCACTTCATCAAGCGCGGCCACGACGCGCGTGAAAACCTCCCGCGGCCAGCACGCCCAGACCCAGCCCGGGATCTCGACGTTCCGCAGATCCGCGCCCCAAAGGATGTAGCGCCCGAATGCCGAATACACGACGGCTGGCGCGAGCAGCAGCACCGCGCCCGCGAGGTACGCCACGAGCGTTGCGCCGATGCTGGTGCGGCACCACGCCGAGCAGAGCAGCGCGAACGCACCGGACATCAGCCACGCTCCCACGACCACGCATGCACCCGCTGCGAGCAACTGCGGCGACACGCCGCCGTAGCCCATCGTGATCGCGCCGAGCGGCAGCGCGAGCAGCAGCAGCGTGGCCATCGGCAGCAGGCCGGCGAGATATTTTTCGATGAGCACCTTGCCCGGCGACATCCCGGTGAGCAGCAGCAGCGAGAGCGAGTCACGCTCCTTTTCATACGTGATGCCGCCGGCCATCAGCGCGGGCTGAAAAAGGAACACGCCCCAGATTTGCAGCGTCACGAGTTGCTCGAACAACCCGCGCCCGACGCCGAGCACGGCCATTCCCGTCGGATCGCCCGACGCCGATTCCACAACACGCCGCAGCGCGAGGAAAAAAAGCGCGTAGAGCACAAGCCCGTACGCCACGCGCCCCGCATACGTGCGCCGCCGCGCCGCGCGCTCGATGAGTTCGCGCGCGAGCAGCGGCCAGGCAAAGAGCGAGCGGATGAGGTTCACTGCTGCACCTCCGGGAGATGCCGCCGGAAAATATGGATCGCATTCCCCACGCGCCGCCATGCGACGAGCGTGCGCTGATCGGTTCCCGTGTCGCCCAGGCCACCGGCAGTCTGCGGCGATTCGCCGACCAGCAGGCCGTTCAGGAGTCCGTACATCCAAATTGAAAATTGCTCCCTCATCGAAGCGGTTCCCCCGGAAGGCACGTTGAGTCCCTGGATCCCTGGTCTGCCCCCGAAGTAAACGTATTCCGGTCCCATTTTCCGGGGATCGATCCCGTTCCATTCGCCCTGCACGAAGTCCGCGACCTGCAGATCCAAATCCCTCGCAAAAACTCCGGCCTTCTCTTCCGCCGCTCCAGCATCACCGCCCGGCTCGTCCTCCGCGTCCGTGATTGGGGTCGCGGTTCCCGCAGTTTTCGCGGCCGCTTCCGCCGCCTGCCAATCAATTCCCGAGTCGTCCTTCGCATCCGGAAACGAAGTCACGCGCACCAGCGCCGGCGTCCATTGGCGGATGCTGCGGCGCAGCGTGAAGTGATCCGGCGAACTCCACTCCGACACGGCGGGAGCATCAGCGGATTGTGGTGGGATGATGAAGTTTACCGGGGGTGAAGTTCCGAAACGCATCACGGGCCGCGGCACCGGCACCGCGATGGCGTCGCGGAGATCGTGCGTCCACTCGCGGTCATTCGCGGGGAACAGAAGCTCGTAGCGGACTTCACGAAGCACGCGCCCGTCCTCGCCCACATCCACGAGGCTCACCGTGCCGGTGCGGTCCGACACGCCGAGGTATTTGCCGGATAAATGCGCCATCCACCACGCGAAGCCCGCGCTCAGCATTGGGAAAACAAACCATGTCCAGCGGCGGCGGCGAAGCCAGCCGAGCACCATCCAGTCGCCCGGGCCGATGAGCACGAGCAGCAGGCCGAGCACGCCCGCGACGACTGCGAGCGGAAGCTGCCGGGGCGCGCCCGGTGTCAGCGCGCTGAAGCCATTCGCTGCATCCCACTCCCAGGCGTTCTCCCGCCGGTTTCGGAAGCCCTGATATGTCTGGCCTTGCTCCGCCCAATCATTATCCAGCGCGCCCTCCCGGGCGATTCTCCCGCGGTGATCGGCACGCACTTTCCAGAGCCACGCCACTGCTTCGCGCCAGCTTTTGGATTTGTACTCGTCCCGGCTGGCAGGCGTCGCGGTCGCGATCACGGCGCGTCCGATTCCCGCCCGGAACATCCGCGGGCCGGCATCGCGGCCCGCGCAGGTGACGCGCCCATTTTCACCGATGGAAAAACTGACCGCAGGCTGCGAAGCGGCGAGGCGCTGGAGGAATGCGACATGATGCCCGCCGAGCCCGGCGGCGGGCGGATCGTTCGCGCAGACGAACACGCTGCCGCCGCCCTCGACCCACCGGGCGAGCGACGTGAGCTGCTTCTCGCCCGCGGCGGCAAATGCGGGGCCATCGAGCATCACGGCGTCGTACGCGCACCAGCCAAGCGGATGCCTCGGGATCTGCTCCGCGGTGATCGGCGCAGTGATCGTGGTGATGGCGAGCCACGGTGCCTTGTCGAGCGTGGGACGCAGCGATTCGAGGTAAATGCCGCGCTCGCGGGCGGTGTCCATCTCGGCGAGGCGGCGTTCCGTGCGCGGGATGGCGAGGATGAATTGGTTCGCGCCGAGGCCGAAGATGCCGATCTGCTGCCGTCCGAGGTCGAGCTCCCCAATTTTGCCGGTGAAACGAATCTGCGCGCCGAGACCGTCGCCATCATCCGCCTCGGGCAGGGGCGGCAGCGGCAGCGGGACGACCCGCTTGCCGGGCTGGAGCACGAGTTCGCCCGAGCGATGGATCGCCGCGGCGTGTCCGCCGCGCAGGAGCGTGAGTTCGAGCCGGCCCTCGACAAGGGTCTGCGTGTGGTTGGTGATGCGGACTTCGAGCGGGATCGGTGCGCCTTTGCGGAGGTGCAGATCGCCGGTGAGAAGCTCGGCGGTGAGCGGAGCGGCGAGTGCGAACACGGGGGAAAGGAGGAACAGCAACAGCGCGGGGAGGCGTGCAGACCTTCCGTTTCGCCAGGCCGATGCGCGGGCGCCGGGGATCGCAAGCTGGCAGCTTGCGCCACGGTTCATGCGGTCTTCCCTTCCGTGAGTTTCATGAACGCGGTTTCCATGTCCACGGCATCCGGCTGGAACATGCGGACGCGGGCGCCGGTGGCGAGAATCGCGCCAAGCAAATCCTCCGGCGCGAGTTCGCCTTCGCGCAGCCGGATCACCAGGCGGTCGGGCAATTCCTCCACGCCCGCGACCCCGGGAATGGCGCGGATTTTTTCCAACCACGGCGCGGACGGGTCGGCGATGCCCACGTGGATGGCGCGGTCCAGCGCGAGGGTGCGGTAGATCTCCGCGAGCGGTCCGCTGGCCACGATGCTGCCCTGCTCGAGGATGCCGATGTGCGAGCAGAATTGCGCAAGCTCGTGGAGGATGTGCGAGGAGATGAGGATGGTTTTGCCCAGCGACTGGAGTTCCTTGAGCAGCTCGCGCATCTCGATGCGGGCGCGCGGATCGAGGCCGTTGGCGGGTTCGTCGAGGAGGAGGAGTTCCGGGTCGTGCAGAAGAAGGCGCGCGATGCCGAGGCGCTGCTTCATGCCGCGCGAAAGGCCGTCCACGGGCGCGCGGGCCTTCGCTGTGAGGTCGGTGAGCGCGAGCACGTCGGAGATGAGGCCGCGGCGTTTCATGGAGGGGATGTGGTACGCGGCGGCGAAAAAGTGGAGGTATTCCTCGGCGGTGAGGTCGTCATAGACGCCGAAGAAATCCGGCATGTAGCCGATTTTCCGGCGCACTTCGTTCGCGCGGACGGCGACATCACAGCCGCACACACGCACCATCCCGGCGTGGGGCCGGAGCAGCGTGGCGAGGACTTTGATGGTGGAGGTTTTCCCCGCGCCATTCGGCCCGATAAAACCGAAGATCGCCCCGCGCGGGATGTCGAACGAGATGCCGCGTACAGCCTCCGTTTTGCCGTAGCGGATGGTGAGGTCGGCGATCTGAACGAGCGGGGTCGCGCCGACGGCATGCCGGGGAACGGTTGGATGGGCGGTGTCCATCACACGGGCCGAAGCAGCGAAGACGAGGGATTTTGCACGCGCACAAACTGGCGGCTCCCGGCACGCGCGGCAAGCACTCGCCGGATTAAGAACGTGTGATCTGGCTGCCTGATCAAAACGGGCGGCGCTGGAACCACCACCATTCGAGGAGAAGGACAGTGTAGCCGAGCGCGGCGAGAATCCACCACAGCGAGCGGTCGGCTTTTGGCGC
>CAMAUI010000149.1 GCA_945861385.1 Prosthecobacter debontii
GCCCGTATCCACAACCGCCACACCCACGCCGGAGCCTGTGTAGGCCACCCCGCCCGGCGCAGCCCCGATGCGTTGCACACCTGCAGGCACGACCTGGCCACCCGTGGTGCCACCGCCACCACCCGGTTTGGCATTCGCCACAACGGCGCGATCCGGCACGATTCGGATTACCCGCGGGTCCGCCGCCAGCGCCGCAAGGCGCCCGGGTGGCACACGACCGGCAAAACCGTTCACTGCACGCTGATACACAAAATCCGGCGCGACACCGTGCGCGGGCGCCACGACACGCGGGTTGATGCCCGCCTGCACCTCCACGAGAAAACCGTCCGGAATCGCCGCGGCAGGCATCGCCTTGTCGGATGGCAGCGGCGTAACGTCGGCACCCTGGTCTGCGGAAAAAGCGGCGACAGGAGAAATGAGGAAGATGCAGAGGGGAAAAAGGGCACGGATTTTCATGGAATGTTTGGTTTGGTTGTTTGGAGACTGGCTAAGAGGGCAGGTCATCCCTTGCACTCCTTTCCAAGTCTTGCAAGGGAGAAAATCAGGCTCCAACACCAGCTTTACCTTTCCCCCGCGCCATGTAGCTTGCGCGCCCTTTTTCAAAATGATGACCAGCGCGCAAATCCGGCAGTCCTTCCTCGATTTTTTCCGCGAGAAAAAGCACACCATCGTGCCGAGCGGTTCGCTCATGCCCGACTCGCCGAACCTGCTCTTCACCAACGCCGGCATGAACCAGTTCGTCCCCATCTTCCTCGGCGAACGAAGCGCCGACGTGAGCAAGTGGGCCGGCGCCGTCCCCGGCAGCGACACGCGTGCGGCGGACACGCAGAAGTGCATCCGCGCCGGCGGCAAGCACAACGACCTCGATGACGTCGGCCTCGACACGTATCACCACACGTTCTTCGAGATGCTCGGGAACTGGAGCTTCGGCGATTACTTCAAAAAGGAAGCGATCGCGTGGTCGTGGGAGCTCATCGTCGAGCGGTTCAAATTCCCGCCGAACCGTGTTTACGCGACCATTTATCAGCCTGATCCGACCGATCCGTCGGAGCGCGATCAGGAGGCGTGGGAGCTGTGGGCGGAGAAGTTCCGCAGCGTCGGCCTCGACCCCGCCATCCACATCGTCAACGGCAACAAGAAGGACAACTTCTGGATGATGGGCGAGACCGGCCCGTGCGGCCCGTGCTCGGAGATTCACATTGACCTCACGCCCGCCGGCGACACCCGCGGCGCGCTGGTGAACAAAGGCACCGCCGAATGCATCGAGATCTGGAACAACGTCTTCATCCAGTTCAACGCCAACCCCGACGGCACCTTCACCCCGCTGCCCGCGCAGCACGTCGATACCGGGATGGGCTTCGAGCGCCTCACCTCGATCATCCAGGGCACGAAGGAATTCACCGACTTCGCCAACGCGAAAATCTCCAACTACGAGACCGACATCTTCCGCCCGATCTTCGACGAGCTGGAGAAAATGAGCGGCCACCAATACGGCAGCACGCTCCCGCAGCCGAACGCCGCCGGGCAGATCATCCCCACGACCGAGCAGGAGAAAGTGGACGTCGCCTTCCGCGTCATCGGCGATCACATCCGCACGCTCAGCTTCGCCATCGCCGACGGCATCCAGCCCGGCAACACCGATCGCAACTACGTCCTGCGCCGCATCCTGCGCCGCGCCGTGCGCTACGGCCGTTCGCTCGGATTTTCGGAGCCGTTTTTCTACAAGCTCGTCGCCGTGCTGGCACGCACGATGGGCGACGTATTCCCCGAAATCCGCGCGAAGCAAAAACACGTGGAGGAAGTGCTGAAGCGCGAGGAGGAATCCTTTAACAAGACGCTCGATCGGGGGATCGCGATCTTCGAGGCCGAGGTGGCGCGTCTCGCCGGGACCGCGGTAGGTGCCTCGGGTAGGGTGGGCGTCCCGCCCGCCGGTTCGGGCATCCTGCCCGAACGAACTTCCGATCCCGCGAGCGGCACCACCTACACGCGCCGACGTCGCCTCCCGCACTTCGAACAACCGTGGGCCATCTACGCCCTCACGATCTCCACCTCCACTCGGCGCAAACTTTCCCCCGCCGCCCGCACGATCGTCCTCGACGCAGTGCATCACTTCCACCGCTCGCGTTACGAACTCTTCGCCGCGTGCGTCATGCCAGACCACGTCCACGTGCTCCTCCAGCCGTGGGTCAAAGAACAAGACGACCGTGGGGAAGCAGTCTTCTGGCCTCTTGGCGAGCTGATGCATTCGATCAAATCTTTCACGGCAAAGGAGATCAACAAGACCGAAGGCACCACGGGAACAGTGTGGGAGCAGGAGCGGTTCGATCGTTACGTGCGGGGCGACCGCGACCTGGAGGAGAAATTTCTCTATATCCTCGGCAACCCGACGCGGGAGGGGCTCGGGGACGAATATCCGTGGGTGTGGGCAATCGAAGGCTCGGAAGATTGTTCGGGCAGGATGCCCGAACCGGCGGGCGGGACGCCCACCCTACCCGGGACACCCGCCGCGGGCGCCATTCCTGGCGACTTCGCCTTCCAGCTCTATGACACCTACGGCTTCCCGCTCGACCTCACCGAACTCATGGCCCGCGAGCGCGGCCTGACCGTGGATACGGCCGGTTTTGAAAAGCACATGGAAGAGCAGCGCGCCCGCGCCCGCGCGGCGCAGAAGAAACAGGTCATCGAGCTTTCCGAAGTCGAGACGAAGACGCCCACGCACTTCCTCGGCTACGATCACGACCACACCGGCGCCGATGTGCAGGAAGTCCTTTCGGTGAAGGGCAAAACTGTCGTCATCGCCAACAACTCCGTGTGTTACGCCGAGATGGGCGGGCAGGTCGGCGACACCGGCGAGATGACCCACGGTGGCAACGTCTGGCGTATCGCCAATACGCAGAAGAGCGGGAACACGTGGCTGCATTTCCTCGAAGACGCGGGCGGCGAACTCTCGGGTAGGGTGGGCGTCCCGCCCGCCGGTTTGGGCATCCTGCCCGAACGATCTTCCGAGATTGGTCACGCGTCCGGTGATCGAAAGGCCGCGACGCAGGATGCGTCGCTCGGCGGGCAGGATGCCCACCCTACCCGAGAGGCCGATGCACCCGCCGTCGGCGAGCACGTCACCATCGAGCTCGACCGCGCGCGCCGCGGCGCCATCCAGCGGCACCACACCGTCACGCACCTGCTGCACTGGGCGCTGCACGAAGTCGTCAGCCACGAAGCCACGCAGAAAGGCTCCTTCGTCGGCCCCGACAAGTTGACCTTCGACTTCAACAGCGCCGCGCTCACGCCCGCGCAAGTCCGCGACATCGAGCGGCTGGTGAACGAACGCATCGTCGAAAACGCCGCCGTCTCGTGGATCGAAGTGCCTTACACCGACGTGCGCGGCCGCGGCGACATCATGCAGTTCTTCGGCGACAAATACGGCGAGACCGTGCGCGTCGTGCAGATCGGCGGCGCCCCGCGCGCGCTCGACGGCTACTCGATGGAACTCTGCGCCGGCACGCACACCCGCGCGACCGGCGAGATCGGCCTCTTCCGCATCAACGCCGAGGCCGCCATCGCCGCCGGAGTCCGCCGCATCGAAGCCGTCGCCGGCCTCACCGCCTACGACGCGGCCACCGCCGACATGCAGCGCCTCCACGCGCTCGCCACCAATCTCGGCACACCGCTCCCGGAACTCGAAAAGCGAATCGAAGGAATGCTCGCGCAGCACAAGGAACTCGAAAAGGCGCTCAAGTCCGCCCAGCAGCGCGAAGCCGCCGGCCGGGCGAAGGATCTTGTCGCAAGCGCCGAGACAATCAACGGCACGCCTGCGATCATCGCGAGGCTGGACGGCATGGACGGCGATGGACTCCAGATGGTCGCCGACGCGCTGAAAGGCGCGGGCTTCAAGGGTATCATCGTCCTCGGAAGCGGGGGCGCATCCGTCGCATTGGTGGCATCCGTCTCACCCGAGCACACCGCCAAGGTGCAGGCCGGAAAGATCATCCAGACCATCGCCCCGATCGTCGGCGGCAAGGGCGGCGGCAAACCCGACTTCGCCCGCGGCGGCGGCAAAGACGCCACCAAGCTCGACGAGGCGCTGGCGAAGGCGAAGGCGCTGCTCTGACTCGTAGCCGAGCTTGTCAAAGCGCGGGCCGATGTTTCGTCCTTGCCGCCCGCATTGTGGAAAATGCGCCCGCGCTTTCACAAGCGCGGCTACATCGGATTCGACACGCCGAGGTCGGCGGGTTTATCTCCCAACGATGAGCACGTCTGCAGATGAATCGCCGGATGGCAACGCGAGCATCGAATCGGTGCTCCGACGACGCTACCGCCTGGTGCTCGGCCTCTTCATCGCCGCGCTGATCGCGAGCGGCCTGACCGCGTTCCCGCTGCTGCATGAACTGGAGATTCTCGCCAGTCTGCTCGGCATTCCAGCCGCCGCAGACCCGCAGTCGTTCTCCGGCCTGCAATCCTGGATCGCCACCGTGCGGGATGGATTGCGCGATGTGCATGCATCGCATCCGTGGCTCGCTTACGGCACGGACTGGCTTGCGTTCGGCCACATCGTCATCGCGATGTTTTTCATCGGGCCCTGGCGGAATCCCGTGGCAAATGCCTGGGTGCTGCGCGTAGGGCTGGTCGCGTGCGCCGCGGTGATTCCGCTGGCGCTCATTTGCGGGCCGATCCGTGGCATTCCGTTTTACTGGCAGTTGATTGATTGCAGCTTCGGCGTCTTCGGCGCGCTGCCGCTGCTTTACTGTCTCAGGCTTACGCGGCGGATGCAGGCATGCGAAGCCCGGCACTCACCCGGTGAAGGGCGCCAATGCCGGTGACAGAGACGATCGTGAACTTGCCGGCGTGGGTCTGGATGTGGGTGCTCGCGGTGGCGATCTTCGCTGTGTGCAAGACTCTCGCACTCGCGAATGCGAGGTTCGGCGGTGGATGGCGGCGCACGGCGTTTCTGCTCGCGTGGCCGGGGATGGATGCGAACGAGTTCCTTTGCGGCATGGCGAAGAAGCCCGCATTCAGCGAGTGGCTTGCGGCACTTGCAAAGACGGCGCTCGGCGCGGTGCTCTATTTTGGAGTGGCCCGCTGTTTCACCCATCCCATCGCCACGGGCTGGATCGGAATGACGGGCGTGATTTTCCTGCTCCACTTCGGCGGCTTTCATGTCCTCTCGCTCGTGTGGCGGTCGGTCGGCGTCTGCGCCACGCCGATCATGCGGCAGCCGCTCGCCGCTCAATCGCTGGGGGAATTCTGGGGCCGCCGGTGGAACCTTGCGTTCAACGAACTCGCCGTGCGTTTTGTCTTTCGCCCGTGCGTGGTGAAGTTCGGTGTCCCGCTCGCAGGTATCGCGGCGTTCGTCGCATCGGGAGTGATCCATGAGTTGGTGATCAGCCTGCCCGCGGGGGCGGGGTGGGGACTTCCGACGGCCTACTTTTTCGCGCAGGGGCTGGGCTCCACGTTCGAACGATCGAAGGCCGGGCGCAGGCTCGGGCTTCGGCGCGGGTGGCGGGGCAGGTGTTTTACATGGCTCGTCGTTGCCAGCCCGGCGTTCTTCCTGTTCCATCCTCCGTTCATCCGCAATATCGTGATCCCGATGATGCACGCGACAGGCGCACTATGAACCGGGACCAGATCGAACTGGCGATCCGCCTCTGCGGCTGCGTGCATTTTACGATCCTGATCGCCAGCGCGATGGTTCCGCGCGTGCTCGACTGGCGTGGCCAGCTCGCGCCGCTGCATCCTTTCCTGCGCCGCCTGTTCTGGGTCTATGGCGTGTTCATCGTGATGACCATCACCGGCTTCGGCGCGATCTCGCTCGGATGCGCGGCAGAAATTGCAACCGCCACTCCTCTGGCTCGCGCGTTTTGCGGGTTCGTCGCGTTCTTCTGGCTGGCGCGGCTCGCGGTGCAGTTCTTTGTTTTTGATGCTTCAGAATTTCTGACGACCCGGTGGCTCCGCCTCGGGTACCACGTGCTGACAGTCGCTTTCATGCTGCTGCCGATGCCCTACGCGCTGATCGCGCTGGGCGTTTGGAAATAGGCGCGCGGCAACCCAGCGGATGCGCTGTTGATTTGCGCGCACCGGGAGGTGTAAAGCAGGTCGCATGAGCATTGATCTACGACGTTTCGTGACCGCAGCAGAGAAGGTGGATTTTCAATCCGCATGGACGCTGGAGGAGTGGCTTTGCCGCGGAGACATCGTGAAAAACGAGGAGCTTCTCATGGTGCGCGCGAACATGGAGCCGCGGCGCTGCCACCCGTTCCATAACCACCCCACTCGCGAAGAGCTGATCTACATCATCTCCGGGCGCGCGGAACAGTGGGTGGGCAAAGAGCATCGCGTGCTCGGCCCGGGCGAGATGGTGTTCATCCCGAAGGGTGAAATCCACGGGACGTACAATCCGTATAACGAGCGCCTTGTTTTCCTCGCGATCCTCTCGCCCGCCAAAGCGGCCGATCCCGGGGTGCTGGATTACTCGACAGAGGAGCCCTGGGCCTCACTGCGCGGGGCGGAATTCGGGCACTGCACGTAGCGCGGGGCTCCTAGTATTACTCCGTTAAGTTAAATCGGCGAGGATGTCGTCAAATTTCATGCCGCAGCAAAAGCAGGAGCCGGTGGATCTCACCAGCCACGGCCGAATCGCCCGCAGCGTCTGCTCCCACGTGACACCAGAAGTTTTTTTTGGCGCGTG
>CAMAUI010000150.1 GCA_945861385.1 Prosthecobacter debontii
GAACATCGGCATCGCCTTCACACCGAGATCGGCGGCGAGATCCATGAGCTTCAGCAGATATGACTCGTGCCACTTCTCGATTTTCTCCGGCGAGAGTTTCGCGACATCGGGCGCGATGAAAGGATGGCCGCTCATCGTGCCGGTCCAGATCGAGGTGTGGACCCAGAACGGGCAGTGCGCGCTGATGCCGTCGAGCTTCATGCCGCGGCTCGCGAACGTGTCGCGGATCTCCTTCGCTTTTTTGAAGCCGCCCTTGCCGTCGCCGAGCATGTAGTTGCTCGGCTGCGCGCCCGCCGCGCCGGCGGCCTTTGCGTAGTCGAGGAATTGCGCGAGTGATTTTGCGCCGTGCTGGGCGCCTTCGATGGATGCGTGGTATGCGTTCTTGGCCATGGTGTGCGGTTACAGCGGGCGGCGGGCATCGTGCAAGCGCGGAGTGCGGGTCGCGACCGGGCGGGCACGGTGGAATTTTCGGGCTTTCCCTGCCGGGTTGGAACATGTCTGTTTTCGTGCTCGTCGGAATCACCGAAAACGAACTGAAAAAATTATGGGCCGTGACATTCAACTCGATGGAGCAGAGATCACCATCCTCAAGGCGATCGGTGTCGGTGCGTCCGAGGTGGACGGGCAGACGCTGATAGACCGGTGCGAGAACCTGGATATTGAAGAGCTGATGGACACGCTGAAAGGATTGATGCAGCAGGGTTACGTGGATGGAGACTCGATTGCTTTTTACAGCGAGGAGGAGATGGTGAAGCTCAACTTCCACGTCAGCTCCGGATGGGTGAAGGATCTGAAGGATGCACTCGATCCGGACGACAAGCCTGAAAAGAGCAAGCGGGTGCGCCGGGAATGATCGCAGCCGCGGGCGAGGAAAACACGGCTGCGCGAACTTCCGTGTTTTCGAAGCTGTGGCCGTGGCTGTGCGCGGCGCTCTCGGGTCTGTTGATGGCGCTGTGTTTTGCGCCCTTCAACATCGGTGGGCTTGCCTTTGTGGCGCTAGGGCCGCTGCTTTGCGCGATCTGGCTGAAAGTGCCGGCACGCCGCGCGGGCTGGTACCGCCTCGGGCTCGGCTACGTGGCGGGGCTGGTGTTTTTCACGGTCACCTTTTCGTGGTTGAGCGAACTGGGGCCGCTCTACGACAGCGTCTTCCTGCGCAGCCTGCCGTTTCTCCTCGCGCTGTATCTTTCGATCTACCCGGCGGTCTGGGCGTGGTTCGCGGGCTGGATTGCCGGGTCGCATTTTGCACGTGTGCCGTTGGACCGGCTGCTGCCGCCGCCCCGGGTGCCGCTGCTGTTTTCCACGTACAACCTCGCGCTCTCGATCCTCGTCTCCGCCGCTTGGGTGGCGACCGAATGGCTGCGGGGACCGGTGATCACGAACTTCGCGTGGAATGCGCTCGGCGTGGCGTTGTATCACCCGGCGACGCTGCCGATGATTCAGGCGGTGGAGTTCACGGGTGTCGGCGGGCTGAGTTTTGTGCTGATGATGTGCAACGCAATCGGGCTCATCACCGTGCTGCGTTTGCGCGAGGAGATCGGCAGGGCGCGCATCCGCCCGCACTTCGACTTCTCCGCCACTGTCGCACTGGTGGTGGCGTTGTTTTTCCACGGCCTGTGGGCGTACCGCAATCGGCAGCCGGCGGCGACGGTGCCGCTGCGCGTGGTCGCGGTGCAGCCGGACATCCCGCAAAAGTGGAAGTTCTCCAACGGCAAGGACGCGGAGATTTTTGAGCGGCTCGACAGGCTTCACGGCCTGGCGGAGGCGCTGCAGCCCCACCTCGTGCTGTGGCCGGAGGCATCGGTGCCCGGCGGGATGCTCGCGGATGTGGAGACGCAAAGGTTTGTGCGCGACCACGCGGGGAAAGTGCCGGCTCTGCTGCTCGGGACGGACGATTTTTCCCGGAACCGGAACAGCGCGGCGTTCATCGTGCGCGGACGCGAGGAGGTGCAGTTCTACGACAAGCGAAGCCTCGTGGCATTTGGCGAGTTCCTGCCCGCGCGGCCGCTGCTGGGCTGGGCGCTGGACGGGCTGGTGCCTGGGGATTTCGAGGCGGGGACGGAGGCGAAGATTTTTGAACTGGCCGAGCCGGCGATCAAGTTTGCCCCGCTGATCTGCTTCGAGGACACGGTGGGCAACCTGGTCCGCGAGCCCGTGCAGCTCGGCGCGAATGTGCTCGTGAACGTGACCAACGACGGTTGGTTTGGAAGGTCCGCGGCGGCGGAGCAGCACTTCGTGAACGCGATTTTTCGCGCGATCGAAAACCGCCGTCCGCTGATTCATGCGACCAATACGGGCGTGACGGCCTCGGTGGATGTCCTCGGAAATGTCGTGCGCTGGGCCGCGCCGTTCACGGCGGTGGCGGTGCAGCAGCAGATCCATGTGCCGACCGGGCGGGAGACGACGTTTTATACGCGCAACGGCGAGGTGTTTTCCATCGCGTGCGCCGCGCTCACGCTCGCCGCGATGGCCGGGCGCCTGTGGCTGTTGCGCCGGAGGCGCGCGAATTGAAATTCGCGGTCAAATTTCCGTGTCCCCCGCGGTTTGATAAAGCGGCATTGTTTTGCGGGGAACCTCGACTTGAGCGATTCCGCCGCAGCAACTGTCCGATAGCCGTCAACCAATGCACTCCACATCCGTTCCTGAAAATCTGACCGCGACCTTCGACTGGACGCCGCGGACGCGCCTTGTCGCCGGGCCGGGCTCGCTCATGCGGCTGGGTGCGCTCGCGGCGGAACTCGGCGCGCGGCGGGTGCTGCTGGTGACAGACCGGGGAATCGTCGCCGCTGGACACGCGGCGCGCGCGGTGCAGTCCCTCGAAGCGGCGGGGTTGAACGTGGTGATTGATGACGTGGTGCATGAAAACCCGGCGACCTCCGACGTGGCGCGCTGCGTCGAGATCGCGCAGGCCGGAGCGGTGGATTTCATCGTCGGCCTCGGTGGTGGGAGCAGCATGGACACTGCGAAGGGGTGCAATCTCCTGCTGACCAATGGCGGCGAAGTGAAGGACTACTGGGGCGTGGGCAAGGCGGCGAAGCCGCTTCTCCCGCTCATCGCGATCCCTACGACCGCCGGGACGGGCAGCGAATGCCAGTCCGCCGCGCTCATCGCGGATGAGGTGACGCATCAAAAAATGGCCTGTCTCGATCCGAAGATTTCCGCGCGCGTGGCCATCCTCGACCCGGAGCTCACGCTCAGCCAGCCCGCGCGTGTCACGGCCTGCACGGGGCTTGATGCGCTGTCGCACGCGGTCGAGAGCGCCGTCACCCGCAAGCGCACGGCGATGAGCGCGATTTTTTCCCGCGAGGCATTCCGGCTGTGCTTCGAGGCGCTCCCGCGCGTCCTCGCAAATCCCGCGGACCTCGATGCCCGGAGCCGGATGCAGCTCGGTGCTGCGTACGGCGGGATGGCCATCGAGTGCTCGATGCTCGGTGCGGCGCACAGCGCGGCAAACCCGCTCACCGCGCGGCATGGCATCGCGCACGGCCATGCCGTCGGGCTCGTGCTGCCGGCCATCGTCCGCTTCAACGCCGCCGAACCCGCCGCTGCCGAGGGCTACGGGGAGCTTTGCCGCGTCGTGGGTTTGCGGGATGTGGAGGCGCTCGCCTCGGCGCTCGGGGAAATGCTCCGCCTCGCCGGGCTCTCCGCGCCACTGGGTGATTTCGGAGTCACGCGGGAGGCCATCCCCGCGCTCGCCGGGGAAGCCTCCCAGCAGTGGACCGCAGCCTTCAACCCGCGCAACGTCACGCCTGCGGATTTTGCGGGGATTTACGAGTCGCTGCTGAGCCGCTGAAATGAAAACGCCAGACCGATTGATCGAGTGTGGAACCGGGACCGTCGCGGGATGCTGTGGCGGCCTTTTACGCCGTGGTGTCGCAGCGACTTTGCTCGCATTCCTCGCGATCTCGCGGGGCGGCGCCGCGGACTGGCCGATGCACCGCGGCGATCCGCAATTGCAGGGGCGTGCGGCCGGGCCGGCTCCCGCCGCGGCGCGGCTCCGCTGGTCGTACAAGGCGGGCGGCGCGATCAACGGCGGCTCCGCCATCGTCGGCGAACGCGCGTTTTTTGGCGATGGGAGCGGGAAGGTGCATGCACTCGGCCTTGCGGACGGGAAACCGGCCTGGACCTTTTCCACAGGCAGCGCGATCGAGGCCACGCCGCTGGTGCTCGGCGGAGTGCTCTACATCGGCGCGGCGGATGGGAAACTGTACGCGCTCGACGCAGCCACCGGCGCGAAGAAGTGGGCGTTTGAGACGGGCGACAAAATCATGGCCGGAGCGAGCTGGTGCAAGGATCCGGCTTCCGGCTCGGTGTGGATCCTCGTGGGCAGCTACGACTTCAATTTTTACGCGCTCGACGCCGCGACCGGCAAAATGCTGTGGAAGGTCGAGACGGAAAATTTCATCAACAGCACTCCCGCCGTCACGTCCGACGGGCATGCGCTTTTCGGCGGGTGTGACTCGCTGCTCCACGTCGTCTCGCTGAAGGATCGCAAGGAGGTCCGCAAGATCGAGGCCGGAGCCTACATTCCCGGCAGTGCCGCCGCGGATGGCAGGCAGGCGTATTTTGGCAACGAGGCGAAGAAAGTTTTTGCCTTCGACACCGCGGACGGCTCCACGCTCTGGACCTATCACGCGCGGAATTTTGCGTACTATTCATCGCCGGCGCTCAGTGCGGAAAGCGTCATCATCGGCGGCCGCGACAAGCGCCTGCATTGCATTGACCGCGCGAAAGGCGAGGCCCGCTGGACGTTCTCGACGAAGGGCGACGTGGACAGCTCCCCGGTGCTGTGCGGCGATGGCGGCATCATCGTCGGAAGCCTCGATGGGCGGCTTTACTGCGTGAACCTCGCCGATGGCAAAGAGCGGTGGAACTACGAGATCGGTGCGAAGATCACCGGCAGCCCTGCGGTCGGAAACGGAGCGGTCGTCATTGGGGCCGAGGACGGCGTGCTTTATTGTTTCGAGGGAAAGTAACCCGTGCCGGCAAGCGATTGATGGAATGCTCAATTTTGAGCGCGACGCACCCATTTTCAAAATCTGCGCCACTTTCCGGACCCCACCATGAATCACCGCGCGCGTTTGCGGCTACGCCTGGATCGAGCGCGACGGACGCACGAGCATCCGGCCCTCGCTGTGCCATTCGTGGCGGATGTCGCGCATGAGGAGCGCGTGGTCGAATTCCACGCTGCCCGCCGGGAACATCGTGGGGTCGGCGAAGAAGCTGGAACGCACGATCTCGACTGCAAGCGGGCGGACAGCCCACTCGTAGGTCTTGAGCCGCAGTCCGTCGAGGTGCTGTGGGTCCTTGCAAGCTGACCAGCCGACGCAGCCCGGCTCGAAGAAAGCCGAGGCCTCGGCGGGCGACGCGAAGACCGATCCTTGCGGGAGTACCGTGGCTTCCGAGGCGCGAAGCTCGGTTTTCACGAGCCGGTCGTGGGAGATCATGCGAAACCCGATGTGCCCGTTGCGGTCGCGCACTGTGAAGTCCGCGAAGTGATGCTCGCCGGGAAAAATGCGGCCACCAGCGTAGTGGTTGAGCAGTGAATTGGTGTCGCGGCGCGGGATGAAGACGCCCTCGCGCGTCTCAGCGCCCGCGTCCCACTCGACGGCGACGCGATGCGCGGCATTTTCGCTCGCGATCCCCATGAGCGAAGGCCAGCCGAGCGGGCGGATTTTTTCGAGCCGGATGAGGCACACGCCCACGATGGCAAAACCGGCATGCAGCTTTGGCCGGAATGGCTGGGGAAGGAGCGGCTGCATCACGCGCGGATCCACCCGGTAATTTAGAAGGATGCGCCGCCGGATGATTCCCTCGATGACTGGCAGGCGCATGGCTTAAAAGGTTGCGAAGCGAGCGGGCCCCGCGCCGGGGTGGTGTGCTGTGATGGAGAGTGTGGCCGAAATGAGCATCTGGACGAATGTGTGTGCAGCATCCCGCCTCGCAACGCCAGCCTTTGGGTGCGGGAGCACTGCGGGAACGGGAGGTGCCGAGCTGAATCATGCCCGCACCGGAACCGCGGCATCATCCCGCGCTTCCCAAGCAGGCGGCGGTTGTGCATGTCTCGGGGCGCAACCAACTCATGATGCCGGCAATCCCATCGCACAATGCCCATCCGCACGATCCGGCGGATGATTCCGCGCGCGGTGGGTGCATCGTTTTTTCGCCGTGACGGAATTTCTGCTGAAGCTGTGCGGGGTTCGGATGGATCAGGCGTCGCGGGTGGGCGGCATTGATTTCGTGCTGCGGAACAAGGCGTGGCTGGAGTGGGTCGTGGCGCTTTGCGTGGTGCTGGTCGCCCTGGCGTGGTTTTCGTACTGGTGGAATGTGCGGGACCTGATTTCGCGCTGGCGGCGGTGGGTGCTGACGGGGCTGCGGATCCTTTTGTTTCTGCTGCTGCTGCTGC
>CAMAUI010000151.1 GCA_945861385.1 Prosthecobacter debontii
CAAATACCCGGCGGATTGGGCGCCGGAGAAGAAAATCGAAAGATTTTTGACGGATGAAGCGCGGCGCGGTGTCGCAGCGGGCACGCAGAACCAGGCGATGAACGCGCTGATGTTCTTTTACAAGGCGGTGCTCAAGGTGCAGGTCGGGGAAATCGAAGGGGTTCGGGCGCGGCGGCCGGAGCATGTGCGGAAGGCACTGAGTGTCGGAGAGACGCGGGCGCTGCTGGCTGCGGTCGAGGATGTGTGCGGCTACCCGACGCGCTTGGTGGCGCTGCTGCTTTACGGGGCGGGGTTGCGGGTGACGGAGCCGCTGGAATTGCGACTCAAGGACGTGGATGTTCCGGGGCGGCGGCTGTTCATCCGCGGGGCGAAGGGAGCGAAGGATCGCGTGGTGGAATTGCCGCTGGTGCTGGTGGAAAAAATGTCCGCGCAACTGCTGACGGCGCGCGCTGTGTGGAAGGCGGACGTGGCGGCGGGGCTGCCAGTGGCGATGCCGGGGCTGCTGGCGAAGAAGTCGCCGCGGCAGGCGCTGACGGGGGCGTGGGCTTGGGTGTTCCCATCGCACGCGGCGATAGTACATCCGCGCACGGGGGAGCGTGTGCGCTGGCGGATGCACGAGGTGAATGTGCAGCGGGCCGTGCGGGCGGCTGCCGCGAAAGCGGAGCTGGCTGGCCGGGTGACGCCGCACATTTTGAGGCACTGCTATGCGACACACGCGCACGAGAGCGGTGCGCCGGTGCGCAATCTCCAGGAGGCGATGGGACATTCGCAGATCGAGACGACGATGCGCTATCTTGCGCCGACGGCGAATGGGGTGCGCAGCCCGCTGGATGCGGTGGCGGGGTGAGGGGTTTATTTTCCGGGAGGCGGGGTGAGCGCCGCGAGCTGTCGGGGCAGGTGATGCCGGTGCGCGGAGACAGCTTGCTCGGGCCTGGGTGCATGGGCGGGCGGGCGGGTTCGTGGGAGTTCCAGCAGTCATGCAACGGCCGGGCTGCTGTGTTGAGCGAACTCAACGCGCTGCGAGCAAGAGCAAGAGCAAGACAAAGAGTAAGAGGGCGACCTGCCAAAAACTGAGATGCGCCCGTCACCCCCGGAAATCCCAAAACTCACTTTGCCAAATCGAGGATCGGCGTCATTCTAGGCCCCCATGCGTTCTCACCGGCCTGCCACGTTTGCCCGCCTCCTCCTGGGTGTGCTGCTTGGTTTCATCGTCCCTGCGGTGAGGGCGAATACGGCTGTGACGCTCGGGACCGTCTCGCAGGTGACCGGGCCGCAGGATCTCGATCTCGCCGGGCAGATGATCTACGCGATCAATTTCTCCGCGAATGATCCGGTGCGCACCGTGGCGGGAGTGCAGTTCATCCCGGATACGCAGACGATCGTCGGCGCGGTGCTCTATGGCCCGAACAATGTGACGCCCTGGCAGAACCGGCCCGAGTTTGGCGCCTCTGCGGATGCGAATGAGCTGGAGGAAATCCTCCATGACATCCGATGGGCGTCGGGTGCGGACAAGCTGAGCGCGCAGCTCGCGGTGACGGCGGGCGAGGATTACAAGCTTCAGGTTTTATTTAGCGCGAATGGGTTCGAGGATCGGAAGTGGGACATCCGCGTGAACGGGCAGAACGCCGTGGACGAGGTCTCGTCGCTCGGCGCGTCGCCGGGGCAAACCTATTCCGTGAATCGCGTGACGCTGTACACCTACCAGTTCACGGCGCAGACCAATCAGGTGCTCGTCGAGATGGGCACTTTCTTCGGCCAGAATGAGGGCGGCAACCGCGATCCGATCTGGCAGGCGCTCACGCTCGAGCGGGTGACCATCCCGCCGACCCCCGATGATGTCACGCTGACCCCGGCGCAGTTTTTCCCGAGCCAGACGGCAGCCGTCGGGACGTTCGCGGTGACGGATGGCAAGTCGCCGCCCGTTTCGCATACGATCACTTTGGTGAGCGGGACGGGTGCGACGGACAATGCGAAGTTCACGGTCTCGGGGATGCAGCTCCTGCCGCAGCCGTTCGACTTTTCCGGGGTGCCGCCGGGGACCGTGTATTCGATCCGCGTGCGGGCGGAGGATGCGGCGGCGGCGAGCCGTTTCATCGAGAAGGTGTTCAGCGTGACGGTCGCCGCGCCGCACGCGCCGACGGCGGTGACGCTCGATACGACGACAGTGGGTGCCGCTTCCGTGCCTGGAATGCTCGCGGGAAATCTCGGGGCCACCGATCAGGATTCGTTCGACAGGCACACGTTTTCATTGGTGGGGGGCGCAGGCAGCACGGACAATGCGCTCTTTGTTGTGAGTGGCTCGGAACTGCGATTCGCGCAGACGCTGTCAACCGGCATCACGAGCATTTCAATCCGGTTGCGGGCGACGGATCTCGCGGGGCTTTTCGTCGAGACGGCGTTTACATTGCCGGTGGCCGCGCCCCAGCTCCGCATCAATGAGTTCCTCGCCGGCAACACGACGGGACTGACCGACGAGGCGCTCGTGCCGCAGGACTGGATCGAGATTCGCAACACTCTCGCGCAGTCCATTGACATCGCCGGCTGGTACCTGACCGACGACCCTGACAATCTCACGAAGTGGCAGTTCCCATCCCGCGTGATCGGCGCAAACGGCTACCTCGTCGTCTTCGCGGATGGCCGGGGGACCCCGCCCGGCGGCTCCTCGCAGCTTCACACGAATTTTTCGCTCAGCGGCAGCGGCGAACGCATTCTGCTTGTGAAGCCCGATGGCGTGACCGTCGCGAGTGAGATCAATCCGCCGGAGCAATTTCCGAATGTCACCTACGGCTACAACGCCGCGGGCACCCAGCTCGGTTACCTGCTCACGCCGACGCCCGGCGCGGCGAATTCGGCGCTCACAACCTACGGGCAGAACGCCGTCAGCTTCTCGCAGCAGCGCGGTTTGTATTCGGCAAATTTTTCGCTCACGCTGACAGCGAGCGCGCCAGGCTCGACGATCCGCTACACGCTCGACGGGACAAAGCCCACGGCGGGGACCGGCACTGTCTATGTGGGGCCGATCTCGATCTCGCCGGACACGACGGGCACGAAGCGCGGCTCCCGCATCGTCCGCGCGATCGCGGTGAACGCGCAGGCGGCCTATGCGCCGGTAAATACGCACACGTATCTTTTCATCAACGGCACGGCCGGGCCGACGACGGCGGTCACGGGGCAGTCAAATTTGGTGACATCCATCACGACACATCCGACCTACGGCCCCCTGCTGGATGATGCGTTGCTCGCGCTGCCGTCACTCTCGGTGATTTTGCCGAGCGGGCTTTCGACCTCGGAAAATGAGGGGTCCATCGAGCTGATGAACCCGGCGGGGGTGGAGGCCGGCTTCCAGATCAATTGCGGCATCAACGCCACCGGCACTACGAGCCTCGGATCGCCGAAGCTGAGCATGGCGGCGAAATTCCGCCTGCAATACGGCGACGCGAAGCTCGATTACCCCGTCTTTGCCGTGGGTTCGACGGCGCCCGACAGCGCGGCGGTGGAGTTCAAGGAATTGCGTCTGCGCTCGCACTCGCATGACACTTTCTACTGGCTTGGCACCGCTGAAAATCCGCCCGTGCCCTACGGCTCGCCATCGGTGACCCGCAGCGGCGACGCGCAGCTCATGCGCAATCTTTGGATGGACGAGATGCAGATCCGCATGGGCCAGCCGGGCAAGCGCGGGCGGCAGGTGCATCTTTACCTCAACGGCGAGTATCGCGGCATTTACCACGTCCACGAGCACGCGGACGAGGACTTCATGGCGAGTTACTACCCCGGTTCGGGCGAGGACTTCCATTTCACCGGCGGGGCGACGACGGGCAGCAATCATGGCAACGGCGATGTGTGGACCGTTCCGTGGAATTCATTGAAAAATTCGTTGGGCAACTACACCGAGGCGAAACGCTGGGTGGATGTGACCAACCTCGCCGACTACATGGTGCAGAGTTACTACGCCGGCAACGATTGGGACTGGTGGCCCCAACGCAATTGGGCTGCCGCCGGCCCGAAGCTGCCCGACAAGGGAGGCTGGAAATTTTTCCAGCAGGACTCAGACATCTCCCTTCAGGACATCGTGGCCAACAATACCGACCAGAATGTGCCGGACGGGTTTTTTTACACGCTGATGAACCACGAGGAATTTCGCGTGCTGTTCCGCGACCGCGCCTACAAGCACTGCTTCCATGGCGGCGCACTCACGCCGGCGGTCGCGGGCGCGTTCTACGACGCGCGCATCAACGAGATTTTCACGGCGATCATCGCGGAAACCGCCCGCTGGCAGCCCGGCTCAAGCGTCGCGGCGCTCCCGTGGGACCGCGATCAGGAATGGGTGAACGAATGGAACTACCTGAAAAATACCTTTTTTCCCCAGCGCAGCGCCGCGCTCATCGCGCAGCTCCGGGCGCGCCCGGGGTGGTGGCCCGTCGAGCCGGCGGAGATGAACCAGCATGGCGGATCGGTGCCGGGAGGGTTCAACGTCACTTTCACCGGGCCGGCGGGCACGATTTACTACACGCTCGACGGCAGTGATCCGCGTCTGACCGGCGGCGCGGTGGCGGGAACGGCGGCCGCGTACAGCGGTCCAATCGCGATCAACGCATCGAGAACCGTGCGCGCCCGCGTGCTCAATGCGGGCAATTGGAGCGCATTGAACGAGGCCACCTTTTTCGTCACCCAGGACTATACAAAGCTCGTGATGACGGAGGCCCACTACCACCCGCTGCCCAATGGGGCGATTGATGGTGATGAGTACGAGTTCGTGGAATTCAAAAACATTGGCGGCACCACGATTGACCTCGGCGGGCTGAATTTCACGAACGGCATCACATACACTTTTCCACTCGGCTCGACGCTCGCTCCCGGTTCCTTTTGGGTCATCGCACCCAACGCTGCTGCGTTCGCCGCGCGCTATCCCGGCCGGACTCTCAACGGCATCTACACCGGGAGGCTTAGTAATTCCGGCGAGCGCCTCACGCTTGTTGATGGCATCGGCGCGCAAGTAATGAATTTCGTGTACGACGACATCCTTCCGTGGCCGATCTCCGCGGACGGGCAGGGCTTTTCCGTCGTGGCAAGAACTCCCGCGATCCACACCGACCCCGGCAACGCGCTCTCGTGGCGCGCGAGCGCAAACATCGGCGGCTCGCCCGGCGCAGACGACCCGGCGGACAGCATCGCGGGCGTCCTCATCAACGAAATCCTCACCAACTCCGCCGCGCCTTTCACCGACACGATTGAATTGTTCAATCCTTCTACTTCCGCCGCGGCCATCGGTGACTGGTGGCTCAGCGATTCGGTTTCCGTTCCGAAAAAATACCGCATCCCCACGGGGACGATGATCGCGGCGGGCGGTTACGCCACGTTCAGCGAGGCGCAGTTCAATCCCGGCGGCGGCACGAGCTTCGCGCTCAATCAAAACGGCGGGCAGCTCTATCTTTTCTCCGGCGATGCCGCGGGCAACCTCACTGGCTACGCGCACGGCATCGAGTTTCAGGCGGCGGACCAAAACGTGTCGTTTGGCCGATTCCTGAACAGCCTCGGCTACGAGTCCTTCCTGGCGCAGAGCGCGCGCACGTTTGGCTCCGAAAACTCAGGGCCATTGATCGGCCCGCTGGTCATCAACGAAATCCAGTACAACCCGCCCGCGGGCTACGACGAGTTCGTCGAGATCCGCAACATCAGCGGCGCGGCGGTCAATTTGTGGGATGCGGCGAATCCCGCGAACACGTGGCAGATCAACGGCATCAGCTTCAACTTCCCCGGCGGCATGAGCATCCCCGCGGGAGGGTATGCGCTAATTGTCGGGATTGATCCGGCGGTGTTCCGCACAAAATACCAGGTGCCTGCGGCGGTGCAGATTTTCGGGCCCTATGCCGGGATGCTCGACAACGGCGGCGAGCGGATCGAACTCCGGAAGCCCATGCCGCCTTACGTGAACGGGACGGGGCAGACGATCATCCCCTATGTGATCGTGGATAGTGTGCGCTTCAGCGACGTTGGCCCGTGGCCCACGGGAGCCGCTGGCGGCGGTTCCTCGCTCCAAAGACAGAGCTCCCTTGCACCCGCCGACGACTCGGCGAACTGGTTTGCGAGCGGCATCTCGCCGGGCGCGGCCAGTGTGTACAATTCCCCGCCCGCCATCACGCTGCTCGCGCCGCTCAACGGTGCAACGTTCGCGCTGCCCGCGGCCATCACGCTCGCGGCGGATGCGGTGGACACGGACGGCTACATTTCAAAAGTGGAATTCTTCGACGGCGCCGCGAAGATCGCCGAGGTCACCACCGCGCCATTCATCTTTACGTGGACCACCGCGACCGCGGGCGCGCACAGCATCAGCGCGAA
>CAMAUI010000152.1 GCA_945861385.1 Prosthecobacter debontii
CTCAAGAGCGACGCGGGCCTTAAATGCGGCTTCGTGCCGCTTCCGTTTTTGTTTCATTTTTTGGTGGTTCGTTGTGTTGTGTTTGAACACGCCTCCCACCGCCATTTTATAGCTTAGCCCCTGGCCCGATTTTCGGGGTCCACCTCACAATGACGCGGAAAGTATTCTCTCCAACCTCCTGAATACTCAGCGAACAAGAAACACCGCTCCACGATCCCCAGCTAATTCCTGTCTCGAACGTAATAATGCCCACAGACTCATTCGCATTTTCAACTTTCCAACCGAGACTCTGGATTGCCTGCACCGCGAGCTTTACGAGAAGCAGAGTCGTGCCAGTGAAAAGGCCCGTCCGCGTGTTGTAGCGTGCTATGGTAATTTGCGGAGTCGCTACGGAAGCGACGGCGGCGGGAGGTTCAAGGAGTCGCAGAATGTTAATGAGCGGATGCCATTCCGGTGCGCCCTCAAACCAGTATAGCGTTTGTGCCGTGATGCTCCCACTCTGCCACATGGAACGTAGCTGGCCGATAGTGAAAGGCCCAGTCTGTGCGCCGTCTCGGTGGAGAAAGAAAAGCGTGTTGGTATCGTTCACGGTTAAATGACAAGCGCAGATGCCAACAGCGGGAGAGCGGACACAGTTTTCACGCCCGCATTCGATACCCCCCGCCCCCCGGACTTGCACGCGTTAATTTCGCCCCGGCGCCATCCTCGACAAAGCTGCGCCACGCGATGCACGGAAATTTGCGGCATCCAGCGGCGCGCAGTTGGTCGGCGATAATTTCCCAGTAGGTCGCGCTCATTCGCGTCGCCTTGCGGCCTGCTCGGTCGTCATCAGCCCCGCCGCGCTCAGTCGAGCGAAGGGCGCGCTTCGTAAAGCTCAGCGTAAATGCTAGAGTCGTTCGTGTAAGTTCGCCGTGTGCGAATTTCCACCAGACACAGCACCTTTACTTTACCGCTCGCAAGCGCGCGCTTTCGCACGTCCTCCGCAAATTCTCGGCTCATATAAAGATAAGCTCTCGTGCCGTTTCCTTCAATCTTGAACGCGAAATGTGTTTCCTGAGCACCGTCGTAGCGAGACCCGTAGTAGGACGAAACTTCCAACTCACCTTCAATCCATATGAGCTTGTCTCGAAACGCGGGCAAGTTGGTTTCGACTTCCTTCATGCTCTTAATCCGGGCTTTTACCTTCTCTTTCCACGCCGGGTCAGCCATTGCGCGGATGAGTTCCGCCATTTCCACTTCGCTCTTTAGCAGTTCTTTGTATTCCGCTGCGTGCTGGCGGCGGAAGTCTACGGAGAGCGACAACCAAGGAACCGTCACTATGCCGTTGGCAGAAGTGTTGGCACCGAACTTGTTACTGGTCGTCGCACCTCTCAGGATGACTTTGTTTCCGGGCGCGGCGCGGACAAGTTCTACATTTCGGTAGTACTTGGCCTGGTAAAGAACGTCTTCGCTCCACGTCGGTGTGATGAGCGATACGAAAATCGAGACAACCGCGATGGCTGTGGCGCGTGTTTCATTCCTAACGCGAAGCAGAAGCGGCTTCATGCGCGCTCTCTACTGGTTCACCGTAATAGCGTCAATCGCTTTACGTCGGGACTATCTGAGCGTGCCGCAGAAAATCTGGTATGAACACGCCATCCCGTGCGGCAGCGCAGGCCACCCCCGCCCAATCTGTATCCAATGCGCCCTCGATGATGTCGGCGGATGACTTGCCCTTGAGTCGCCAGGTCAGGCGCACGAAGTTGTCCGGCCACTGCGCGGGCGTCCCGGGCTTGAGACCTTGTTTGATGGCCGTCCAGATTTGGCTCTCCTGTTTGGCGGCTCCGAGCCCGATGGCCTCCATGGAGTTTTTGTCGGTGGTGCCGCAGAGCCTGGCGAGTTTTACGAAATTGTCCGCGGTTCGCTCCGCCGGAATGTCGCGCAGCGAAAGGGCGATGTCGCGACGGACCTGCGGGGGATGGGTCTTCCCGCCATGCGGCGGGCGTGCGGGATCATGTCGTGCCCGGCGCGGCGCAAGGCGCGATAAGCGACGATGCGCTGCTCCGCCTTCTCATAGCAGGCCGGCGCTCCGTCTCAAGCTCCAGGAGCTTCGCCTTCCACGCCAGCCCGCAGCCGAAGCCACCGAGCCCATCCTCCGCCAGCACACGATGGCATGGCACTACGAGCAGCAGCGGATTTCGCGCACACGCCTGCCCCGCCGCGCGACTCGCACCTGGGCTCCCGGCGGCGGACGCAAGTTCCCGGTAAGTGATCGCCGATCCCCACGGGATGCGGCGCATCACCTCCCACGCCTTCGCGAGAAAAGGCGGCGCATCCTGCGCGAGTTCGCATTTTTCCAGCTCCCCAATCACTCCCGAGAGATCGCCCGCGTCCAAGTCTGCGGGAATTTTCCGCGGCAGCTTCACCGAGCGCAACCGTCCGTCCGCATCCAGCTCGATCATCACCGCAAGCGCACCCGCCCTCACTTCACGACGCAGAGGATTCACCCGTGCCATAGGGTGCGAACGGCATAATACAGAACGCACACGAGCGTCACAAAAAGCACGAACGTCAGCAGCGGGGCCTTGCTCCGTTCCTTGCGAAGCTTGCGGGGCCTCACCGCCTCCCTCCCCGCATACAAGTCATAGCGATAATCAGCAGGCCCCTCGACGGTGACCGGGCGATGGTAACGCGAAGTATGCTCGCGCTGCTCGCGCTCCTCGGCCTTCGCGCGCAACTCCGGCGCCTTTTCCTTGAACTGCTGAGCCTTCTCCAACTGCGCCTTGATTGCCGCCGCATGGGATTCGAGCGCCTTCTTCTGCCGGTCAATTGGTGTTTCTGGTTTGCGATCAGGACGGCGGAACATCGGTTATTTGAAGCGGCTGACGAGGACTACGAGGACTACAATTCCGAAAACAATGAGCGGCAGCGAAAATGCGAGCCCGATTTTCACCCATCCCACAAAATCCTTTGCATCGCCCGAGCCATGATCCGCCGCATGGTCGCCGGAGTCCGCCCCGGAGCCATCGTGCCCGATGCCGGCGCTGATTCTTGGAAACGACTTGCCGTACTCAGCCCTTGCGTCGTCCACACATCCAAGCGCCCGCGTCAATTCCCTCGAGATGTCCAATCCCTCCCAGTCTTTCGGATTCAGCCCCTCCAGCACCTCGACATGCTGCGAAAACGAATCCTGGATCCCCTGCAACAATTCCATCCGTTTCTTCGCCTCGAGCACTTCCCTCTCCAGCACCACGAGCGCGCGCGTGATCTTGTCCACCATGTCGCTCTTCCCCACATTGAGCGCATCCTGCCGCCGCCCCAGCTCCTCAAGTTCGCGTTTCTGCCGCTCGACCACCTCGAGCTGCCGCTTCAGCGTCTGTTCGTGCTGGGAGGCGAGATGCACCTGCTCATCAATGCGCTCGGTCGAGAGCGTTTCCCCTTCGGGCAGTTCCAGAAATTGTTCACGCGGTCTTTCAGTCATGGCGGCGGTGCTACGCTTCCGCCATTAACGGCTCCGCGTTTACATTTCCAGATTTTTCACGCGCTTCATCGCAAGAAACATCGGGACGACGATCATGACCGCGCTCATCACCCCCGCAATCGCCGGCGTGAGCCACCACGGAAACGGAAGCTCGCGCTTCGTCACCGCCACCATCTCCGGCAGCGCCAGCAGAATCACCGTGAGCGCATTGTAGGAAAAGCTGATCACGAGGCACAGCGTCCCGCCAAAACTGCTCACGATCTTCGACGGATTGTCCTCCTTGAAATTTGGAAACAGCGCGCCGAAGCCAACTGCAAGCCCGCTCAACGCCGCGCTCATCACCGCGATCGTCACCGCAAAATACGCCACCCGCCACCACGGCAGCCGCAGCATCACCGCCGACACGATCATCAGCGACACCGTGATCACCGACGCGGTGATGAAACTCATCCAGAACTTCTGCCACACCACACGCCGCAGCCCCACCGGCGAAAGCCCAAGAATCCACACCCGCCGCCCTTCCAGGCTGAACATCGGGAAAACGAAACGAGTCGTCAGCGTGCTCAGCGTCAGCGCGCTCGCCGCGAGATTGAGATGGCTGATCACCGTCTCCCAGTACGGCTGCCTGAACTCAAACGCCACATTCCGCAGGTTCGCGACGTAGATGCACAGCAGCCCGAAAAAAATCATGAACTGCGTCCACTGCGCCGGATCGCGCCAGAAAATTCTCACATCCTTGAAAACCAGCGCCGTCATCCTCGGGGACAGCGGCCGCACCAGCCCCTGCAGCCAGCCCAGCACCGAGCGCCGCCGCCCGCGCGAGCGCTTCGCCAGCGACTCCCGCTGGAAGCGTTCCGCGCGCGAACTCTGCGCCGACGACCAGCTCCCGTAATACACACGCCCTCCCACATCGAATGCGAGCAACAGCCCGAACAGCGCGTAGCTCAGCAGCAGCAGGAAGTAGAAAACCCCCCATCGCCACAGCCCCTCCACACTCCACGACTTCACAGCCTCGGCCAGCCACGCACTCGGCAGATACACATTCGTCGCCACCCGCGTTCCCCGCATCAGCTTCGGAAAAAGCAGCGCCTCCGACACCCCGCTCGCCTCCTCCTCCGTCACCGGTTTCACAGCGAGAATCACCCACCCCAGGATCAGCACACCCATCGCCATCATCACCCATTTCACCCACGATCGGGACAGCACCCGCACCAGCAAAAGAATCAGCCACGAGCCCACCACCGCCGGGATCACCACGAACGGCCCGTAGCCGAGCGCCACAAACACATAGAACCTCCACCCCACTTCATGCACCACCCCGTACGCCGCCAGCATCGGCGCACTCAGGAAAATCAGCGCCCAGGAGGAAACCGCCAGCGCCTCGATAAATTTCCACCGGTACACATCCCGGTGCCTCACCGGCAGCGACAGGAACCACTCCGTCTCACGATTCTTGAACAACGTCGAATACCCGATGACCAGATTCGACACCACCAGCATCACAAAAAAGAACCCGAAGACCAGATACAGAATCCGCTCCGCGAGCATGCTCCCGATCAATGCAAACCGGTACAAATAATTCAGCCCAGCCGTGAACAGCAGAAACCCGAAAACCAGATACCCGGCGATAAACGCCGCGAGCACCCAGCCCAGCAGCGGCGAATCCCGCCGCGACTTCGCCATGCGCGCGACAAAACTCCGCCAGTGCAGCCAGAAAAACAGGCTGAACAGCCGCGGCGATTTGATATGCGGAGCGATCTCGTCCGGCATTGCCGCGCAAATGTGCATGCCCCGCCCCGCCTGTCACCTGCAATCCTCACCGCATCACCCGCCCGATCGGCGCTCGCCATTCGTGCAGGTCCCGGCCCGCTACGCTTTCTCCGGAACGATGTATGGCGCGCGATATTCGCGGGTGAGGAGTTTGTCGGCCTCGGCGTTACCGGTGAATTTCTCGGTCTTGGGGTCCATGGTGAGGAATTCGCCGAGCGTGAGCTGGTCCTTCTCGATTTCGATGCCGTTCTTTTTCAAGTGCCCGGCCATGCGCTCGTAGCTGTCCGCGGCTTCCTTGTTGCCTTTGACTTTTTCGAGGATCGCACCGGGAGCCTGCTTTTTTCCCAAAAGGTGGGAGATGTTCCCCGTGTGGCAGAGTGCGCTGCTGAGGTGGCCCTCGAGGATCTCGGCGTTGAGCGCGGCGGGCTTGCGTCCGCGGATGCCGGCGATCCAGTTTTCGTGGTGCGAGGTCTGGCCGCTGGTGTCGGGCTTGCCCGGGTCGCCGTCTTTTGGCGCGGGGAAGTTGCCCCAGCGCGCGATCATTTTGCCGTCTTTGCCAAATGCGGCGGCACCGGTGTAGCTGGGCACTTCGATGTGGCCGTTCTCGTAATCCACCCAAACACCCACGCCGGAATTGCCGCGGAAGTCGTCCATTTTATTTACGCCTGCCCCCTGCGGGAGGCCGCGCACTTCAAAAATGAGCGGGGCTTTTTCATACTCATGCACGACGAACATGGTGTTGGGAGTCTCGCCGTCGTCCACGTACCCGAGGCGGCCGCCGACGCTCCAGACTTTTGGGGAGAGCGCCTGCTCGCCCATGAACCAGCGCGCGATGTCCATCTGGTGGATGCCTTGGTTGCCGAGGTCGCCGTTGCCGGTGTCCCACACCCAGTGCCAGTCGTAGTGCAGTTTTTTGCGCATGAGCGGCTTCACTGGCGCGGGGCCGTACCACAAATCCCGGTCAATGGCTGCGGGCCACGGCTGCGGGCCGTCCACTTTGCCGATGCTGGGCCGGCGCTTGTAGCAGGTGCCGCGGGCGCAAAGGAGTTTGCCAAGCTTGCCC
>CAMAUI010000153.1 GCA_945861385.1 Prosthecobacter debontii
CCTGGTGCTGCTCGACGGTGAGCTGCGGCCTGCTCGCCCGTGCGGCCCGCGCGCCGGCGATCTCCTTCAGCGCGGTCTCGACAACGACGCGCAGGTTGAATGCGAGGCTCTCCTTCCGGATAAAATCGAACGCGCCAAATTTCATCGCCTCGATGACGGCCTGCGTCGTTCCAGACTCGCTGACGAGCAGCACGCAGGCATTCGCGTCAATCGCCCGGATGCGCGAGAGCAATTCGGTGCCGCTGTAAGGCTGGATGTGCGTGTCAATGATCACGAGATCCGGCTCGGCGCGCTCGTACAGGCTGAGCGCCTCGTCCGCTCGCGTCGCGGAGATGGTGCGGAGATCCGCCGTCGAGAGCTGCTTTGCAGCCCACTCGAGGAAATCAGTCTCGGTATCAACGATCAGGATCGTCTGCGCTTTTGCCATCTGCGCGCGACAATGAATGCAGGAATTGCGGCGGGGAAGCCCGCAATTCGATGCTTGGGAGGCGGAGACACCGGGCCCGGTTACAGCCCGCCGAAACGTCGCTCACGCCCGTGGAATTCCGCGATGGCGCCCCGGAGATCTTGCTTCGAAAAATCCGGCCACATCTTCGGCGTGATGACAAACTCCGCGTAGCTGAGCTGCCACAGCAGGAAGTTCGACAATCGCATCTCGCCGCTCGTGCGGATGAGCAGATCCGGGTCGGGATACTCCGCGGTGTAAAGGCGGGCGGCGAGTGTGTCGGGCGTGATTGCCGCCGGGTCGAGCTTGCCGTCCTTTGCCTCGGCGGCGAGCGCGCGTGCGGCATCGGCGATCTCGATGCGGGAGGAGTAGTTCAGCGCGAGGATCAGCGTGGTTGCCTTGTTTGCCGACGTCGCGGTGATCGTTTCCGCGAGCTTCGCCCGCGTGCTTTCCGGCAGTTCATGGATGCGCCCGATGGCGCGGAGGCGGACGCCGTTTTTCATCATCGTCGGCAGTTCCTGCGCGAGAAAATGCTCCAGCAGCACCCACAGCCCGCCGACCTCCTCATCGGGCCGCTTCCAGTTTTCCGTCGAGAAGGCGTAAAGCGTGAGGAACTCCACGCCGAGCGCCACGCATTCCTCCGTGACCGCGCGCACCGTCTCCGCGCCGCGCTCGTGGCCCTTCAAGCGCGGCAGCCCGCGCTCCTTCGCCCAGCGGCCATTGCCGTCCATGATGATGGCAATATGGCGCGGGGGTTTCATCATGCGCGGGAGAGTGCGTCGGCGCTCACAAAAATGTTTCGTGCGCGGAATGCGGACGGGCTGTCCATGAGCAGCAGCATCCGTCCGGCGTGCGAGGCCAGCCCGAACCACGGAACTTCGAGATGGCGGCACGGCTCGCGCGTCCACGCGGGGATGCACCAGCCGTGCATGCGGCAAAAATGCTCGGCAACCGCAGCGAGGTAGGCATCCAGCCGCGCGCCGTCCGCAACGGTTTCTGCAAGCAACGGCGGTTCATCGGCGAGTGCCTGCGGATCCGGATTTTCAAGGAAGCCATCGAGAAAATCGCGGAGCGCGTACGAGAACTCACCGCCAGCAGCGAGGATCTCACCGACAGCTTTCAGGTTCTGAATTCGTTGCGCGCCGGGCATGGCTCAAGTTTGCATCCCGCCGATGATTTCCTCCACAAAGAATCGCGTCTTCGCAGTGATGCGTTCGATCGGGTAGTAGCGGGTGACGATATCGAGGACCTGCTCCGCGCTCCCGAGTCCAAGATGCCGCGCAAGAAACTCCAGGTCGGCGCGGTCTCCACCCGTATCGTAGCCGGGGACACGGGCAGCCATGCACTTCATCGCCAGCAGGTACTCCGCGCTCGGGCGCAGGACGCGGAGGTTCGGAAGATCTTTTGGCATCCTGTCGTCCACGTAGTCCTGGTTCGCGGAGACGTATCCTTTCACGCCGTCGTTGAGCCAGTTCTCGGGCAGTGAAAGTTCGGCCGCGACGATTGCCGCCGCGCGACGCACAGTATCCGCAGGGCGGAAAACGGCATCCACATCCCGTGTCGCCTCGCGTGCATCGAATGCCAGCACCATCGCTGCACCGCCGAAGATGCACATCTCGCCGGTCACACCCTCCGCGCGCAGCTTTTCCGAAAGCGCGGCCAGGGCGGACTCGATGGTTGGCCGGTCCAGTTTCACAAAAGGATGGTCTGCTCCCGGCCCGGCCCGACGCTCACGATGCCGAGCTTCGCGTTGCTGAGCTTTGCGATGGCTTGCAGGTAGGCGCGGCATTTTGGCGGGAGGTCCGCCCATTTTTTCGCGGCGGTCGTGTCGCTCTGCCAGCCGGGGAATGTCTCGTAAACGGGCACGCACCGGGCGAGCGCGTCGAGATCGGTGGGCGGGTGGTCGAGGCGCTTTTTTCCGAGCTTGTAGGCGACGCACACGTTGATGGTCTTCATCGTGTCGAGGCCGTCCACGTTGGTCACCGCGAGCTCGTCAATGCCATTCACGATGCCCGCGTAGCGCACGCACACCGCGTCGAACCATCCGCAGCGCCGCGCCCGCCCCGTCGTGGCCCCGAATTCGCGCCCGAGGCCGTGCAGGAAATCTCCGAGTTCCTGGTTCTCGGTCGGGAACGGCCCTTCGCCGACGCGCGTGGTGTAGGCTTTGATCGTGCCGAGGACTTTGTGGATGCGGTTTGGCCCGACGCCACTGCCGGTGCATGCCCCGCCCGCGGTCGTGTTCGACGACGTGACGTAAGGATAAGTGCCGTGATCAATGTCGAGGAACGTCCCCTGCGCGCCCTCGAAGAGCGCATGCGTCTCCCCGTCCAGCATCTCGTGGAGAAAGACGACGGTGTTGCCGAGGAAAGGCGCGATCACCTTCGCGGCGGCGAGATACTGCCTCGACTCGGCGGCGATGTTCACGGGCTGCGCGCCCATGGCCTTGAGCTGGCGGTTGGCCTCCACGAGCCGCTCGCGCAACCGTGCGGCGAAGCGCTTCGGATTGAGCAGTTCGCCCGTGCGCAGTCCTGTGCGCGCGGCCTTTTCCGAATAGGTCGGCCCGATGCCGCGGCCCGTCGTGCCGATCTTTCCGGCGCCCTTCGCGACCTCCTTTGCGCGATCCAGCGCGCGGTGCGATGGCAGCGTGAGATGCGCGCAATCGGAAATCATGAGGTTCCTCGGCGTCACGCGGATGCCCTGCTTGCGAAGGCCCTCGATCTCGCCTGCGAGCGACACGGCATCAATGACCACGCCGTTTCCGATGACGCACATTTTTCCACGCCTCAGGATGCCGCTCGGGATGAGGTGCAGGACGTATTTTTTCCCGGCGACGATGACCGTGTGGCCCGCGTTGTTGCCACCTTGCGAGCGGACGACGACGTCCGCGGTCTCGGTGAGGAAATCTATGATTTTGCCTTTGCCTTCGTCGCCCCATTGGGCGCCGACGAGGATGGTATTCGCCATGTTTTTAAATTGCTGAGTTGTATTTCCCAAAGCACCGGCTTCGGGGCGGCGGAGAGTAGTGGCGCGCGTTGCCGTCGCAAGGATGGAATGAGTGTCGCCGCTGCGAGACTTCCCTCCTCGCTCCTACCAATCCTTCGTCCGCAGTTTCTTCACCGCCGAGCGTTTCTTCTTCGAGTCCAGGATGCGCTGCTGGAGGCCCCACGGGCGCTTGCGCTTGCGGCGGCGTTCCTTTTCCCGCGCGTCGCGGGCGGCGGCGCGCTCGTCCGAGCGCGTTTTCTCGATGGCATCGAAAAGCCGCAGCCATGCGAGCTGGCGGTTCTGCGCCTGGCTGCGGGTGTCCTGCGCGGTGACGCTCCTGCCCGTGGGGGCGTGGCGCACAGTGACGGCGGTGGAAACCTTGTTCACATTCTGCCCGCCGGGGCCGCCGCTGCGGTGGAAAGTTTCCGCGAAATCCTCCATCCGCAGCTTGAGCGCCGCGAGTCGCGCGGCGCGAAGTTCGTGAAAATCTGCGGGCATTCCGGGAAGAGATGAAAAAGCCGGCGCCACGTCAACGGGCCGTACGCTGGATCACCACTTCGCGAGCTGGGATGGGAAGAGGCATTGCTCGCAATCGCTCGCGTCGCGCTGGCAGAAGTCCTCGTAAATTTGCAGGAGCCCTTGCTGCATCGCGGCGTTTTTGAGCAGGGATGCGGCGAGCGGGCTCTCGCCGAAGAGGCGCAATGCGGCCACATCCACGCGGCGGTTGGAGAGCGTGGCGGGGAGATTTTTGAACGTGATCCATCGTTGCGGATCGGTGCCGACGGCGATGGGGAGGAACACGTTCACGAGGAATTCGGTGACGCGGGTTTCGCCGATGAGCGCCATCCGCTTCGCCGATTGCCGGGAGGTGACTGTGTAGTGGTGGTCCCAGTAATCGTCGCGGAGATCCGCGCAAAATTTCGCGAGGGCCTCCGGCTCACACCCATCGCGGAGCGCGCGGACGCGCGGCCAGTGGCGGACGAGTTGCGCGAGCGCGGCGAGGCGGCGCTGCGGGTGGTTCGCCGGGCGCTGGCCGCTCATTTTCCACAGCGATTTTCCGAGAATGAGCCGCTCGAATTCCGCCCGGCGCGGCCACCAGCGGTCCCAAAGCCCGCGCAGGTAACCGCGCGTCGGCGCGTCGAAGCCGGCGAGGTCTCGCTGGTCGAGAAATCCGGCGACACCGAAGAGCAGGGCGTCCGCATCGCCTTTCGCCGCGCGGAGGAGCCGCAGCGGGAGCCGTTGCGCGAGCAGGGTGAACGGGAGCTTGTTGGACTTGTACCCGAGCGCCGCGGCAAGGGCCTGGTAGAGAGCCTCGTCAGGCCCGTGCAATTCCGATGTCCGCGCAAGCGCCGCCGATTTCCGCCGGAGCCGGTACTGCGCGGCGCCGAGCAACACCTCGCGCACCCGCTCCTCGGGAAGCGTGCGGAGCGGCGCGAGACAGCGGCCGGGTTTCGCCTCGGGTTGCGGGGTCGGCGGCTCGTCGAGCGCGGATGCATCCAGGCGCACTTGCGGGACATTCCGGTGCGAAGCGGTGCGGGTGAAAAATTCCGCGTCGCCGACGGAAAGGAAAACGTGGAGCACCACGCCGTTGTAATCCTCATTCGTGGCATGGCCGTGGCGCTCCCAGTCGCGCGCGTCGGGATCGAGTTCGATGCTGCCGCGGACGGGTTTTGCGTTGTCAAAACTCACCGCAGCCTCCGCGAAATCCGGCCCGGCCTCGTGGTTCCACACGCCGAATTGCACGACCCGTACCGCGCGCCCGTCGGTGGTCGTAAAGTCGCGGCCAAAGCGCCCGGCGAACCAGCACGCTTGCAGTTCGTGCTCCGGCCATTCGCGGGCATCCAGCAGGCGTCCGCCTTCACGGACGAGCGCCGTCTGGCGGAGATGTGAGTAACGATCAGCCGGGGACATGAACGCTGGATACGAGGTCCGCCGTCATGTTTCCAGCCGGGATTGGGCCTGATTTCTTCCCGGTTTAAATTCGGGCGGCACCTTCGGCAGTCTTCGCGAGAGCGACCCCCAAGATCAGCGCGCCACTCGCACCCATTCAAATGCCGGCCGTTTCAATTCGAATGCTGCGCGCCATGCGGAAGGCTTACAGCACGATCGGCTCGCGGTGTGATCTGTCAAAATTTGTCGCCTTATCATGATGGCGTGCTTCATCCCATCGAAGTGCCTGCTGGCGTTCTCTGGGTGATCAATCGTGCGCCGCTCACCGCCGCTACGACTATTCCCGGGCTTTGCGTGATGTTCGCCGTCGCGCTCGGCACTGCGATGTTGCGCAGGCTGCCGACTACCTGCGGGTGTTTCGGTGCGGTGCTCGACGGTTCCTCGCCGACCGTCGCCCTCCTGCGGGATCTATTCTTCACCGCGACCACGGCGTACTGGCTCGCGATCCATCGCGCGCCAGGCCTGAAAACTAGCCGAGCACCTCCACCCGCAGATCGCGCAGTGCGCAGAGGCCGTTGGCCTCCACGCCGCGGAGCGGGCGGGCGCCGGTCTTGCGATTCGGCCCGAAGCGGTGGCGCTCGTGCTGGAAGATGCGGTTGACGAATTCCCGGGTGCCGAGCACGGCGCCGTCGTTGAAGTAGCGCACGCGGCAGCGCAGGAGTTGCCACCAGTCGAGCTTGCCTCCGCTGGCAAGGACTTCGGCCACTTTCTCCCGCTGGAATCCGCGCCGGATGACGCGGCCCTGTTCGGTCTGCCGCTTTTCCTCCCCGGCGCCGTAAAGCCATACGCGGTATTCGGCGAGGTGCTGTGCCTGGGTGCGCGCGGCTCGGTCGCCGAGGCT
>CAMAUI010000154.1 GCA_945861385.1 Prosthecobacter debontii
GAGGTCCTGAAGTTGTGGGGTGAGCCGAAGGACGGGGATGTGATCGCGGTGAAGGATGGCAAGGACCGGCTGATGGGGAGCGCGGTGTTCAATTCGCAGTCGCAGATCGTGGCGCGCAGGTTTTCGCGCTAATCGAGCGCCATTAAACCATGACCCCTATTCCTCCGGCACTGCCGCCGTTGACACCTCGCGCACCGGGGTTAGTGCTAGCCCGCATATTTCACAGACGGAGCAGCGCTGAGTGTAGCGCAGGCTTCCAAGCCTGCTGTATCGCGGATTTCCGCCCTCCAACTGCATCGTTCCGGCTGAGTGCGGACGGGCAGGCGCGCTGCGGTCATCCGGTGCTGGTGGTCGAATCGAGCGGAGGGCGATGGCCAGAGGGCGGAGCCTTTGCCCGAAGGGCAGCGCCGGCGGGCGCTGGCTGAGATCATGCGTGGAGCGTAGCGGCGGGGACGGGGATCACGAACGGGCAATGGGGCTGGTGCCCTGTCCGCTATCGGGCGAATTTCGCGCGTTCGTCGGCGCTGAGTTTGCGACCGGCGCTGGTGCGGGCGGTTTCCAGGAGGCGGTCGAGGTCGGTCTCCCAGATGCGGAGACGGCCATCGAGGCTGCCGGTGGCGATGCGCCCGCCGGGAAGTGTGGCGATGGTGTGGATGGGGCTGCCGGTCTCGATGCGGACGGTGGAGAGCGGGCCGTGGGTGTGGTTCCAGATGGTGAGCGCGCCGTCACTGCCGCCAAGTGCGGCCCATGCGGGAATGGGGGCGTTTTTTTCCGCAAAGGGAAGTGCGACGGAGTGGGGCGGAATGGCGAGCACGGGGCCGCTGAAGAGGGAGGCGGCGATTTCCGGCGCGGTGAGATCCCAGATGGCGGGGGCGGTGCCGGTGCGGGCGCTGGTGATGAGGTGGCGGCTGTCGGCGGAAAAGGCGATCTTGCCGATGAAGAAGGCGGGGCTTTTCAATTCGAGATGCGGGATGGGCGGGCCGGGTTTCGAGCAGTCGAAGAGGAGCACCATGTCGCCGAATTGCGTCCAGCCTTCGCGCGGTTTTTTGTCGCCGCCGTGGCGGGCGACGGCGAGCCAGTTGCCGTCTGGCGAGATGGCGATGTCGGGGAGGAGGTACATGATGGAGTGGACGTGGTGGTGGGTGGCTTCGGGGGTGGGTTTGTTGAGGTCCCACTCGAATACGAAGCCGTCGCCGCAAGTGGCGTAGAGGGTGCCGCGTGGGTGGATGGCGATGGAGCGGGGACTGTTGTCGCGGGTTTCCTGGTCGGGTTCGAGGATGCGCGGCTCGGGGAGTGCGGTGCCGGCTTCGAGGGCGGCGGCGAGCTTGGGAAAGTCCCACACTTTTACAAATGCGTCGCGCCCCGTGGTGGCGAGCCAGCGGCCATCGGTGCTGAAGGTGGTGCCGGTGCTGGCGCGGTGGCCGGGGATGCGGTGTTCGCGGAGGCCGCCGCCGCGGGTGTCGAAGATGCGGATGGGGCTGAGCGGGGCGACCGCGGCGGTGAGGTGGCCGCGGGTGCCGGCGGCGGCGAGCCAGCGGCCATCGGGCGAGGCGGCGAGGTCGGTGATGGGCTCCGTGTCCCCGTCGCTGGTGAGCGGGATGGCGCCGGCGTGGCTGCCGTTGAAGGGCCAGCGTCGGGCGCGGGATTGGGAGTCAACGGCGTGGAGGCTCCGCATGTCGGTGCCGAAGTGGATGTCGGACACGGAGTCGGTGAGGCCGCGGAATTCGACGGGCGGCGTGACCTCGGTCGCGGCGACGTGCCAGGCTCGGACGATGCCGTCGGAACTGCCGGTGGCGAACCACGCGGAGTCGGGGCTGAAGGCGCAAGTGCGGCTGGCTCCGGCGGGGATGCGGACTTCGCGGTGGAGTCGTGGCTCGCCGTCGAGTGCGACGAGTTGAGCGAGAGGACTGAGGCCGCAGGCGACAAGCCAGCGCGCGTCGGGCGAGAAGGCGATTCGCATCGTGGCGTCTTTGCGGCGGAAGATGATGCGGCGCGTTTTTTCAATCGCGGCGAGGTCGCCCGCAGCGAGGTCGTAAAGCGCGACGTTGCCCTCGTGCGAACCGAAGGCGAGCCAGCGCCCGTCGTCACTGATGGCGGAGCACTGCACGAGCGAGTCGTCAAACGGCGCGAAGCGCAGCGCGCTCGATTTGCCGTCCGGCTCGAGGCGGAGAAGGGCGGGCGGCGATTCGGCGTAGGGATCGTAAAAGCTGAACCAGCGCCCTGTTTTGCATGTGGCCACGCGGCGGTTGGATTTTGCGATATTGGCGTCGAAATCAATCCGTCGGCCCGGCGCGCTGGCGCCGTCGAGCGTGAAGGGCTGGAACCGTGCGAAGGGCGTCTTGTCATTTTCACAATCGAGGAGCAGGCCGATGGGTTGGCCCTTTGCGTCGGTGGCGATTCGCACATAGGGAGTGGTGTCCGGCGCGGGAAAGTCCGCGCCCTTCTCGAAGCGGAACGTGCGTTCGAGCGTGGCGTCGCCGCCGGGCTGTTCGTCGAGGAGCGTGGCGAGATCCCACACGTTCACATTTCCCTCAAAGTCCGCGCTGAAAAAGCGGTGTCCGTCCGGCAGCCACATGCAGTCCCAACGCACGATGACGGCGCCTTTTTCCACGAGCGTCCAGCGATGCGCGGCGGGAGCGCCGGGCGGAAGCGTGGTGTCCCAGAGCATCGCCGTGATGCGCTCGCTGACAATGCCGATGGTGATGAGCCAGCGGCCCTTTGGGTTTGGAAAGACGTAGCTCTCGTGCGGGCGCAGGCCGCCGCCGCTCACGGTCGTCTCGCTGCCGCCGGTGTGCTGGAGCGCGTGGTAGAGCGCGCCCTTGGATTCCGGGAGCACTGTGCCGTCGTGCTGCCGCGTGGTCTCGACGGACTCGACGGCGAGAAGCAGGCCAAGCTGGGAATTCGCCGAGGCGCTCAGGCGCGACTCGCTGGCGAGGCGCGAGGCGGTGGAAAGACGGAGGGATTTCGCGAGGTCGTCGTTGGTCCTGTTCAGCGTGCCGAGCGTGGCCTCGAGCGAGAAATTCGCCGACTGCGCCTTTTGCCACAGCACGAAACTCGTCACGCTGCCGACGAGCACCGAGAGCGACACGAGCGCCGCCGCGGCGACGCGGACCGGGTTGCGGCGCATCCATTTCCACGCGCGCTCCGTCGCCGTGACATGGCGCGAGCGGATGGGCTGGCCGCCCAGCCACCGCTCCAGCTCCTCGGCGAGAAAAGAGGCGGAGGGCATCCGGCTGGCGGGGTCTTTTTCCAGGCAGCGAGTGACGATGGTGGCGAGGTCGCGGTCGCAATCGAGCGGCGCGGGCTCGTCGTATTTCACCCGGTCCAGCACCGCGATGGCCGTGGGCGCCGTGAACGGCAGCACCCCGCCCGCGAGCTGGTAAAGCAACACGCCCAGCGCCCACACATCGCACGCCGTCGTGAGGTCACGCGAGCCGCGCGCCTGCTCCGGCGAGATGTAATCCGGCGTGCCCACGAGGTCGCCGGGGCACGTCAGCGCGGAGTCCATGTCCGAAAATTTCGCGAGCCCGAAATCCGTGAGATACGGTTCGCCCACGCTCGCGTCGGCGGTGGGCGGGTCGAGCAGAATGTTACCCGGCTTCAAGTCGCGGTGAAGCACGCCGCGCTCGTGCGCGTGCTGCACCGCGCGGGCGATTTTCGCGATGAGCCGTGCCGCGTCGCGCACGGGGAGCGGCCCCGCCTTCAGCCGCTGGCCGAGGCTGCCGCCTTCGATGAGCTTCATCGTGAAGAATGGCTGGCTGAAAATTTCCCCCACCTCGTAGATGGGCACGATGTTCGGGTGGTCGAGCCGTGCCGCCGCCGTCGTCTCCGAGCGGAACCGCCCCAGCTCCTCCGCGTTCGCAAAGCCCGCGCCGCGCATGATCTTCATCGCCACCGTCCGCCCCAGCCCGCGGTGCCGCGCCGCGTACACGACCCCCATCCCGCCGCGCGCGATCTCGGCGCCCAACTCGTAAGCACCCGTGTCGGCGACAGGCGCAGACGGCTGCTCGTAGTCCAAATGGATCAGCGTTGGCTCGTTGGCGGGCATGGTGGTTGGGTGCGCCGCTTGCATTTGCAGGAAGCATGCGAGTTGCGTGGGGAGTTTCACCCCCGGCTAATTTCTGCTGCGCCTCCGGCGCACGGATGGGCGTGCCAAAAACCGAGATGCGCCCGTTACTTCCAAGGACAAAGGACACCACTGCGCTCGACAGAATATGAGCGGGGGGTATGGTGCGCGGTTTCATGGGAGGGATTGTCGTCAAACCACGCTCGCGCATTTATCACGGCCACGACTGGGTGTATTCCAGCGAGGTCCTGAAGTTGTGGGGTGAGCCGAAGGACGGGGATGTGATCGCGGTGAAGGATGGCAAGGACCGGCTGATGGGGAGCGCGGTGTTCAATTCGCAGTCGCAGATCGTGGCGCGCAGGTTTTCGCGCCAGAGGCAGGATTTGGATGCGGATTTTTTCCGTCGCAGGATCGAGCAGGCGGTGCGGTGGCGTGAGCGGCGGGGCATTCGCGGGGAGGCGCAGCGGCTGGTGTGGAGCGAGAGCGACGGGCTTCCGGGTGTGATCGTGGATCGCTACGGTGGGAGCCTGGTGGTGCAGACGCTGACGCTGGCGATGGATCAGCGGCTGGGGCTGATCGTGGATGCGCTGCGGGAGGTGTTGAAGCCGGGATGCATCGTGGAGCGGAATGACGCGCCGATCCGCGCGGCGGAGGGGATGGAGCCTCGCGTGTCGGTGCTGGCGGGGGAGGGGGCGGAGCCGTTTTGGATGAGGATCGGAGGGCTGGACTTCGAGGTGGATTTGTTGCGCGGGCAGAAGACGGGGTTTTATCTGGACCAGGCGGAGAGCTACGGGGTGGTGGCGGCGCACGCGAAGGGGCGGCGGGTGCTGGATTGTTTTGCGAATCAGGGGGCGTTTGGGCTCGCATGCGCGCGCGGGGGAGCGGCGCGTGTGCATGCGGTGGAGATCAGCGGCGATGCCTGCGCGCTGATCCGGCGGAATGCGGAGCGCAACGGACTGGCGGTGGAGGTGACGGAGCGCAATGTGTTCGATTTTCTAAAGCTGGCGGACACAGCGGCGAACTCGGGGAATGAGGATGCGAGGTATGACCTGATCGTGCTGGACCCGCCGTCTTTCACGAAGAGCAAGGTGAAGCTGGGGGATGCGCTCCGCGGGTACAAGGAGATCCATCTCCGCGCGCTGAAGCTGCTGGCGCCGGAGGGGATGCTGGCGACATTTTGCTGCTCGCACCATGTGTCGCGCGAGGCGCTGATGGAGGTGGTGAATGAGGCGGCCGTGGATGCGCGGCGGACGCTGCGGCAGGTGGCGATGCTTTCGCAGGCGGCGGATCACCCGATCATCACGACGCTGCCGGAGACGGAGTATCTGAAGGGGTATTTGTTCGAGCTGGTGCCGGGGAGGTAGGGTTTGGCGAAGGGGGAGGCGAGCGCTCCGCCGGTCGCGCCCGCGCCAAAAGCACCGCCTCGTGCAGCTTCTTCTGCAACCGCTCCCTCGGCAGCACGTCCGTCCAGTAGGACACACGCGGATGCTGGCCTTCTCCAAATCGGGCAACTCCACCGACCCACGCAGGGTGCCCAGAGGCACCGGATGCCTTCAGCCAGCCATCCGCCCCGAGGTGTTTCCGGCGAGTCGCCGGAAACTGCACCCGAGTCGGGTGCTCCACCCGAAAGGGCCGCGCTTCGCGCGGCGTTCCTGCTGTGTGATCGTATAAGGTGACCTCCGCCAGCCGCAAGGCCGCCGATGGGGGCACTCGCCGACGGGCATCTTCACCGCCTGTCGCTTTGATGTCCTCACGGGGAGGTGGGGCGGCGGGTGACGCGCATGTTGCCGATGTAGAGGGCGTCGAGGGTGGAGTGGGTGAGGAAGTGGATGGCGTCGGCGGGGGTTTCGACGATGGGTTCGCCGGGGCCGTTGAAGGAGGTGTTGAGGACGATGGGGATGCCGGTTTTTGCGAAGAATGACTCGATGACGCGGTGGAATTGGCCGCAGGTGGGATCCACCGTCTGGATGCGTGCGGAGCCGTCGGCGTGGGTGATGGCCGGGAGGTCGTGGGAGCGGACGGTGCCGGTGAAGAGCATGTAGGGTGAGGTGGAGGGGATGCCGAGAAACCATTTACCAGCCTCGGATTCGAGGACGGCGGGGGCGAAGGGGCGCCATGTCTCGCGGCCTTTGA
>CAMAUI010000155.1 GCA_945861385.1 Prosthecobacter debontii
GATGCGGACGCCGAAAAAGCCGGCATCCTCGAACGCCTTCAGGAAGCCGTGCTCCGTGAGCGCGCCGCTGATGCAGCCGCTCCACAGTGTGGGGTCATTTTGCAGTTCGAGCGGCACTTCCTCATCGCTCACGATGTCGCTGATGACGGCGCGTCCGCCCCTTCGGAGGACACGGAAAATTTCCCGGAAAAGCTGCGGCTTGAGTGCGGGCTCCACGAGATTCAGCACGCAATTCGAGACGACCACATCAATGCAGTCATCCGCGACGAGAGGGTGCTTCACGCGCAGTTCGTCGGCGAGTTCGCTGGCTTTCAAAAATGCGTCCGCCGAGGCGATGGGGCTGGCTTTCAACTCGGCGTCGAGCCGCTCGATGTCGAGCGCGAGATCCTGGATGCGGCCCTTGCGGAACTCGACGTTGGAATGCCCGATTCGTTCGGCGACGATCGGCGCGTTCCGCCGGGCGACCTCCAGCATGTCGTCGGTCATGTCCACGCCGATGACGCGGCCTGCGGGGCCGACGACCTGGCTGGCGATGAAACAGATTTTCCCAGTCCCGGAGCCGAGATCCAGGACCGTCTCGCCCTCGCGGACGTACTGCGAAGGATCACCGCACCCGTAATCCCGCTCGATCACCTCCTGCGGGATGACTTTCAAATACTTCGGATCATAGACGACGGGGCAGCAGAGTGCTGGCTCACAGCATTGTGCTCCGGCGGCGTAGCGCTCCTTCACGGCGGTTTCTACTTTGAGGTTCAGTTCGGTCATGGTGCTGAGTTCGGATTTTGGGCGAGTGGTTATTTCGACCGGGGCGGTTTGTCCACCGATTAAGGAGTGACGCTGACTGGGCTCTGGTGAAAGGGATGCCCCAAAATCAAAAGGACGACCGGCCTTGTCGGGCCGCCGTCCCCGGCATGTGCCTGCCGCTGGATTCCATGAACGTCACCAGGCAACCAGCGGCGATGCTTGGAAAGCTGCCGCGCTGAAACCGCATATTTCACACGCTCTCTCCGCAACGGGCGCGCAACCTTGCGTAGCGCAGGCTTCCAAGCCTGCGCTACGCATGGCGCTACTCCGTCTGTGAAATGTGCGCGCTAAAACTGCCAGCCGACTCCGGCACGAATGCGATAATCCGGCGCGACCATGGTGCCGCTGTTCTCGCGCATCACCGGGAATTCCACACCGATGTCCACCGCGAGGCGGTCCCGCCACGTGCCGATCACACGAGGGCCGACATAGACCACGCTTGCCGAGGTGTCGTCCAGGCGCCGGCCTTGGAACTCGTCCTCACCCTTCGATTCGCCCGAGACGCGCACTTCGACCGCCACATTCAGATCGTCGCCTTGGATCGCGATTGCACCGACAGCGGCGTGCCATGCGATGTCGTCCGCGTAGTCAAAATCATGATCCCCGTCGCCGCGCACGGTCACTTGGATTCCCGCATCGAAAAAGATCCGCTTCCACTGCGCGTGGATGTCCGCTCCGAAGATGCCGTCCACACTTCCGGTCCCGAGTGCAAGGTCGTGGCCGTGGACTCCGCCGGGAGGAAGGTCCGACTCCTCTTCGGCATGCGTATCGCCAGCGTGCGGCTCTTCGCTATGTGCTTCCTCTGCGTGAAGCTCCCCGCCGTGCGCGTGTGGCTCATCCTCGTGTTCCGGTTCAGCCACTGCGGCATCGTCGGAATGGCTGTGCTCGCCTTCCTCGCGGAGACGACCCGAGTCGCCGGTCGGGAGCTTGATGCCTCCGACGAGACGCGCGGTGAAATTGAAATCGCCACGCTGCACCCGGACTGGCGTCCAGTGTGCGAGCAACGAGAGGTCGCCGATGCCGGACTCGGTGCCGCTCTCGATCCTGGCATCCTCCACGCGACGGAAGGAACGATGGATGAACGGGAGATTCACCTGCACTCCAAAGGCAGGAGTGAAGTCGTAGCCGAGGTAAAGCTGCGTGATGCTGCTGTGGAGATACTGCCCCGCACTGTCGCTGATCGTGCGTCCGTCCAGGCGCAGCGTCTCGTATGAGGTGTATTGTTCAGAAATGCCGGCATGCCAGCCGTGTCGGTTTTCCAGCCGCACAAGCGGCATTGTGGCTGAGCAGAGATCGCAGGCGTTTGCCGCCGCGATGAGGATGGTTGTGGTGAGAGATGTGAGAAAAATTCGATTCATTGTGTGAGGTTTGGTTGTTGAAATTACGGGTGTGTTCCGGGGTGCGGTATGGCCGCATTCAATTGCGCGCAGTCTGCGGATGTCCTGCTGGATCACGGCGCGAGCCGGGGACGCCGGGAGACTTCACCGGCTGATGCGTTTGTGAGCGTCAGGCTCGCCGGGGTGGGGGAAGAGGCGGGCACTCACTGCGGGTTTCCGCTGTGAATTGAGCAGGCGAAAAAGCTGCCTCGCTCGATGGAACATGGAATGCGATGGCCCTGAGTTCAAAAACGTGGTCTGGCTTCACCTTCAATTGCACCTTCTCGGGTTGCTCTTCCTTTTGAGTCTCCCCGGCGATCCGCTGGCACATGGAGCAGGGATGTTCGCCGTCGAAAGTCGTCTTCACCGCCTCGGAAAACGACGACGCGCCCGAGCGTTCCACGATCATCTGCGTCCACGCGAAGGACTGCATCACCGCCCAGTGCGCACCGATGCTCACGAGCAGCGCGAGCACCACGATGAAGCGGCCGGTTGTGACGATGAGATTTCGCAAGATGCGTTTGACCTAATCGGTGCCTTGCAGCGCAGCAAGGCTGTTATTCCGTGCTCAGCGTCTCGTCGAGGTTCAGCCGCACCGTGGCGCTGCTCCGTCTGTGAAAGGTGTGGAATTTGGACTGGCAGCCACCTTCCGGCCCGGATATGCGCGGTTCTGCGGACACCACTCCGCGACCGCCATGAAACTCCACTTTCTCCCTGCGCTCATCGCCGCTGCATTTTCCACCGGCTGCTCCCATCGCGGCGTCCACATCACCAAGGGCAGCCCCGAGCTTCCGGTCGTCGCCGAGTCCGGCCCGGTCCATCGCGACAAACCGGGGACGCGCACACCGCGCGTGGTGATTGAAAATGCGCAGATGTTCGACAACGCGATGTTTTCCGACCTGCGGAAAAACTTCCTCTCGCCCATCGAGGCGGGCCCCTACCGCTACACCATTGAATCCATCACCCTCGAAGCCGATGCCGACGTGCCCGGCGAATGGGCGCTCGTCGTCCTCCTCGACACGGGCACGCAGGTGCGCCTCGATGATTTTGTGGATCGCGACGAACAGGGCGGGACTGATTTCGCCAATGGCTACCGCAGGCTGATGACGGCATTGGATCGTGTCCGTTCCAGCGACGGCGCGCTCGACCGCTATGTGCGGCGGTGGAAGCGGTAGTCGCGCTCACCCACCGCTGAGTGGGCGGCCCCGCCATTTGCTCCTGTAAACTGGCAGCCGCCGCCCAGATATTCCTACTTCTTCTTCCGCGCGGTCTTTGCGGGAGCGGTTTTGGATTTTGCCGCAGGCTTGCTTGCGGTGGCTTTCTTAGCAGCCGGCGCGGAGGTGCTGCGCTTTTTCAGCGTCATGTAAATCACCAGTTCGCGCGAACTCGTCACATCCCTGCCATCCCTGGTCGTCTTCGCCGTCGCCGGCGAAGTTCGCAACACCACCGTGCCGCCGTCAGGCGTCCACCCGGAGAAATACAGCTCCCGCGTGGCGAAACCTGATGTCTCCAGGCGCTCTCCCTTTTCGCCGCCACTGCGCGAGCGGTCCGTCACCAACCCGCTGTGCCAGATGTTCCCGTTCTCCGTGAGCTTTGTCCTGATGTTGATTGTCACTCCGAGCGGCACGGCGGCGCCGCCCGGCACCGCGACTGCCTCGGCCACTTCGATCGCGCCCCCGGTGTTTTCCGCGAGTGTGATCTGCGGCGCGGAAATCACAGTCACGCCTTTCATCGCATCCAGCTTTTCCGCGGATGCGGGCAGCTTCGTCCCGGCGGGCACATCGGCGAGCTTGGCGGTGATTTCGATGACTGTCGCCGCGTTGGCGAGCGAGGTGAGAAATGCGAGGGCGAGGAGTTGATGGATCATGGGACAGGATTCGATGGCGCAACAGCCGGGGGCACTACCACCCAGAGCCTTTGGTCAGCGTCTTCACGCGGACGAGAAACATGTTTGCGGTGATGTAAAGTGTGGAGCCGTCATCGCCCCAGCCACAATTGGCCGTGGGTTGGTTTGTCAGGATCGAGCCGAGATGTTTTCCCTCCGGGGAAATGATCAGGATTCCGCCCGGCCCGCTCGCCCATACATTGCCGCGGGCGTCCACTTTCAACCCGTCGCACGAACCCTTGCGGCCTTTCGCGCGGAGGGATGCCGGGTCGAAAAACACGCGCGCATTTGCGATGGAGCCATCCGCCGCGACATCATGCACCATCAAATGCGGTTGCCTGCCGTCGCTGACGCCGACGTAGAGCCGCTTCTCATCGGGCGAAAACGCGATGCCGTTTGGCCATTTGATGTCCTTCGTCAGCAGCGACACCTTCCCCTCGGGCGTCACGCGGAAGACGCCGTTGAATGGCAGTTCCTTGAGCGGCGAGTCATTTGTCCTGTCGAGGCCGTAGGGCGGGTCGGTGAAATAGATGTCGCCGTTGCGGCGGATCGCGAGGTCGTTCGGGCTGTTGAATTTCTTCCCCTCGAAGCCGTCGGCGATCGTCACGAATTTCCCGTCCTCGTGCCGGGCGATGCGCCGGTCGCCGTGCATGCAGAGGATCAGCCGTCCCTTCGCATCGCGCGCGAGCCCGTTGCTGCCCTGCTCGCGGAAGCCCTCGCGCGGCGTGGTCATCCCGCTCGGTTTGAGGAACACCTCCGCGCTCGTCATCCCCTCCTTCCAGCGATACGCCACGTTTTTTGGGACGTCGGAGAATACCACCGCGCCATCGAGCCATGCCGGCCCCTCGCTCCAGGTGAATCCGTGCGCGAGCCGCTCCACTTTCGCATCCGGTGCGATCAGTGCGTCCATCGCGGGATCGAGCCGCTCGATGCTCATGTCAAAAGCCGGGGCCGGTTTGTCCTGCGCGGATAAAATTGCAGGCAGGGCGAGGAATGCGACGAGAAGTTTCATGCGCGCGATTTGGCAGGGAGACGTGGCAAAGCGCAAGCGCGCCTACAGGCTGTCCGCAAAAATTTGCATCTCGTCCTCCTGCTTTTCGATGCTCTCGACGAGACGGAACTGGGTGCGGGAACGGTCGAGATTGTGCAGGGGGCGGTGAACGCGGAAGTAGGTGTCGCCATTGAGGAAATCCGTGAGAAACCGCATGCCGATGGTGAAGGTGATGAGCTTGCCCGCAAACGCGATGTGAGCGCGCTCGGCCTTGTTGAGAAAAGCCCCGGCGCCTTCGAGGTAGCCGCGGCAGAGCGCGCGGAACATCGGCATCCGCATCTGCACTTTCCGCAAGTCCAGCTCGTCCTCCAGCGTCGGGCTGGTCGTCGTGCGCACCATGTCGCCAAAGTCGTAGAGCGCGCAGCCGGGCATGACGGTGTCGAGATCCACCACGCACATGGCCTTGCCGGTCTGGATGTCGAGCATGACGTTGTTGAACTTCGTGTCGTTGTGCGTGGTGCGCTCGGGGATGCCGCCATTTTCCATGGCGGCGAGGATGACGTCGCACAGGTTTTCGTGACGCCGCGCCCACTCGATCTCCGCCTTCGCGATGCCGGCGCGGTTGACGCGATCCTCCGAGATGGCCTTCTCGAGCGTGTCGAAGCGGCGGCGGGTGTTGTGAAAATGCGGGATGGTGTCGTGCAGGCGCGCTCCGGGCAGATCCACGAGAAGGTGCTGGAATTCCCCGAATGCGCGCCCTGCCTGGTAGGCCTGCTCGGCGCTCTCGACGGACTCGTAGGTGCGGACGCGCTCGATGAACACGAAGCAGCGCCAGTAATCGCCGTCCGGCGAGCGATAGTAGCTGCGGCCGTCCTTCGCGGGGGTGATGGTCAGCGAGCGCCGCGTGATCTCGGGCTCGCCGCGCTCGGCGAGCTTCGTGCGGAGGTGGCGCGTGACGCGGTCGAGGTTTTCCATGACCTCATCCG
>CAMAUI010000156.1 GCA_945861385.1 Prosthecobacter debontii
GCTTTCCGAGGAAATCGCGGCGGGTTTTTACGGCAGAAAATTTCATCGCAGAAAAATGGGTGGAGATGGTTGTTGCGATTGCTGCCCCGATGTTAATCCTAAAACCGGCGATGGGGAGCCGCAAAAATGCACAAGGGGCACAAAAGGATGGGATTGCCGAAAGCGGCGAATTCACCCGCTGGGTGAGCGAATAGCCGGAGCCATCCAGCCCCTTTCCCCCTCATTTTGGGCCTTCTGTGCCTTTTCGTGGCTCCATTCCATTGCCGGTTTTACGATTATCTCTGCGATTCGGCACGAGTTCCCGAGGCCCCGCGTGAAGCAGCGGAGCCCTGATGCCCGGGTGCTCCATCCGGAACCTTCCGTGCGCGTCGCCCCGTGGAGTTTTCCGGCTCATCGAGCGGAAAGAATGCCGGCCCGCGAAAAAGACCGGGGATTTTTTGTGCCGCGGGCCTAAGCTCCCGGCGGGTTCGTGAATCGTTCATCCTGCCGGCATGCCGGTTCTTTCAAACCACCAAACAAACCACCAAGACACAAACATGATCCTGACACCAAAAACTTCACGCCGCTCGTTCATCCGCGGCATCGCCGGCATCACCGCAGCGGGCGCATTTCCAAATCTCCTGATGGGGCAGGGCGCGCTGAAAAAAGTCGCCGTCGCCTGCATCGGCGTCGGCGGCAAGGGCGACTCCGACGCCTCGGGCAGCGCCAACGGCAACGAAATCGTCGCGATCTGCGACGTGGACAAAAACACGCTGGCGCGCGCGGCGAAAAAGTACCCGAACGCGAAAGCATTCACGGATTTCCGCAAGATGCTGGACGAGGTGAAGAGCATCGAGGCGGTGACGGTGAGCACGCCGGACCACATGCACTTCCCCGGCGCGATGCACGCCATCAGCCTCGGCAAGCACGTGATGGTGCAAAAGCCGCTCGCGAACACGCTGTGGGAAAACCGCGAGATGCATCTCGCCGCGACGAAAAAGGGAATCATCTCGCAGATGGGCAACCAGGGTCACACGTACGAGGGCAACCGCGTCACCACCGAATGGGTGAAGGCCGGGGTCATCGGTAAGGTGAAGGAAGTCCACGTGTGGACGAACCGCCCGATCTGGCCGCAGGGAAAGAGCGCGAAGCTCAACCGCACCGGCAAGGCGCCCGAGCACCTCGACTGGACTCAGTGGCTCGGGCAGTCGCCTGATGAGCCGTATTCGGACAACGTGCATTCTTTCAAATGGCGCGGCTTCCTCGAGTGGGGCGCCGGTGCGTTTGGCGACATGGGCTGCCACTTGATGGATGCGCCGTTTGTCGCGCTCGGGCTGACAACGGCGAGCGCGGTGACGGCGACGAAAGTGGACGACTTCACCGACATTGCCTGGCCGACGGGCAGCATCGTGAAGCTGGAGTTCACGAACGTGCCGGGGCACGGCGACGTGATGTTCTATTGGTACGAAGGCAGGAAACCGGACGGCACGCCGTATCTGCCGGAGATCCCGGCTTCCGTTGATATTGCCGAGGCATTTGGAAACCGGGTGTCCGACGGCGGCTGGATGATCGTCGGCAGCGAGGGAGCCATTGTGAACAAGGGTGACCAGGCGAAAGGCATGCAGATCTGGCCGAAGAAGCGCCGCGAGGATTTCCCGGCGGACAAAATCGCAAAGACCGAGCCGCGCAGCGAGACACCGGGCGACCCGCAGCGCGAGTGGACGCTGGCGATCAAGAACGGGAAGGCGTTTCCGTGGATGAGCCAGTTCGACTATTCCGCGCCGCTCACCGAGGCGACGCTCATCGGCGGGCTGGCGATGCGCTTCCCCGGCAAACGGCTCGGCTGGGACTCGAAGACGCTCAAATTCGACGACGAGGCGGCGAACAAGTTCATCAAGCGCGCCGCCTATCGCGCGGGCTGGGAGTACAGCTCGGCGAAGGCGTAGCCCTCGTTGTCGCGAAATCACAAGGAAAGCCGGCATCGCGAGGTGCCGGCTTTCTTCCTTGGTGGACGGCCGGTGGCGCGCCGGGCACCGCAACGCTCACGGTGCCGGGTTCGTTCCCCCGGGGGAGGGCAGCCAGTGGCGGAGCGGGGCAACGGGGTTGCCGGGGAGCGGCCAGATGCGTTCGCTGATGCGCACGGCGAGCGGTTTCGCATTCGCGTAGGCGAGGGTCATCATCTCCATTTTCGCATCGAGGTTGTCCACGTAATGGAGCGCCCATGCCTCGGGCGTTTTCGGGACGACGGGGCTGCCGAACTCGAGCTGGCCGTGGTGGGCGGCGAGGAGGTGGAGGAGGTGGAGGCGCACGTCCTCCGCGGCAGGTTCGGATTCGGTGTGCCATCCGGGTGCCGCGGCGATTTTCCGCCAGAGGGTGTTCACCAGTTCGATGCCGATGGTGATGTGGCCGAGGAGTTCGCCGTGTTCATTGTAGGGCATGGCGAAGCCGTCGGCGGGGAGCTGGTTTTCCCAGAGTTTGCCGCAGTCGTGGAAAAGCACGCCGGCGATCACGAGATCGCGGTTGAGGGCCGGGTACGTGTCGCAGATCGCGGCGGCGGTCCGCATCATCTGTGCGACGTGTTCGACGAGGCCGCCGCGGCGGGCGTGGTGGTTGTTGCGCGCGGCGGCGGCGCGGCGGAAGCGCTCTCCGTATTCTGCGAGGAATTCGCGGCAGAGCGCGGCGAGGCGCGGGTCGGCGATGGCGGTGGTGAGGCGGGTGATGTCCGCGAAGTCGGCGGCCTGCTTTTCGCGGAGGGCTGTGGAGCCGGCGAGGAGGGTGTCGCGCTCTCCGGCCCGGAGTTCGCGCGCGGTCCATTTCTGGGCTTCGAGGCCGAATTTTGCGTTGCTGGAGAATTCGCCGGAGACCTCGATGAAGGCGCCCTTTTCCGCGCTTTCGCAGAAGGAAAATGCGGGGGTGTCGTTCCATGCGCGGAGGGTGAGTTTGGAAGCGGCGTCGGCCAGGATGACCTCGAAGAAGGGCTTGCCGTTGCTGGCGTCCTTGCGGTTGAGGGATTCGATCTGGGCGTGGATCCTGGCGGAAACGCGGTCTTCGTTGACGATGCGTTTGAGTTCGGAAATTGGGATGATGTCCATGGCGCTTTCAATCCGGCTGACAAGCATGGGTGTCGAGCGGGAAGTGGGCTGCGGTTTTTGGCCACAAGAGGAATCTCGCGAGCTTGTAAGTGCAATGTAATTACAAAAAACCATTGCAACTTTCCCGTCCGGTCGCATTGTTTCGGCGGGTCGGTGCCTGCGAGACCACGCAGCCCGCGTCTCCGAAACGCCAAACAACAACGCAATATGAACTCCCGCATCCAGCGCCAGAAAGCATTCACCCTTGTCGAGCTGCTCGTCGTGGTGGCGATCATCGGCATCATCGGCTCGTTCGCGATCCCGGCCGCGCAGACCATGTTGAAAAGTTCGTCGCTCGTGCAGGCGTCGAATCTTCTCGTGGATCAGATGAGCCTCGCCCGGCAGCATGCGCTCAGCAAAAACCGCATCGTCGAGGTGCGCTTTTACAAGTACGCGGACCTGGAGGCGCCCGGCGAGAGCGCGACGAATCAGGCCACATGGGCGTTCCGCGGTTTTCAGTTTTTCGAGATCGGGGAGCACGGGGTCATCATGCCGGTGAGCAAGTTCACGAGCATCCCGTCTTCGATCGTCATGAGCGACAAGGAAAAGCTCTCCCCGCTGCTCATCGAGCCGACCGCCGCCGGGAAATCGCGGATCGTGGTGCATGCCACCGCCGCGTTCAACGTGAAGACCGCGACCTCGCTGCCGCAGGGCATCGGGCACAACTACGACTATGTCCCGTTCCACTTTCTGCCCGACGGCACCACATCGCTGTCGCCAGCCGGAGTGAAGGGCAAAGCGTCCGAAGGCGGGCGCTGGTTCATCACGCTATACAGCGTCAGCGACGCGGCGAAGGCGACCGCCGATGTGCCGCCGCCGAATTTCTTCACATGGATGGTTGACCCGACCAGTGGCACCTCCAAGACATTCCGTCCCGAGGTCGGGAAGGTGAAGAAATAGCGCTTTGCCAGCCGGCAGTTGATGGTGCCGGGAGGCGCGAGAACCCGCCCGGTTCACATCCCCCACAGCAGGCCAAGAATTGCGCCGCCGCCGATCACTGTGCCGACGCCCGCTTTCAGCCGTTGGAGCGCGATGAAGGACAGAACCGCCACGACTGCGACGAAGACATCGGGAGACGCCCATTTTCCATCGGGAAAAATGGCGTGCCATGCAAACCAGACGGCAAGGCTGAGAATCACGCCAACCACGGCGGAGGTGATCGCTGCGAGCGAGGCGCCGAGCCGCGGTGCGTTTCGCAAATGCTCCACATGCGGTGCCCCGAGAAAGACCATGAGGAATGACGGAAGGAACGTCGCCCATGTGGTGATGAGCGCGCAGACGGTCGCCGCGAGGGCAGGGGACAGGCTGCCGGGATGCTGCCAGCCGCCGACGAAGCCGACAAACTGCAGGACCATGATGAGCGGCCCCGGCGTCGTCTCGGCGAGGCCGAGGCCCGCCATCATCTGCGAGTGCGACAGCCACCCATGCTGCTCGACGGCTTGCTGTGCGACGTAAGGCAACACCGCGTACGCTCCGCCGAAGGTGACGAGCGCGGCCTTGCTGAAAAACAGCCCTTGCGCGGCGGGTGTGGAGTCCCAGCCGAGGCCGAGGCCGGCAAGAATGATGGGCAGCCACCAGAGTGCGCCGCAGATCGCGAGCACGGCGAGGGAGCGCCGCCACGTCGCCCGCGGTGCGGCGGGGAGATCCAAGTGAGGGTTTTCAGCCCCCGTCGTTTTCCCTCCGTGACCGGCGGCGGGGAACCACCGGGGCAACAGCGCGCCGATGAGCGCGGCGGTGGCGAGGATGATGACGAAGGAAATCCCGGCACCCGCGAGCAGCGCAAACGATGCGGCGGCGAGCGCCCATTGCGCGGGACTTTTGAGCGCCTTCCGCCCGATCCGCAGCAGCGCGGCGGCGACGAGCGCAATGACCGCGGCCTGCAAGCCGTGAAATGCCGCGGCCAGCCACGGCAGATGCGCGGACATCACGAATGCCCAGCTCAGCGCGTAGAGGATCACGACCGATGGCAGCACAAAAAGCGCGCCCGCCGCGATGCCGCCGCGCACGCCGTGCAGGCGCCAGCCGAGATACGTCGCGAGCTGCTGCGCCTCCGGGCCCGGCAGAAGCGTGCAGAAATTCAATGCGTGCAAAAAGTGCTCCTCGGAAAACCAGCGCCGCTTTTCCACCACCTCGCGGTGCATGATCGCGATCTGCCCCGCCGGCCCTCCAAAGCTGATGAATCCAAGCTTCAGCCAATACCGGAGGGCCTCGCGAAAACTCGGGTGGGCGGGCCGCATGGTCATGCCTGCGGCAGGTTGCGCGCGCTCGCTTTGTTCCCCGGATGTTCCGCCATCCGCCCGTGGATGAAGACGGCGCACCACTCCGCAAGGCGCTGCCCGAGCAGCCTGCATGCGGCCTGGGCGTCATCCTCCCGCGGTGCGAGGGCGGCGGCTGCGCCGTAGTGGAGCGTGAGGCGTTTGCTCACGAAATCGGTGACGCCGAAAACGAGGAAACCGAAATTCATCAGCACGGTGAGCATGGACTGGCACGCAATTTCCATCCCGCCGCCCCATCTTGCGGCGCTCGAAAACGCGCATGCGATCTTGCCGTCAATCTCCGCCCAATGCTCCATCATCTCGACATCCCAGAACCGTTTCATTTTCCACGAGAGAAGGCCCATATTTGTCGGGCTGCCGACCGCGAGCCCGTCGCACCAGAGCACATCGGCGGCCTTCGCTTCGTCCACGGTTCGCAGGCGCACGTCGGTGTCCGCGATCCGCCGGGCTCCCTCGGCGACGAGCGCGGCCATCGCAGCCGTATGGCCGGTCGCGGAGTCGAAGAGAACCAGGATTTTGTTCATGCGGAAAAGCGGACGAGGCCCGTGGCGTGTCTGCGGCGGCATGGAACGGGCAGGCGCTTCTCGCGAACTCCGTCTGCACGCGCGAGCAAAAACGCATCCACGTGCATCATCCGGCGAAGGCGACGGG
>CAMAUI010000157.1 GCA_945861385.1 Prosthecobacter debontii
CCGCCAAATTAGCACGACAAATGGCTCCAACCTTTGAAATGAACCGGCTGGCAAGCCCGCCGCGGAGTCACTACTCTGCTGCCATTGCACCAGGATTTTCCCGATCACTACGCCACGCTCGGCCTGCCACGGCGCTGCACCAGCGCGCAAATCCACACGGCCTACCGACTACTCGCGAGGAGGCATCATCCCGACTTGAACGCCGGTTCGGACGAGGCGATCACGCGGACGCAGGCCCTCAATGCCGCGCACGAGACGCTCGCTGATCCCGCACGGCGACGCGCCTATGACCGTGAGCTGGCAGGCGCTGAAAATGCGGAGGCCCCGGCACGCGGGGGGCGGATCGAGAAAAACATCTCCCACGACGTGCATTTGCGCCTGGAGGAATTCCTGCGCGGAACCAGCTTGGTGGTCCACGTGAACGACCCGGCAAACCCGAACGGAGCGGAAACCTGCGAACTTATCGTCCCGCCAGACACCGCGCCCGGCACGCGCTTCCGCCTGCCCCGCGAAGAGCCATTCAGCGGAGGCTTTTTCATCGTGCGCGTGCGTGCGCGACCGGATGCACGCTTCAAGGCGCGCGGCCCGGATTTGCGCTGTGACTTGCGGATCAGTCCCGGCCGGGCGCAACAAGGAGGCTCGGAATCGCTCCGCGGGGTCACGGGCGCATTTCTCCGCGTGCAGATTCCCGCAGGGGTTGCGCGGGGCGAAATCATCCGCATCCCAGGCGAAGGACTCCCAAAGGCGCGTGGAGGCCGCGGTGACCTGCTCGTGCGAATCACCTACAGGATCGCAGTGCAGATCGGCAGGGGGCTGCCCCGCTGAGGCTCGCGGGGAGGTTTTGCCGCCGGCCCTCGCCGGTGCGGCCTGCCATCCATCACGCGCTGCACAATTGGAGCTGCGCGGCGACAGTCTTCGCGAGGTGATCGGTGAGATAGGGCTTCGAGAGGAACCCATGGTCTTTCGCCTGCTCGAATTCCGCCCCGATCAATTCCGCGCTGTAGCCACTGGTGAAGATGACCTTCAAGTCGGGCCGGTCCATCACGAGCTTGTGCGCAAGCTGGCAGCCGGAGATGGACTCGGGCATCACCACATCCGTGAGCAACAGATCAATCTCATCGCGGTGCTCAGCCCAAATCTCGAGGGCCTTCTGGCCGTTCGACGCGGTGAGAATGGTGTAACCAAGCATGCCAAGGGCTTCGCTGACGAATTCGCGAAGCATGTCCTCATCCTCCACGACGAGGATGGTGATCGTCTTTTTCATCACCTGGCTGTCGGGGAGGCTCGCGATCTCGGTGTACGTCTCCACTGCTCCATCTTCGCTCACCGGAAAGTAGGCGCGGAACACGGTGCCGCGGCGTGGCTCACTCTCGACATCCACCCAGCCGTTGTGCTGGCGCAAAATGCCATAGACCGTGGCGAGCCCCATGCCTGTGCCCTTGCCGGGATCCTTCGTGGTGAAGAAGGGCTCGAAGATGCGCGCCACCGTCGCGGCGTCCATGCCGTGCCCGCTGTCCTTGACCGCGAGGCAGACGAAGCGCCGGGCGCTCACTCCCGGATGCTCCTCGCGGGTGGCCTCGTCAATCTCGACGAAGGATGTGGAGAAGGTGAGTTTGCCGCCGTCACGCATCGCATCGCGTGCATTGAGCGCGAGATTCATGATCACCTGGTCCACGTTGCTTGCATCCGCAAAAATTGGCGGCAGTTCCGCGCCGAGCTGAAGGTCAATGCCGATATGTTCGCCAATGACCCGGCGCAGCATGGCGATGGTCTGCTCGATCAGGGCGTTGATCTCGGTGGGACGGCGCTGGATGATCTGCTTGCGGCTGTAGGCGAGCAACTGGCGCGTGAGCGCGGCGGCGCGCTCCGCGGCGCGCACCACCTGGTGGAGCGATACGCTGAGTTTCTCATCGAGCCGCGGGTTGCGAAGCTGGAGCGTGGTGTTGCCGAGGATGACGGTGAGGATGTTGTTGAAATCGTGCGCAACACCCGCGGCCAGGCGCCCCACGGCCTCCATCTTCTGCGCCTGGCGCAGTTCGCCCTCGAGACGGGCGCGCTCCGTCACGTCCTGCAGCGTGAGCAGGTGATAAGGTTCGTTGCCGAGCTTGAGATTCTCGGCCGCAACCACGACCTCGCGAGTCTCCCCGCTCCTGGTCTTGATGCTTGCCGCGAGATTGCGCACCGCATGGCCGGCGGCGAGTTCAGTACCGATTCGCTGCGCGGTTTCACCGTCAGCCCAAAAGGATGCCTCCCCGGCCAGGACCGCTTCACGCGGCGCTCCCAAGAGCTCGATGAATCGCTCATTCACGTCCAGGAAGCCGGGGCGATCGGTCCGCTGGATTGCCATCGCCACGGGACTGCCGTGGAAGGCCTTTGAAAACCGCTCCTCGGAACTGCGGAGGGCGTCCTGTGCAGCGGTGCGCTCGGCGACCTCGCCGACAAGCTGGGAATTGGCGTCGCGCAACTCGGAAGTGCGCTGATTCACCAGCGCATCGAGATCGGCCATCTGCCGGTTCGCGATCTGCGTGAGCTGCCACTTTTTGGAAAGCGCATGCGCCATTTGCATGACCTCGATATTGTCGAACGGTTTTTTGAGGACGAGAATCTGGTCCGTGTTTCCCACCGTCTTCGAGATCTCATCCCACGAGTAATCCGAATAGGCCGTGCAGATGACCACCTGAAGATCCGGAAATTCCTTCCAGATGTGGGTGATGGTCTCGATGCCATCCCAGCCAGGAGGCATGCGGACGTCCACAAATGCGACCGCGTATGGCGCCCCTTCCTTCTCGGCAGCGCGCACTTTTTCGAGGCCCTCCTGCCCTTGGTATGCGGAGTCAATTTGGAAAGTCAGCATCCCGGGGGCGGACGGTCCGCCGAATATCGCGGACTCGTCAGCATCGAGCTCCTCCTCCAATTTTGTATCAACGGGGCACAGGATTTTGCGGAAGTCCTCGTGAATTGCCGGGTTGTCATCAATGACGAGAATGCGCCGGTTCGCTGGCGTGGCAAGGTCTTGGGATGTTTTCATACGCGGGATAAGTTCGAGGCAACTGGAAGTTCGAGTGTGAAGGTGGCACCGAGGCCAACGCCGCTGCTTGATGCAGCAAGCGTGCCTCCCATTTCTTTTGCGGCGAGAGCCCCGCTGTGGAGCCCGAATCCGTGGCCATCTTTGCGCGTGGTGAACCCGTGCCCGAAAATGCGCGTCAGATTTTCCGGCGAGATGCCGATTCCGTTATCCCCGATGCTGATCGCCACGCTCTCGGCACTCACCTGCGTGATGGTGACGGTGATTCGCTTGTCGGTGCGCTCCACATCATCAAGCGCGTACTTTGCATTGCGGATGAGATTGATGAGGATTTGCATCACCCGGTGCCGGTCCACCCGGACGGACGGCACGTCATGGAAGCGGCGGTCGAGCGTGACGCCGTGGCGCTCGAAGGCGCCGATGTTCATCGCGATGGCGTCCTCGACGAGCCGGTCGGCGGGAAGATTCTCGAAGACGCCGCTCACTTTCGCGTAGTTCTGCTGCATCGCGACGATTTCCTTGATGTGCTCGATGTTCCGCGAGAGCTGCTCCACCTCGGTCATGAGCTGGGTGTTCTCGGCGACGAGGTACTGGCCGAGCTTGGCGAGATAGCCGGGGAGTTTCTGCCCGCTCGGGTCGTGTGTCAGGTAGTCCGCAAGGTCGCCATTGCGCCCAAGAAGCAGCTCCGAGGCCTTGCCGAGCTTTGGAGCCTTTGAATTGCGGAGTTTTTCGAGCACGAGGCTGGCGGAGACGTTTACGCTGTTGAGCACGTTGCCGACATTGTGCAGCACGCCTGTGGCCACCTCGGCCATGCCGGCCATGCGGGATGTTTCCACGAACTGCTTGTTGAGATCTGCGAGACGGGTTTCGGCGACCTTGGCCTCGGTGACGTCCAGCATCACGCCGTTGAGGGTGGGCTGGCCGCTGCCTTCGGCGGGGACGACGACGGCCTGGTCGCGGAACCAGCGTGATTCACCGCTGCGGGTGATCATCCGGTATTCGGCGAGGAAATTTCCAGTGTGCAATGCGACCTCCTCGGCCTCGATGGGGATGCCGCGGTCGTCGGGATGGACGTGGTCGAACCAGAGGTGGTCGGAGGCGAGCCATTCCTCCGGGGTGAAACCGAGCAATCCGTGGATCTGCGGGCTCACATACGTCCACTTGCAGGTTTCACCCAGTGCGGCGTGGTAGGTGATTCCCGGCAATTGCTCGACGAGACCGCGGAATTTCTGCTCGGCGAGGCGCAACTCCTCCTCGACTGCCATGCGCTCCGCCATTTCACGTTCGAGTGACTTGAGCTGATCGCGAAGCTCGCCCTGCGCGCCCTTCAAGGCCGCGTCCTGCGCCTGGATTTCCGCGAGCATGCGGTTGAACGCCTCCGTCAGCACTCCCACTTCGGCGCCGGCGGATTCCTCGGCGCGCACGGTGTAGTCGCGGCCCTCGGCGATCTTGCGCGCGGTGCGGGCGAGGCGGAGGATTGGCCCCGTCACGAATCCCTGGAGGCGGCTGGAGAGCAGGAATGCAAGCAGGAGCGAGACGCCGAGCACGATGGAGAGGATGCCGCCGTAGAGGGCGAGAAGCCCGGTGTACATCGAACGGAAATCGGCGTGGAGATAAAGGGTTCCGTGGCGCTGGCCGTCGCGCTCCACCGGTTGCGCCAGCAGGACGCGGCTGCCTTCCACACGGATGCCCTGCGCCAATCCGAAGCCCGCCCGGCTGATTCCTCCTGTCTCGTTGCCGACAAATGCGAGCTGGGTTCCGTCTTCCAGAATCAGGCTCGCAGAGACGATTTCCGGCATTGCGTTGAGCCCGGCGAGGGTCTGCGCTGCGCGTTCCTCATCCTTGAACATCGCCGCCACGGCCACGTTTTTCGCGGCGATCTGGCCGGTGACCGTCAACTGGCCGGTGAAGCTTCGCTTGATGGACCATGACTGAAACCAGAATAACGCCACGCAGGCGAGCAGCAGCACGACACTCGAAACCAACAGGATCACGAGGGTGATCTTTTGCTGAATGGAACGGTGGAGCAGAAATTTCACGGTCAGTTCACTATTTTTGCCATGGCAAGCAGATCTGACGGGATGCCGAGTCGCATTTGCCGGGCCGCGTCGTTGTTGATTTCGAGCCTGATCTTTTGTTCGCGCACCACGAAGCCGATGATGCCGCCAGTGCGCGCGAAGTTCTCTGATTCACCCACCACGAGCACCGGCCTGCCCTGCACGACACGGGCGACTTCCGCGACGTTCACGGAGCTGCTGACGAAGATGAGGTGGCAGTTTTGCAATCCCGCGGAGTCCCCCGTGCCCAGATGCTTCACCTCGATGGGACGCGCGCCCGCCTTCTGTCCGCGCAGAATGTCATTCAGCCCGCCGCTGAAAGGGTCGCGCCCGACGACGCCGATGACCAACGGTGCCTGCGGGGTTGCGAATGCGGTGGCGGGCCATTTGACGAGCCGCGTGAAATTGTAGAGGAATGCCGCCTTCACGTTGTACTCGGACTCCGCGTGCGCCGCGGGGATCAGCAGCCAGAGCAGCGCGATGGCGATGCGAAGGCGGCTGCGCACCTGGCTTGCGGCGGAAGTGATGGGATGCGGTTCCATGGCCGGAGGTCAGAAGCGGTAGTTGACCTTGAAGCGGAAGGTCCGCCCGTCCTGCTCAAGCGTCTCCTGCGCGTGCTCGCTGCCGCCGGGGGAATGGAATTTCTGGTCGAGGAGGTTGTAAATCGAGGCGGAGAAATCCAGGCCGGGGACGAGTTCCCGGCTGAAGAGCGTGGTGTTAAGGAGCAGCAGGTCGCCGGTGCGGCTGCGCCCGAGCGTGAGGCGGTCGCTCGCGTAGAGCAGCTCGGCGCTCGCAAAAATCTTGTCGCGATAGCCAGAACTTGTGCCCCTCTGTGTCTGGCGGATCAATGCGCA
>CAMAUI010000158.1 GCA_945861385.1 Prosthecobacter debontii
CACGCGGATCGAGCAGACGCTGGTGCTCATCAAGCCGGACAATTGGCGCTTTCCCAACACGCGGCCCGGCGGCGTGATCGAGACATTCAGCAGGAGCGGGCTCTACATCATCGCCGCGAAAGTGCATCATTTGAGCTGTGCGCAGGCGGAGGAATTCTACGGCCCCGTGCTCGCGGTGCTGCAGGACAAGCTGCGCGGGCGCGCGGGGAGCATGGCGAAGAAGGCGCTCGAGCCGGTTTTTGAGATGACGTTCTCGCCGGAGCAGGAACAGGCGCTCGGGGATCTGCTCGGGCCAATCAACGGCCGCGAAAACTGGGAGGACATCGTCGAGTTCATGAGCGGCCGCCGCCCCAGCGAGTGCCCCGCGGATCTGCGCAACGCGCCCGGCACGGCCAAGATCATGGCGCTCGTTTACCAGGGCGCGGACGCGGTGAACAAAATCCGCGACATCCTCGGCCCGACCGATCCCGCCAAGGCGCCGACCGGCACGATCCGCCGCGAATTCGGGCAGACCATCATGGTCAACGCCGCCCATGCGTCCGACTCCGCTGAAAATGCGCAGCGCGAAATGGGCATCGTTCAACTCACCGAAAACAATTTCCGCAGCCTCGTGGAGGCCGCATTTCCCGCAAAGTAACACCATCAACACACAACACATGTCACTCGCTCACCGATCCACCATCCTCTCACCGTCACTCACACTCGGCATAGACAGCAAAGCCAAGGCGATGAAATCCGAGGGCATAGATGTCTGCAGCTTCGCCGCAGGCGAGCCCGACTTCGACACGCCGCAGCACATCAAGGACGCCTGCATGGCGGCGCTCGATTCCGGCTTCACAAAATATACGCCAAGCAGCGGCATCCCCGAACTGCGCCAGGCCATCTCGGAGAAATTCAAGGCGGACAATGCGCTCGACTACGCGGCCAGCCAGGTCGTGGTGAGCAACGGCGCGAAGCACTCGTGCCTGAACGCAATCCTCGCGAGCGTCAGCGAGGGCGATGAAGTGATCATCCCCGCACCGTACTGGCTGAGCTACCCGGAGATGGTGAAGCTCGCCGGTGGCGATCCGGTGTTCGTGCAGACCACCGAGGAGAGCGGCTGGAAAATGACGGCCCAGCAATTCGAGGATGCGATGTCGCCGCGCACCAAGATGGTCATCCTGAACAGCCCGGGCAACCCGACCGGCGCGGTGTACACACGGGAGGAACTCGAGGCGATCGGTGAGGTCGCGGCCGCCGAGGACATCCTCATCCTGTCCGATGAAATCTACGAAAAGCTCATCTACGACGATGCGAAGCACGTCTCCATCGCGAGCCTCAGCAAGGAACTCTACGACCTCACGATCACCGTGAACGGCTTCAGCAAAAGCTACGCAATGACCGGCTGGCGCCTCGGCTACCTCGGCGCGCCCGTGGAGATCGCGCGGGCGATAGACGCGATCCAGAGCCACAGCACCAGCGGTTGCACGAGCTTCGCCCAGAAAGGCGCGCTCGCCGCGCTCAAGGGCGACCAGACGCCCGTGAATGACATGCGCTCGGAGTTCGACCTCCGCCGCCAGTACATGGCGGGCCGCCTCGCGGCCTTCGACCGCGTGAGTGTCGTCATGCCACAGGGCGCCTTCTACGTCCTCGCAAACATCAGCGGACTCGGCCTCAGCTCGTCAAATTTTTCAGACCGCCTGCTGAGCAAGCACCACGTGGCCGTCGTCCCCGGCATCGCCTTCGGAGACGACCGCACGATCCGTCTCAGCTACGCGACGAGTCTCGACGTCATCAAGACCGGCCTCGACCGGATCGAGCAGTTCATCAGGACGCTTTAGCCAAGTCCGTCAGCACCCGTGCGCCCGGCGCGGATGAAACTTCCCCTTGGCACCGCTGGAAAACTTGCTACCAGTCTGCGCCCCAAACGGTGGCTATAGCTCAATGGTAGAGCTCCAGATTGTGGTTCTGGCTGTTGCGGGTTCGAGTCCCGTTAGCCACCCCCTTTTTTCCGGCGCTCCCCGGTGAAGGCAGTGACGGGGAGATTACCGCCGCCAGCGAGCCGTGGGTCTTTCCGCCACCCGCCCCACGCGCTCCGGCACACCGGGCGTGAAAATCTGATACGCAAACTGCCTCACCCGATATGCGCCGCTTGCACGCATCTTCAGCCGGTGCCGCAGCAGCCACAATGGCAGCAGCCCCTTCACCCACCACGGGCGCGAAGCCACGATCATCGCCTGCTCCGCCGCCGTCACCGGCGATCGCCCGAGATTTCCCCCCGTCTCCGCAAACGTCGCCACAAACCTCCGCAGCACACCCACCCGCGCCCCCGCCCGCAGCATCGCCACATACCACCACCAGTCCCCCGCCGACTTCCACCGCGCATCGAACGGCTTGAAAACGCGCCGCCGGAAAAACAGCGCACAGCTCGAAACCGCAAACCGCACCGAGCACTCCCACGGCTCCTGCACCAGCGAGAACCGGTGCGCGAGATACGTGCCGTGCGCATCCACGATCAGGTTGTCCGCCAGCACCACGTCCAACTCCGGATGTTTTTCAAAATGTGCCGCCACCGCCGCGAGCGCGCCGTGCAGATACTGCTCATCGCAATTCAGCCACGCCAGCACCTCGCCCGTCGCCCGTGCAAAACCGCGGTTCAGCGCAGTATAAATCCCGTCATCCCTCACCACGCCGAGCCGCGCCTTCGAGTGGTCGCGCACCCATTCCTCCAGCTCCGGCCCCGTCCCGCCATCCTCGATGATGTGCTCGCATTCCACCCCCTGATCCTCCACCGAGCGCACGCACAGCTTGAGAAACTCAAGCTGTCGCAGGCTCGGCGTGACGATCGAGAAGCGCATGGTCGAGACTTGAATGTCGCGCGCCGGGAGTCGAGCGCCGCGTGGCAGACCGGCAAACTCCCCGCCTCCGTGCTGGACTCCCAATCGCCAAACCCCCAAATGTCGCGCCTGCATTGAAACTCCTCGTCTTCGCCCACACCCCGCCCCCGCACCACGGCCAGAGCTACATGGTCAAGCTCATGCTCGACGGCCTCGGCGGCGACTGTAGGGGAAAGTCGAAGGACGAGGGTCGAAGGTCGAAAGCCGATCCCGCATCCCGCATCCCGCATCCCGCATCGCCGCCCATCCAGTGCTACCACGTGAACGCGCAAGTCTCCGACAACATGGAGGACATCGGCACCTTCCGTTTTGGCAAGCTCCTCCTCATCCTCCGCTACTGCCTGGAAGCCATCTGGTGTCGCTTCCGCTACGGCGTCCGCGCCTTCTACTACGTCCCCGCCCCCGGCAAACGCGCCGCCCTCTACCGCGACTGGATCGTCATGCTCATGTGCCGCCCGTTTTTCAGGCACTTCATCCACCACTGGCACGCCGTCGGCCTGGGTGACTGGCTGCGGAGCGAGGCGAACTGGTTCGAGCGTTGGCTCACCAACCGTCTGCTCGGCAAACCCACACTCGGTCTGTCGCTCGCCGTACCCAGCATGCGCGACGCACTGTGGCTGCGCTCCGGGCAGGTCGAGCTGGTGCCCAATGGGATCCCTGACCCGTGCCCCGATTTTGAGACCACCGTCCTCCCGCGCCGAATCGCACGCCTCGCTGCACGCCGCGCATTGATCGCTGGCGAGAATGCGGACGCCTCCGCCAACGAAAACGCTGGCCCCGATCCCGAAGTCTTCCGCGTCCTCTTCCTCGCGAACCTGCTTCCGGACAAAGGAACCTTTGACGCCATCGAAGCCGTCGCCATCGCCAACGCGCAGCTCCGCGCAACCAATTCGCGGATGCGAATGCACCTCACCATCGCCGGCGCACTGCCCGTCGGCGCGGGCGACGCAAAATTCCGCTCCCGGATCGCCGAACCCGACATTGCAGGGAGTGTGGACTGGGTCGGATTTGTGGACGGCGAGAAGAAGACAGTCCTGCTCCGCGAATGTGACTGCCTTTGCTTCCCCAGCTTCTACCACGCCGAGAGCTTCGGCCTCGTCGTCGTCGAAGCCATGGCCGCCGGGATGGCCATCGTCACCACCCGCTGGCGCGCGCTGCCGGATCTGCTGCCAGCCAGCTACCCCGGCCTCGTCCCCATCCGTCGCCCTGATATGGTCGCGGGGAAATTGATCGAAGCGATGAGCGAGGATGCGGCCCGCTTGCGGGACGAATTCATCCGACGCTTCAAGGAACCTGCGCACTTGGAGACGTTGAGGGATGCAATTTTGCATCTGGAGGCGGCGGCCTGAGGCTACGTGTCGGTTCTTAGCGATAGCGTGAGCAGTTCTCGCATCGTCTCGATTCCGTCCACCTGCCGCGTGACCTCAGTAGCGTGTAGAAGGTACGAAATCAGTAACTCCGCCTCCCTGCCGACGATTTTTGAGATCTGGGCGAACTGTTGGAACTCGGAGCCCCTTGTGATCGTTCGCACCTCGGCCAGTGTTTGCTGTGCATTCTTGCGGGCGACCAAAACTCGTGTCTGCACGGCGTAGTGCAGCCAGTCCCATCCTGGCACGCCGGTCAGTTCGCCACGCTCCCAATCGAGCACTGTGACGCGCTCCCGCGAAACGCGGATATTCCACGGCGCAAAATCGCCGTGCATCACCGTCGGGTGAAACTCCCCAATCCCGCGCTCGATACGGGCGACCATTTCCGGGTCAGCGGCGGATGCGCGCACACGCTTCCATGCGGGGATATTCGCGAGGGTCGCGTGGCGGCTGGTATCGAGCCACGAGGAGAGAAGCGCGGCGAACCTGTGATCGAAACTGCGCGGCGCATGGCCGGGCGCGAAGTCGAGCGCGAGCGCAGTGTCGCCGAGCGTTCCGCGCACGGTGGGTTTTCCAGTGAGCGCAAGGGGCAGTGATGCGAGGCACACGGCCTCGGTGGCGATCAGTTCGCGAGCGCGCGATGTGACACCTGCCTTCACCACGCGATGAGGCTGCCCGTTGGAAAACAGCGCGATCATCCAGCGCCGCCCCTCAGCGCGCGGGTTGCCAAGCAGGATGCCGAATTCGGGCTCCTTGTGACCGGATTGTTCCCGGAGAAATGCAGACAGCGGCGCGGAATCATCCCACGGCAGGCGGACGCGCGGCAGCGGCACACGCGCGAGTAGCGCGAGGCGGAGTGCCACGCGGGCCGTGCGGGCAGTCAGAGTTTGCGCAGGATAAAGCGAAAGGCACCGTGCGGCGGTCGTGGCGCACATCGGGAGTAGCAGGAGCGTTTCGCCGCGTTTGCGTATGATTTGGAAATTTCGTCCCACGCCGGTGCCTTGCGGGGCGAAGAAGCAGTTCCATTCGGCGAGGGCGTCGTTCATGGCAGCGCGCTGAGTTTTGCAAATGCGGTGGCGGCGAGCGCGTCCGGCGGCTGTGCTGCATCGAGATCGATGCGCGATTTCGCGAGCGACGGGAGATCCCGCAGGCGCTGCTGCTGCTCGCGAATCTGCCCAGGCGTCAGTTCGCCTTTGCGCTGGCTCAGGATTTCCTCCGGCGCATCAAGCGCGATGAGAACATCCGGTTTTGGAAAGAGCCGCTGCGCAAGCGCGAGCAGCCACGCGGGGCCCCCGTAGCGCACGGATGCAGGATCGAGCCAGTAGTTGGTGATGAAACGATCAAGCAATACGAGATGTCCGGCTCGCACCAGCGGCGCGATTCGGAAGGTCCAGGAGATCCGTGCGAGCAGGATGCTTTTTAGCAGCCGAAACACGGAGAGTAGCGCGGACGCCGGACCAAAATTGCGTGCGAGATCGGAGAACACAGGCCAGGGAAACTGAGCCTTTCCGAACACGCGTGGAATCCAATGGAAATAGCGGCAGCCCGCGAATCCGACTTGGTCCGCGGTAGCGCACAGGTTTCGCGCAAAGGTCGTTTTCCCCG
>CAMAUI010000159.1 GCA_945861385.1 Prosthecobacter debontii
AACTGCCCACGCGCAACCGAATCCTCGCCGTCCCTCAACAAGTCAGCTCCGCCGGAACCGGGCTAATGTAGTGCAGAAAAGTCGACTTCGCCGCCCGGGAACCCGCATGAATGCGCAATCAGCCCCCGCGAACTGCGGAACTTGGGTTACGCGCCCGTGCCGCCGAAAACGCCGTGGTATCTCGACCCGGAGAGCGGCGGGCCGAACCCGGACGTGAAGAAGCCGGGCACCGCTTACGATGAGGACGGGGAACTAGAGCCGGTATAATGAACCGAAACCGACACCTATGTATTTCATATGACATATATTGTATGAAGTTAAATAAGGGGTGCTCTCTGAGAGATCAGGGCCTTTGGCTTCCGCTAATCAGTGCTGCCGGAAGTTCCGTACAGGCTCTAGAACTTCGGTACCGCTGGCCCCGGTTTCTTCGGTGCGGCGGGTTGCCCGGGCTTCTTGGGTTGCTTCGCGGCATCACGGGCGAGCCGCTTTTCCCACTGCTCGAGGTTGTGCGCTGAGATCTTTAGCACGATACCGAGCGCAAATTCCGCTGTCGCCCCATCGGTTCGCTCCCATTTGTTGAGTTTCAGGGCAGCCTTGATCCCCTTCGCGATGTCCGCGACGCCCGGTGGCGCCTTTATCTTCTCCTCCTTCCATTTCAATGTCCCTTTCTCCGCCTCGAGAATTGCTTTGATTTCATCCTCGCTGAGTTGCTTTGGCTGACCGTCCTCGGGGATTTTTGCATATTCAATCACCACGCAAGTGCCGCCCGCGAATGCCGCGCGGACACGAAAGCCTTTGTATTCGTAGCATCTCTCGATTGCGTGCGCGAGCAGCGGAGAATCCGAAGGCGCGGTCAGATCCTCACGCGGCTGGCCGTACCGTAGTTGTGACTGGCCCGCAGTCTCCCCGATGCGGGCGCTCGCAATGGAGGTGACGAAACAAATTACGAGAAGCATGAACAGTTTCATGCCCCTCACATAGCATCCGGCAGGTACGACTGCACGCCAAGTTTACATCGCGGCACAAACCTCCCGCCAGATGCGATCCTGCACCCGGAACATCTTCCTTCGCGCCGCGGGGGCGCGATCATCGAAGCCATTGAGGTGCAGCAGGCCGTGGATCACGTAAAGCACGAGTTCCTCTTCCACGGAGTGCCCGTGCTCTTTGGCGCAGCGCACCGCGGTTTCCGCGCTCACCACGATTTCACCGTGATCAAAAGTGATCACATCCGTCGGGTCCGGCATTGCCATGAATTCGAAATGCACGCGCGCGATCATCGCATCACTCACCACGGTCACCTCGACACCATGCAGCTTCCGCAGACCAAATTGCCCATCACCAGACTGTGCGACGCATTTGCCAAGCGCGACGTCGGCGGCGCGCCGCAGCCAGGCAAGATCGAAGCGCACCTTTCGCTGTTTGTTTTGGAGCGTCATCCCCATCCCATCCACTCATAATCAGCCAGGCGGCAATGACCAGCCTCGATGACCCCGGCAGCGCGGCTCGTCGCCGCTAAAGTGACACGACCTGCACGCTGCGAATATCCGGCTCGGCAAGCAATTCCTTGATCACCGCCTCGGGTGGCGCGCTGTCCACGTTCAGCACCGCGAGCGCATTTCCGCCAGCCTCATTGCGACCGAGGCTCATGCCTGCGATATTCACTCCGTGTTTCCCCATCAGCGTGCCGATCCACCCGACCATCCCGGGCCGGTCCTTGTTCTCGTAAATGATCAGCGCACCTTCCGGCCGCGCCTCCACGAAGCGCCCGTTGATTTTCACGATCCGCGCCTGCTGGCCGAAGAATGTCCCGGCCACGCTCATCCAGCCGCCCTCGCCGGTCGCCGTCAGCTCGATCAATTCCGCAAAATCGCCCCCGTTGCTTTCGCGGCTTTCGGTCACCTTCACCCCGAGACGTGCGGCAAACGCGGGCGCATTCACCTCGTTCACCTCGCCACCTCCGGCCTTGCCGAGGAAGCCCTTGAGGATCGCCCGCGTGATCGGCGTGGTGTCCTGCTCGTTGAGCTTCCCCGTGTAGGTGATGTTCAGGCTGTCGCAGCGCTTGGCCGCGATCTGGCTCATGAAATTCCCGAGCTTTGCGCCCAGGCCGATGTGAGCGCCGATCGCCGCAAGCGTCTTCGCATCCACGCTCGGCATGTTCACCGCGTTGCGCACCTCGCCACTGAGCAGCATCGCACGAATCTGCTGCGCGACCTCGATGCCCACATTCTCCTGCGCCTCCGCCGTGCTCGCGCCAAGGTGCGGCGTCAAAACCACATTCGGCGCGCTGCGCAGCGGATTGTCCGCCGCCGGGGGCTCGGTCTCGAAAACATCCAGCGCCGCCGCCGCGACCTGCCTGCTTTTGAGCGCCTCCGCCAATGCCTCCTCGTTCACCAGCCCGCCCCTCGCGCAATTGACAATGCGAACGCCGCGTTTCGTTTTCGCCAGCCGCTCCGCATCGAGCATGTTGCGCGTCTCATCCGTCAGCGGCATGTGCATCGTGATGTAGTCGGCAAACGGCAGAATATCATCCAGCCGCTCGACCAGCTCGACTTGCAGCGCCTTCGCGCGGCCCGCGCTCAGGTACGGGTCGTACGCATGCACACGCATCCCAAACGCAATCGCCCGCCTCGCGATCTCCGTGCCGATCCGGCCCATGCCGAGGATCGCCAGCGTTTTCCCATACAGCTCCACGCCCTCGAAACTTTTCCGGTCCCACTTGCCCGCCTTCATCGAGGCGTCCGCCTGCGGGATGTTCCGCGAAATCGCCATCATCAGGCTGAACGCGTGTTCCGCGGTCGAGATCGTATTCCCGGCGGGCGTGTTCATCACCACGATGCCGCGCTGCGTCGCCGCTTCCACGTCCACGTTGTCCACCCCCACCCCTGCCCGCCCGACGACTTTCAGCTTCTTCGCCGCCGCGATCACCCTTGCGTTCACCTTGGTCTGCGAGCGGACCACCAGCCCGTCAAATTCCCCGATGATCTCAAGAAGCTGATCCTCCTTCAGCCCCGTTTTTACCGTCACAGCGACAAGACCGCCCTCCCCCAGTTCCGCGACTCCGCTTTCGCTGACAGGATCGGCCACTAGTACTTTCGGTTTGCTCATTTGGTTGTTTGGAAAAAGGGCGCGCAGTCTGCGGATGCGCGCCCCAAGCGCAAATCGAAAATATCCGCTTGGCTGGCCACCCTGCAAAAAAAAGCCGGGATGCCCGCGTGCGCTCAGCCGAGGAGCTTCACGAGGACGTCGTTCACCACCTGTGGGTTGGCCCTGCCCTGCGACAATTTCATCACCTGGCCTTTAAGGAAGTTGATGCTGCCGGTCTTGCCTGCCTTGTATTCTGCGACGGGCCGGGGATTGGCGGAGAGCACCTGCTGGCAGAGCGCCTCGATTTCGCCGGTGTCGCTTTGCTGTTTCATCCCGCGCTTATCCACGATCACGCCCGCCGGTTCGCCCATCGCGAACATTTCGGTGAAAACCTCTTTGCCCTGTTTTGAGCTGATCACACCGCTCTTCACGATGTTCACGAGTTCGCCGATGTGCCGCGGCGGGATGGGGCAGTCGCTGATCGCACACCCGGCGGTGGCGAGGGCGCTGAGCAGGTCGTTGATGACCAGGTTGGCCACAGCTTTCGCATCCTGCGCGCCGGCGGCGGCCTCGTCGAAGTAGTCCGCCAGCGTCTTGTCGCTCGCGAGCACGCTGGCGTCGTAGTCGGTGACTCGGAAGTCCCTCACGAAGCGGTCGCGCTTTTCCCCCGGCAGCTCGGGGCGGCGTGCGCGGACTTCGCCCATGAAGACGGCGGTGCGGACCGGCAGCAGGTCGGGGTCGGGCAGGTAGCGGTAGTCGTGCGCGTGTTCCTTGTCGCGCTGGTGGCGTGTCTGGCCGGCGGCATCGTCCCAGCCGCGGGTGCTCTGCACGAGTTTCTCGCCGCGCTCGCATGCGGCGGTCTGGCGTTCAATCTCGTAGGCGAGGGCGCGGCGGACGGCGGAGATGGAGTTCATGTTTTTGATCTCGATCTTGGTGCCGAATTCCGTGCGGCCTTCGGGGCGCACGGAGATGTTGCAGTCGCAGCGGAGCTGGCCTTTTTCCATGTCGGCATCGCTCACGCCGCCGTAGATGAGGATTTGCTGGAGGGCGGTGAGGTAGGCGAACGCCTCCTCGGGGGAGTCAATCTCCGGCTCACTCACGATCTCCATGAGCGGGGTGCCCGCGCGGTTGAAATCAATGCCGCTGTTGCCCTCGAAGTGCTGGGACTTGGCGACGTCCTCCTCGAGGTGAATGCGCGTGAGGCGCACGACTTTTCCGGGGTGCACGATGTTTTTCTGCGCGTCCTTTGGGTAGGCGAATTCGTGGAGCGGGACGCCCCCCCCGACGCAGATGGGCTGGTCGTACTGGGTGATCTGGTAATTCTTCGGCATGTCCGGATAGAAGTAATTCTTCCGGTCGAATTTGCAGACCTCGGGGATCTCGCAGCCGAGCATCAGGCCGGTGAGGGCGGTCATTTTCAGCGCCTCGAGGTTCATCACCGGCAGCGCGCCGGGATAGCCCATGCAGATGGGGCAGACGTGGGTGTTTGGCTCCGCGCCGAAGCTGGTCGGGCAGCCGCAGAACATCTTCGAGCGCGTCCGGAGCTGCACGTGGACTTCGAGGCCGATGATCGGAATGTAGCGAGGCATCGCGCCGGAGTGAGCCGTGCCGGAAGCGGGCTGAGAAGTGAAAAGTGGCGGCTATCGTTGCGGCGGCTTCTGCGGCGGCTGCGGGGTCAGCGCGAACTTCAGCGCGGCATCGAGGTCCATCTGCTTGACCTGCTCGGAAAATTCGCGGTCGTTCGCGAGGGCGACCACTTTTTCGTTGCGGAGCAGTTTCAGGTAGCTGCCGCTCTCGATGAGACGCCCCACTTCCACGTCCGCGAAAAGCGCGTGGAGCTTCGGATGCTCGGTGAGCGTGGCCACGCCGGGGTACCTGCGGAAACGATCCACCGCCTCCGGGCGCGAGACCATGATGCCGAGCTTGATCACCGTCGCATACACGTTGGCCGGCACCGGGTCCACGCGGTCCAGGACTTCCCGGCTGCCGCCGTCATCGAGTGCCGTTGCAAGCTCTGCAAGCCCCCTCAGCACTCCGCCCGGCTGCGGCCCAGGCTCCGTCATCACACCTTGATTCGCCGCGAACTCGCGGCTCTCCAGCACCTGGGCCTCGACATTCGACTTCGCGATCGCGCCGAGGAGCCGGATCACGTCGCTCGCGACGATGAACAGCAGCCCGGCAAACACCACGCCGAGCACGGCGCCGAAAATCCCGTAGCTTGTCCGCACCCGCCCCGCTGCCTTCTCCGCCGTGCGCTTGAACAAAAATTTGCTGAGCGCCTTGACCGCGATAAATGCAACGAGGCCCGCGGCAACCCCGCCAATGATCTCCGTCAGTTGAACCGGATAGCCGAGAAACCCGAACAATGGTGCCACCGCCTTTCTCCCGAACCATCCCACCGCATACGCGGCCGCGATCGCGAGCAGCGTCATGGCCTGCCGCACCACGCCCTGGCGCCAGCCGCTCCATGCAAGCAGCGCGGCCACGATCAGCATGATGCCGAAGTAGATGTTCTCGAGTGTGGAGCCGGACATGGAATTCATCTAGTATTACTCCGTTAAGTTAATGATTGCTATTCCGCCGCGGGAGTGTAGGTCTTGCCGGCATGAAATGGTCTGGGTCGCTTTTTCAACGCAGCGCAAAGCATTTGACCGGTTTTCTGACGCCGGTGGTGGCCGAACTCGGCCGCAGC
>CAMAUI010000160.1 GCA_945861385.1 Prosthecobacter debontii
TGTCTGGCGGATCAATGCGCACGATGAGCGGGCGGCGGCCGAAAGCATGGCAGACCGAATCGAACGCCGGGATCACCACATCGCGCGTGAAGGAAATCTCGTCCGGATGCAGGAGGTAGCTTTCAAAGAGCACACAGTGCGACAGGAAGAGGGAAAGAAAATGCTGGTAGTAGTCGCGGGGGGACGGCCCATGCTCCTTGAACCACGCGGAGCCATCGAAGAATGCATCGCGGGGGATGGAGGGGAATGCCGTGCGGAGCAAGCTGTGATGGAACTCGACCAGCGGCTCTCCGTGAAACGTCCGGATCGAGCCGATCGGCCGTCCTTGGGCGGCCTGGATGTCCACGGTCGTCAAGAGTCTGGCGCTACCGTTCGTGGCCGGCGAATCCGCGAAGCGCATCCGCGCAAGGGCAAACTTGCAAGGGTTCCGAGTGACAAACTTGTCGTCGTAAAATTCAAAAAATAGCGGCGTGAGTTCGTGGGCTGCAGCCATCGCGAGAAAACGGGCAACCTCGTGACTCGGAGTGGCGACGTGGCGTGAAAAAACCGCGTAGCGTGCCGGTGGAATACCATCCGGAAGCGGCAGGCCTGGTGCGTCTTCACAGGGAGGCACAAGCCTGGCCACCGCCTCAGGCAGCGGCGTGTAGAGCCTCGATAGATCGCTGGGGAGGACACTCATGGTGCCAGAAACCTCCCCAGCAATACGAGCGCCATGACGGCGCAGCCCAGGCCAATGAATTCCGACGCCGAAAGCGACTCGCGAAACACAGTCACGCCCAGAAGCGCGAGCAGGATCACGATGACGACGCTGTAAACCGCGCCCACAGTTGCGAGCTTGAGATGGCGCAGGACATAGACCCATCCAAAAGCCGAACCGGCATACACAAGAGTCCCGAGGGCGAATTGCGGGGAACGGAATGCGTGGGCCGATTCGCTGGCCCGCTTGAGCCAGTAGTCGGCGAGGACCGAGAGGACGCTGAGCGTGACCGTGACTAGAATTGGAAGAAATAACTTTTGCATGAGCTAATCCGTCCCAGGGTTGTCCGCACGAGTAGCACGAAGGAGGCCCCGCCTTCGAAAATTCTGGATCGTCAGGGAAAATCCGGACCGATGTGACGGAGGGAGCGTGCGGTCGCCGGGGTGTAAAGGATGAGTCTTGCTGGATTCCCGGCGGGTCCGGCGGCAGACCCGATCTTGACGCACAAATGCGTTCGCAACCCCCATGCCGGCGACTGCCGGCACGCTCTCATCCCGGGATGCTCCGCCCTACTTTTTCCCGCCACGCCGGGAGGCGGCGTGGTTTTTCAATCCCTCGATGACCGCCGCTGCGTACTCGCGGAAGATGCTTGGGCGCGCTTTGCCGGCGATGTCACGGAGGCCCTCGTAATCACCGGCCTGGATGCGCGCGTAGGTTTCCTCGTGGTTCATGCGCCAGGGTTCGAGGTAGATGCTGGGGCACTCGTAAAGACGGTTTGCGAGAAGGTTGCGCGCCCACACGTATTCGCTGTCGCCGGCGCGGATGGCGTTGCCGGTGAGATAGGCGAAAGGCGGAAGGGCGGTGGTCCTGGCGAGAGCCGCGGCGAGGGGCGCTGCGGCGGCGAGTTCCGCGCTGTGGCTGCGGTTGAGGAGCTTGAGGAGCATTTCAAAACGCTCGTCGTCGTAATGGAGTTCGCCCGCGCTGTAGCAGCCGTGGATGAGGACATGCAGGTCGTTGCGATCCGTAAAAACAGGCGCCTCGAAGTCCCTCCATTCGTCCGCGTTGAAGTGGATGCAGACAACAAGGTCGGGCCGGATCTTTTGATTCACGAGGCGCGCGCGCTCGCGGATTTCCGCGACGCGGTAAAAAAGCCTCTCTGCCTGCCACTGGACGGTGCTCGTCTTCAGCGGATCGCGCGGGCCGTCGTAATTTTCGCGCACATCGCCGGGCGCGAACAGCGCAAGCTCGCGGCGGGCGGGCTCACGCAGCGCATCCACGGTGAACGGGGAGAGCGGCGCCGCTTTTCCGCGGACGAGCGAGACCTCAGCGCCGAGAGCGCGCGCGTCTTTCGCGACGAGCCTGGCGACGAGAAGCGTCATGTCCCCCTCGCAGACCGGCGCATCGCCCGGCCGGGAGAAGGAACGCTCTTCCATCAGCGCCCATCTGCCGCCGATGTGGCCGGGGTCGAGCGCGAGGCGGAGGCCGGCGAGGGGTTTTTTCGCGGGCCCCGGCGGGAGTTGCGCGCGCCACCGGCGCGGCACGCGTTTCGCCGAAGCTGCGTCCATTGCAAATCGGAGGACATATTTTTCCGGCTGCGAAAAAGCCCTGGTGATTTCCGCGCTTTCCGCGCCGATGGCGATGACGCCCTGCCACGCGCCGCCGGGCGCGTACACCGTGTCGAGCAGGCGGGTGAATTCCTCGCGCGTGATCGTTTCCTGGAAAGCATCGAGCCGCGCCCAGTCAGGCTTTGCGGCCAGCGCGCTCAGCCGCTGCGCGACCGCGGGCGCAGCAGCGGAAAGGAAAACTGCGAGCGCGCAAACAATGCAGCGGAGCGGAGCGAGGATGGCCATCGGTCGTCGGCAGCGTAGCAATTCCGCGCGCGAGGGCACCCAATTTATTCACACCCCCCGCCAGGAGAAAAAACTCAGCGCCCGCCGCGGAATCCGCCCCGGCCCGCATCCTGCCTGGGCTGCGAGATCCGCTGCTTCACCTCATCCGTCAGCGGACTTGCCGCGATCGCCTGTTTTGCAGCGGCGGCATCCGTGCGAAGCCAGTCACCCGCGACCCGCCCGAGCGTGTCCGTCTTGCGCTCCGCGTCCTGGATCGTCTGCGCCCACTCCCACGCCTTCGCGGGCTCCGTCTTTGCAATCGTCCTCGCGTACTGCGAAATCGCGGAATCCATCTCCGGCGCCGGCTTCTGCGAGGCGAGAAAAGTGCCCGCCGCCGCGGGATCCTTCTCCGCCCAGTTGTCCACGGCCTCGCCGAGCGCGCGGCGCTTCGTGTCGCCGGTGGCCGCCGACATCACCCAGTCCACGGTCCCTTTTGGATCATCACGCGAGAGCCTCCCTGCGAGCTGTTGGATGATCTGGTTCTTGAAACTTCCCTCCGGCAGATTCACCGCCGCCGTCCGCGCCCCCTCCGCGCCGCGCTGGCTCACGAGCTCGCTTGCGAGCCCGTCCACCGCACGTCCGCCCGCATCGCCAAATTCCGTCCTGCCCGCGACAGCCATCGCCTTCTCCAAATCCGTCCGCGCGAGTTGCGTGAGCACTCCGATCAGCGCGAAATTCGTCTGTGCCCCATCCCCGGATCCACGGCCAAAGTCCATTTTGATCTTCGCCCCTTCCGTCTGCGCCCACGCGAGCGCGGCATCGGGCGCATTCTTCGTCCACGCCCGGAGCGCGCTGTATGTGGCGGCGAATTTTTCCCCGCCCTCCTGCTCCGCCGCATACGCCATCGCCGCCTTCGGATCGAGCTGCGCAAACTTCGCCATCAGCATCGCAAACTCCGTCATCCGCGACCCGAACGGCCCGCGCCCGCCGCCCCGGCTCGAAGCAATCACCTTCAGCGCCGCCTTGATGTCGTCCACGTTATCGAGCGTCTCCAGCAGTCGCAAAAATTGCTGCATCCGGAAAAGATCATCCTCCTGAGCCATCACCTTTTTCAGCCAGTTTTCCATCGGCTGCCCGCCCGTGACCTCCGCCACGGTTCCGCCGCGAGCCGCGCCCGGCTCCGCCGAAAAAACGGAGCCCACGCGCTCAGCACCATCCCTCCGGGCATTCGCGGAGTCCGTCCACCCCGCACCGGAACCACTTTTTTCCCGCACATCGGACCTCGGCTCAGGCTCCGCCGCCGGCTCATCGAGCCAGCTTGTCATCCGCCCAAACGAGAATGCCGCCACGGCGGTGATGAGCCATGCGGCAGGCAGGATGAATTTGCGGTTGTTCGATGGGCTTTTCATGGCGGTGGTTTGGTAAGTGCGGATCAAACGCCATGCGAGATGGAATGTTGCGGGAGCTCTCAGCCGGAACACAGGCTTCCAGCCTGTGCGGTGGGCAGGCATCATGCCTGCGGCGTCCGCACCATTCGGTGCATGGGTCAGCGGGCTGGAAGCCCACTGTCCGCACAGGCTGGAAGCCTGTGTTCCGCTTCGCCGCGCTCCCGCAACTGCATCGTTCCGGCTCAGGGTGCACGACCTGCCCGCAAGCGGCTCACCTTTTCGCCTTCGCCGCCTCGTACACGCCGACCGTGGTGATGTAATCGAGCGCCCGCTGCACCGCCTCATCCCGCAGTTGCTCCGCGGCATTGGCACCCGTTGCGGCCGCTTTCTGCCGTGCGTGGGCGGCATCGAGTTCGGGATTTTCCCCGGCCACGAGCGCGGCTTCGTTCATGCGTGCGCGTTCCTTTTCCACGATCAGCGGCGCCACTCCGCCCTCCACGGCCGCTAGCAATACTGCGTCCGTCTTTTCCTGCGGCACCGCGAGCGTCAGGTCCGGCGTGAGGCCGCCGGGGAAGACGCGCGAATTATCGGGCAGCGTCACCTCGCCGGTTGCGATTCGCAGCACCTTGCCGCCCGGCAGCGGCACATCCTCGAATTGCGCCGCCTCCCCTTTTGTGCGCTGGCCGATCACATACGCGCGAAGGTGTGTGCGCAGCACCGCGGCGACGACCTCGGCGGCGCCCGCCGTGTTGGCGTCCACGAGGATCACAAGCAGCCCGCGCCAGCGGGGTTCCTCGCGCGAAGTGAGGATTTCCTCGTCGTTCGCCTTGGGGCGTTTCACGGAAAAGAGGATGCGGCCCTTTGGCGCGAAACGGCGGCAGACCTCGGCGGCAAACTCGAAGTCCGTGCAGTGCGGCGTCGCCCGGAAATCGAGGACCATCGAGCCCGGCGGCTTCGCTGCGAAGGCATCGAGAGCCGCGTCGAGAGCGCCGATATTTTCCAGCGAGCCCATCCGCAAATAACCCGCGCCGCCGGGCAGCCGCTCGCTCCTGAACGGGCTTGCGCCGGCGGGACTTTTCGCCACTTGCGAGTAGATCCGCGCTCCCGCACCCAGCCGGTCGAGCACCCCCTGCACACGCGCGCGGCTGAGCGCGGGCTCGGTGGTCGCGTCGGGACGGATGTAATTTTCGCGCAGCAGATCAATCACTTGCTGGAGTTCCTGCTCGGTCAGCGCATCCGCCGCCTCGCGGGAGGCGAGTGGCTTTGGGTCCTCCTGCCGCGGCGGTGGAGGGGTCTCGCGAAGCTCCACGGGTTTGGCCGGGGACTCGTCCGCTGTGGCGGTGGCCGCAATCAACAAGGCAATGAGAACGCATCGCATGGCGGGCGAAGCTACGCATGGACGCCCGCGATGCCAGCACGAACACCGGAATGCGGGGCGGACATTGTGATTTGGGGCCTTGAACTTGATGGAATATCAGCCTTAGTCGTGGGCCTGCCCGCTTTTTTGACCGCCGACGATCAACGCAGCCCTCGTGCTGATCCCGGGCATTTCAATCTGTGCAGCTTCACCTGTGAAAACCATCCGCATTTCCATACCATACGCCAGACCTGCCTTGCAGCATGGTTGTTTGCGGGCGAGTGGGCCTTTGGACACGGGGATCTGCATGAGCGGATCGCCGGGATCACCCTGCAAATCGGAGCGCAGCCCCGCAGCGCAGGCCGCTCCCATCCCGAATGCCCCGCCCCGCGAATAGAATCCATGCCGAATTTCAGCACGCCATCATGAGAACGAGCATCCAGCACATCGCCGCCG
>CAMAUI010000161.1 GCA_945861385.1 Prosthecobacter debontii
TCCAGACGCTGACGCTCAAGGCCAAATACGACGACGGTTTCGTGGCCTACGTGAACGGCGTGGAAATCGCGCGCCGCAATGCACCCGCTACGCCAGCCTGGAACTCCACGGCGACGGCAGTGCATCCGACCGAGCAGACCATCGTTTACGAGAGCGTGGACGCGGGCGCCGCGCTTCCCGTGCTCGTCAATGGCGAGAACAACGTGCTGGCGATCCATCTGCTCAACACAACCGCAAACGACACCGACGCGCTCATCCTCGCGGAGCTGGCGGAATACGAAGTCACCGGGACGGATTATCACTACTTCAGCGCACTCACGCCGGGGAATGTCAATGGTTCGACATTCTATGAGTACATCGAGCCGCCAAAAATGAGCGTGCCTCACGGCTTCTACGAAACGTCATTCAGCGTGGCGATCACCACGCCCACGCCAGGGGCATCAATCCGCTACACGACCGATGGCAGTGCGCCGACTGCAACGACTGGCACGCCGTACACCGGCCCGATCACGATCTCCGGCACGACCGTCCTCCGCGCCATCGCAACCGCACCGGGTCTCAGCCCCTCATCTGTCACGACGCAGACTTATATTTTCCTCGATCAGGTCATCGCGCAACCGGCGCTGCCGGCGGGCTTCCCCTCCCAATGGGGTCCGGTGGCGGGATATTACCTGATGAAGACCACCGGCGCGATCACCGGCACTGCCACTTACAACAGCACGATCATGAAGAACGCGCTCAAGGCAATCCCGACGCTCTCCATTGTTACGAGCATGGATAACTTGTTTAATCCTTCGAATGTTTCTTCGATCGGTGGCGTTTACTCGAACTCGGGTACCGAGGGCGTGGCGTGGGAACGCCCGGCATCCCTCGAGTTCATTGATCCGACGGGGGGCGGGCATGAGTTCCAAGTGAACTGCGGGCTTCGGATCCAGGGCGGCGCGAGCCGCGGTGCCGGCAATCTGAAACACGGACTTCGCGTGCTTTTCAAAGAGCAATACGGCGCGACAAAGCTGAAGTTCCCGCTGTATCCCGGCTCACCCGTGGAGGAGTTTGACACCCTCACGCTCCATGCGCGCTTCAACGACCTGTTTTTCAACAACGGCAGCGCGCAGTACACCCGCGACATGTGGTGCAGTGACACACAGCTTGCGATGGGCCGCGTCAGCCCGCATAAAATTTTCGTCCACCTCTACATCAACGGAGCCTATTGGGGTCTTTACGATCCCGGCGAAAAGGGGGACGCATCCTTCGCAGCAAGCCATCTGGGCGGCTCCAAGTCGGAGTACGACGCGGTGAACTCCGACGAGTTCGTTGATGGCAACAGGATCGCGTGGGACGCAATGTTCGCCATCTCGAATGCAGGAGTGAGCAGTCCCGCCGCGTATGCGAACATCCAGCAGTATCTCGATATCCCGAGCTTCATAGACTACATGCTCATCAATTTCTACGGGGCCAACGGTGACTGGCCGGGGCACAACTGGAATGCGGCCCGCCGCCGTGTCACAGGCGCAGGCTATCACTTTTTCAGTTGGGATGCGGAGTTCACTTTCTCGGATCCGAGCGCGAACCGGGTCACCGTGGCTGACGGCAGCCCCGGCCGGCTCTGGAATGCGCTGCGGCAGAACACGGAGTTCTGCCAGCTCGTTGGCGATCATGTGCAACGGCATTGTTTCAACAACGGAACACTCACCCCCGCGGTATCCGAGGCCCGCTGGATGGCCCGCGCAACCGAGATTGACCAGGCCATCATCGCGGAGTCCGCGCGCTGGGGCAACGCGACGCGCAACGGGAATTGGATCCCCGAACAGAACCGCTTGCGCACATCATATTTCCCGCAACGGACGGCCATCCTCGTCCAGCAACTGCGCAACATCAATTGCTACCCGCCCAACAATCCCCCGAGCCTCAGCCAGTTTGGCGGCACGGTGCCGCCGGGCTACTCGCTCACGATGACCAACCCCAATGCGGCTGGCAGCATCATGTTCACCACCGACGGCTCGGATCCGCGCCTGGCCGGCGGCGGCGTGGCGCCGGGCGCGCAGACGTATTCGAACCCTCTCACTTTGAATTCCTACGCAAACATCCGCGCGCGTGTGAAGGACGGCGCGACGTGGTCGGCGCTCATCGAGACCTCGTATTACCTGCAGCAGAACTTCGATCTGCTGCTGCTCACCGAAATCATGCACAACCCCGCTCCCTCCGGCGTGGTCGGCAGCGACGATCTCGAGTTCCTCGAACTCAAGAACGCGGGCTCCACAACACTCGATCTCAGCGGGCTGACATTCACCGACGGCATCACCTACACCTTCCCCGCCGGCGCCACGCTCGCGCCGGGCGCGTTCTGGGTCATTGCGAGCAATGCGGACGCGTTTGCCTCGCGCTACCCGGGCGTGACTCACAACGGCGTCTTCAGCGGGAAGCTCGACAACAGCGGCGAGCAACTCACGCTGGCCACCCCGGCCGGCGTGAATGTCATCAATTTCGCCTACAGCGACGACCCCCCGTGGCCGGACGGGGCGGACGGGCTGGGCTTCTCCATGGTCACGAAAATCCCCGTCCTCCTCACCAACCCCGCGGACCCGCTGACATGGCGCACCAGCGTGAACATCGGCGGCTCGCCCGGCGCCGACGACCCCAGCGGCGCCTTGCCGGTGGTCATCAACGAAGTGCTCGCAAACTCCGCCGCGCCGGTCACCGACAGCATCGAGCTTTACAACCCCTCGGACACCATCGCGGACATCAGCCACTGGTGGCTGAGCGACGACATCGCACTCCCGCAGAAATACCGCATCCCCTCCGGCACGCTGATCCCGGCCGGCGGCTACATGACCTTCACCGAGGCGCAGTTCAATGCAACGCCCGGCACCAGCGCCAGCTTCGCGCTGAGTTCGCATGGCGAGCGCGTGTATGTTTTCTCCGGCAACGAGGCGGGCGCCCTCACCGGCTACGCAAACGGCATCGAGTTCAAGGTGATGGACCAAAACGTGTCCTCCGGCCGCTACGTGAACAGCCTTGGCTTCGAATCATTCTCCGCCCAGGGCACGTCATCGTTTGGCGCCGTGAACTCCGGCCCGCTGGTCGGTCCGCTGGTCATCAACGAAATCCAGTACAACCCGCCCGCCGGTTACGACGAATTCCTGGAAATCCGCAACATCAGCGGCGCGACGGTCAATCTGTGGGATCCTGCGAACCCCTCGAACACCTGGCAGATCGGCGGCCTCGGCTACAGCTTCCCCGGCGGCATGAGCATCCCGGCGGGAGCGTATGCGCTCGTTGTCGGGATTGATCCCGCGGCCTTCCGCACGAAGTACGTGGTGCCTGCCGCCGTGCAGATCTTCGGCCCCTACCTGAGCGCCCTGGACAACGGCGGCGAGCGCATCGAACTCAAGAAGCCCCTGCCTCCGTACACAAATTCCCTCGGCCAGTCCGTCATCCCCTACGTGATCGTGGACAGCGTGCGTTACAGCAGCATCGCGCCCTGGCCCGTCGGCGCGGCGGGAGGCGGGGCCGCACTCCAGCGGCTCAACTCCAGCGCCTTCGCCGACGATCCCGTGAACTGGATCGCGAGCGGCATCACCCCCGGCGCGACCAACACGCCGAATTTGCCGCCGTCCGTCACACTCTTCTCCCCGCTCAACGACGCCTCGGTCACCCTGCCCGCAACCATCACCCTGCCCGCAACCATCACGCTCGCCGCCGATGCGGTGGACAGCGACGGCTACATTGCAAAAGTGGAATTCTACGACGGCTCCACGAAAATCGGCGAAGTGGCCAACGCCCCGTACGTGCTCCCATGGACGACCCCGACAACCGGCTCGCACAACATCACCGCGAAGGCGGTGGACCGGGCGCTCGGGATCACCACCTCCCCGGTCGCCACCATCTCCGTGGGCAGCTCCACGCCCAGCGTCCTCGGCACCGGCTGGCACGCGGAGTATTTCAAGGACACAGACGCCAGCACCCACCTCACAGTGACGGACAACACGGTCAGGACGCGCACAGACACGACCATAAATTTCAGCGACACCACGGGCTGGCCGAACAATCTGTCGCCGAGCGGTCTGTTCAACGGGCTGGGCACCGATCTGTTCAGCGTCCGCTGGTCCGCCAAATTTCTCCCCACGACGGCAGCGACCTACACCTTCCACACCACCACGGCGGCCGGCGTGCGCCTCTACGTCGGCGGACAGCTCGTGATCAACAACTGGACCGCGCACGCGAGCACCGCAAACTCCGTCTCCGTCGCGCTCAACGGAGGGCACTTCCACGACATCGTGATGGAATTTTTTGAAACCTCCCTCGGGGCAGTGGCGAAACTCGAATATGAATCCGCCGGCGCCGGCATCGCACGGACGGTCCTCCCGGCAAACCGCGTATATCCCGCGGGAGTGCCGCTCATCGTCAAGCAACCCTCGGGAGTCACACTCAGCACCGGGAGCGCGGCCGTGTTCAGCGTGGTGGCCGCGGGCGCACAGCCACTCAGCTACCAGTGGCGGTTCAACGGCGCGGACATCGCCGGGGCGACAGGCCCCTCATTCGTACTCCCGCTCCCGCTGCTCACGCAGGCCGGCAGCTACACCGTGCGCATCACCAACAGCCTCGGCACCGCCACCAGCAGCAACGCCGTGCTGAACATTTCCGACACCGACGGCGACGGACTCGCAAACTACTGGGAGACACTCCACGGCCTGAGCACCAGCGTGAACGACGCCGCGCTCGACACCGACAACGACGGCAAGACCAACCTCCAGGAATTCATCGGCGGAACCAACCCACTCGATCCCGCCAGCTTCCTCAACCTCATCGTCACCCCCAACACCGGCGGCTCCACACTGAGCTTCACCGCCCAGCCCCACAGAGCCTGCGGCCTCCAGTACCAGGACCTTGCCAGCAGCGCATGGATCACACTCCAATACTACAGTGCCGAACCCGTGCTGCGGAACATCACCTACACGGACACCACCACCGAAACACGCACCTACCGCGTCATCACCCCCGCGAACCCGCCCACCGCCGTCATCCCTTCTCCCACGACCGTCACCCTCACCAACGGCAACGCCCACACCTTCCCCGTGAATGTCTCGGGCGACCAGCCCTTCACCTACCAGTGGCAGTTCAACGGCGTGGACATCCCCGGCGCCACCAGCCAGTCCCTGGAGATGCGCAACCCGCTGCGCACCCAAGAAGGCCAGTACCGCGTACGGGTGACCAACAGCTTCGGCAGCGCCACCAGCAACGCCGCCACCCTCAACATCCATGATGGGGACACCGACGGGTTGCCAAACTACTGGGAAACGGCCAACGGCCTCCTCATCAACACCTCCGACTCCGCGCTCGACAGCGACGGCGACGGCATGAGCAACCTCGCCGAATTCCTCGCCAGCACCAACCCGAAAAACGCAGCCAGCCGCCTCGACGTGCAGATCAACTCCGCAGCCGGCACCGGCTCCACGCTGAGCTTCACCGCACAGCCCTACCGCACCTACAGCATCCAGTTCCGCGAAAGCCTCACCATCGGCGATTGGGTGACCCTCTTCAGCTATCCCGCCACCACCACCGCACAGACCATCATCTACACCGACCCCACCGCCCCACCCACCCGCTTCTACCGCATCGTCACCCCGTAGCGCC
>CAMAUI010000162.1 GCA_945861385.1 Prosthecobacter debontii
GGGGATGAGATTGCAAATCTGCCGCAGCACGCTCAACTGGCTGCGGACTGGCGCGGTGGTGTGGTTTTGTTTTTTCACACCGGCTTCATCGCCGAAAAATCAGCCCCGCGTCAGTCCACTTTCACGCATCCGCTGTGGGACGGCTGTGAAGTCGAGTTGGTTCCCAGTGTGCCGGTTTTCTACCAGCCTGACATGGGCATCATCGTCGCGGATGCCCACGACAGGAACATTCTCAGGAACGAATCGGGGCGGCTCGTGCCGATTGATTTGGTCATCGGGCAACCGGGGCCGGAACTGCTCCGGCTGATTCTGGATCAACTCGCATGAGCGCCCGGCAGGCGGCCCTGTTCACATGTGCGCGATGATATTGTCGCCGAACTCGCTGCACTTGATCTCCGTGGCGCCGTCCATGAGCCGTGCGAAATCGTAGGTGACGCGTTTGCTGCCGATGGCGCCGTTGAGGCCCTTGATGATGAGGTCGGCGGCTTCGGCCCAGCCGAGGTAGCGGAACATCATTTCACCGCTGAGGACGACGCTGCCGGGGTTCACCTGATCCTTGCCCGCATACTTCGGCGCGGTGCCGTGCGTGGCTTCGAAGATGGCGTGGCCGGTGACGTAGTTGATGTTGCCTCCGGGCGCGATGCCAATGCCGCCGACTTGCGCGGCGAGGGCGTCGGAGAGGTAGTCGCCGTTGAGATTCAGCGTGGCGATCACGTCGAAGTCGGTCGGGCGCGTGAGCACTTGCTGGAGCGCGATGTCGGCGATGGCGTCCTTGATGAGCACGCGGCCCGCAGCGAGCGCGGCCTTTTGCTCTTCGTTCGCGGCGGCTTCGCCCTTTTCCTTCTTTGTGCGGTCGTATTGCGCCCACGTGTACACTTGCTCGCCGAAGATTCGTTCGGCGGCAGAGTAGCTCCAGTCGCGAAACGCGCCCTCGGTGAATTTCATGATGTTGCCCTTGTGGACGATGGTGACGCTCTTGCGCTTCTGCGCGATGGCATATTGCACGGCGGCTTTGAAAAGACGGATCGTGCCGACTTGCGAGACGGGCTTGATGCCGATGCCGACGGTCGGCGGGTAGTTCTCCATCGTGTGCTCGGGCGCCGCGAGCTTCATGTAATCCACGACGGCCTGGCTGCTGCCGAAGCGGATTTTTTTGAAGTCCTTCGGGAATTCTTTCGCGAGAAAATCGAGGAGCTTTTGCGCTTCGGGCGTGCCGCCGGCGTATTCGATGCCCGCATAGATGTCCTCGGTGTTTTCGCGGAAGATGATCATGTCCACGGCTTCCGGGCGCTTCACCGGCGACGGCACGCCGGTGAAATACTGCACGGGCCGCAGGCACACGTAGAGATCGAGCATCTGCCGCAGCGCGACATTGAGCGAGCGGATGCCGCCGCCGACCGGCGTGGTGAGGGGACCTTTGATGCCGACAAGGAATTCCTTGAACGCCTCGACCGTGTCATCCGGCAGCCAGTTGTTGAACTTCATGAACGCCGTCTCGCCCGCGAACACCTCCATCCACGCAATCTTCTTCGCGCCGCCGTAAGCCTTCGCCACCGCCGCATCGAGCACGCGCACGCTCGATGCCCAGATGTCCGGCCCGGTGCCATCGCCGCGGATGAACGGGATGATCGGATTCGCCGGGACGTTGAGTTTGCCGGAAGCGATGGTGATTTTCGCGCCAGCCGGGACGGTGCAGGTGGTGTATGCCATTTGTATTTTTTGGAAATTGCGGGCGGCGCGTGTATCACGCGCATCGGGCACGGTCTAGCAGCCTCTTGGAATTCGGCACCCGCGAAAGGCCGGGCAGATTGAATTTGACGCATCCCGCCCGGCCAGCCACGTTCCGCGCCCTTTTCCTACTATGCGTCACACGCTGTCCGTCCTCGTTGAAAACAAATTCGGTGTGCTCACCCGCATCGCCGGCATGTTCAGCGGGCGCGGGTTCAACATTGATTCGCTCAACGTCGGCCCCACCCTGGATCCCGCCACCTCGCGGATGACCATCGTGGTCCGGGGCGACGACCGCACCCTCGATCAGGTGGCCAAGCTCCTGCAAAAGCTCATAGACGTGATCGAGGTTCAGGACTTCCGCGACGGGGAATTCGTGGATCGCGAACTCGTTCTCATGCGCGTCGGAATCACCGGCTCGACCCGCGCCGAGGTGATGCAGATCTGCGACATCTTCCGCGCCAAGATCGTGGACGTGCAGCCGCGCAATTTCACGATCGAAGTCGCCGGCAACGAGAGCAAAATCAACAAGTTCATCGCCCTGATGGAGCCCTTCGGCATCGCCGCCCTCACGCGCACCGGCAAGGTCGCGCTCCCGCGCAAAAGCGACTGATTTTTCCACCAGGCAACCACACCACACACACTCTCTATGGCAAAAATCTACACTGACAAAGACGCCGACCTCGGCGTTCTCAAAGGCAAAACATGCGCCGTCCTCGGCTTCGGCTCCCAAGGCCACGCCCACGCGCTCAACCTCAAGGACAGCGGCGTAAACGTCATCATCGGCCTCTACAAAGGCTCCAAGTCCGCCGATGTCGCCAGGCAGAAGGGCTTCAAGGTCTATGAAACCGGCGAGGCCGTGAAAAAAGCCGACGTCATCTTCGTCGCGCTTCCCGACACCAAGCAGGCCGCCGCGTTCGAGAAGGACATCCGCCCGAACCTCGCGAAGGGCAAGACGCTTGTCTTCAGCCACGGCTTCTCGATCCATTTCAAGACACTCGTCCCGCCCGCGGACGTGGACGTCATCATGGTCGCGCCAAAAGGCCCCGGCCACATCGTGCGCCGGCAGTTCACCGAGGGCAAAGGCGTCCCATCGCTCGTCGCCATCTACCAAAACCCCAGCAAGAAGGCCAAGAAGGTCGCGCTCGCGTGGGCAAAGGGCATCGGCGGCACCCGCGGTGGCGTCATCGAGACGACATTCAAGGAAGAAACCGAGACCGATCTTTTCGGCGAACAGACCGTCCTCTGCGGCGGCGCAAGCGCGCTCGTGCAGGCGGGCTTTGAAGTCCTCACCGAAGCCGGCTACTCGCCGGAGATGGCCTATTTCGAGTGCCTCCACGAGCTGAAGCTCATCGTGGATCTCATGAACGAAGCGGGCATCGCCGGCATGCGCTTCTCCATCTCGGAGACTGCGAAATGGGGCGACGTCCTCGTCGGCCCGAAGATCATAGACAAGTCCGTGAAAGAACGGATGAAAGTCGCGCTCAAGGACATCCAGACCGGCAAATTCGCGAAGGAATGGGTCAAGGAATACAAGGGCGGCTACAAGAAGTACAACGCCCTGCTCAAAAAGGGAGAGCAACATCCGATCGAGAAAACCGGCGCGAAGCTCCGTGCGCTGATGCCCTGGATTCAAAAGAAAAACCTCAAGGGCGCGCAGGCAGCGTACTGAAAAGGCGCGGCGGGAATTCGCACGGGTGGCAGCGAGGCTGTGGCGACCGAACTGGACATTGAAGGTCATCAATGCGGCCGCGTAGAACATCCTCGCCGCTGGAAAATCCAACTAAGATCTATACGGTCACCCAGCAGGAACACCGGGCGAAGCGCGGGGCGCTTCCGGGTGGAGCACTCGACCCGAGTGCCGTTCGCGGCGACTCGCCGCGAACACCTCCGTGCGCGTGGGACACGAAAAGCGCCCCTGAATTATCGGGAGCCTCCAGATGCCCACCTACCCCGTGGTGTTTCCGGCGAGTCGCCGGAAACCGCACCGCTCACCGTGAATCCACACCTCATCACGAAAACGCCCTCCCACCACCGCCTCAATCCTCCGGGTTTTCCAAGCCGCTCCCCTTATCAGCCTTCATGCAGTCGGGCTTTTCCGCTCACGTCATAAAAAAGAGGTGCCGTCGGCAGGCATTTCCACCGACGGCACCTCATGAAGACGGCTTCGGGCTGCGTCAGTTATTCACGCGCCGAACAGTGCGGCTGCGGCTGCCACCGATGTCGGAAGTCACGGTCACGCTGCCGGGATTCGAAGTCACGCCGGTGCGGGTGAGGGTGTAGCGACCGAGCGAGACATTGTACGTCATCACACCGTGACCGGTGACGGTGAGCGTGGTGCTCGGAGCGGCGGAACTGGTGGCCTCGATGACGAGTGTGTTCGAGCGTCGCAGCCAATCGGCACGGGTGATCGTGATCGTGTCCACGAAATCCAGCGTGTAAAGCCCGCCGCTCGTGTGGCTGAGAAAGACGTTGTTGCCCGAGACGGCGACAGCAGTCCCGCCGACGAATGCCGAGCCGGAGCCGGCATCGGGGTCATATTGGCCGACGAAACGGGGCACGGCAGGGTTTGAGATGTCGAAAATCCGCAGGCCGTCGGTCAACCAGGCCACGTATGCGTATTTGCCCGCAACCGTGATTCCGTGCGGGATTGCACCGCCGGGGCTGGCGAAGACCCCCGCGAGCGTGATGCTGGGAAGGTTCGAGATGTTCCAGAGCTTTATCGGATCGGCGGCGGAGGCGATTTCGCCGGTGGTGATGAGCGTCTGCCCGTCGTCACTGAGCGCGAGGTGATAGAAAAATTCTCCGTTCACGCTCGACGTGGGCTGGTGCCCGAGCAGCACTGGGGCGGCGGGGTTGCTTACGTCATGCGCAGTAAACCCACCGCCGAGCCATGCGGTGTAGCAGCGTCCGTTCCGGAGAAGCACGTCATGCGACTGGGAGTTGTAGGCGAAAACCGGGCTGAAGATTTCCGACACATAGACCGGCAGGGCGGGATTCGTGACGTCGAATATCGCCACATCGCCAGTGATGCCGGAGGTAAGGTAGGCGTATGTGCCGCTGATCGTGACATCCACAGTGACGCTGTGGGCGTCGCAGCCGAGATGATAGCCGCCGCCCGCGCCCCATTCGAGGCGGCTGAGTTCGACCGGGGCGAGAGGATTGCTCACGTTGTAGATAAACATTCCGACGTGGGGCGTGGGTGTGCCCTGCGGCACTTCATTGGACATGTAGGCGAGATTTCCAATCACCTGCACATCGCTGATCCGGGCGTGGGCAAAAGGGAGGATTGTGTTCCGCAGCACGGGTGCAGCAGGGTTTGTGGTGTCTATGATCGCGAGTCCGGCGGTGCCGCGCGCGACGTATGTGGTGTTGCCCTGAACTGCCACGCTGCCATTGCCCCCGCCGAGGGCGAGATGGGAGCGGAGTTGGGTGTTGGAGACGGTCTGGGCGGATGCCGTGGTCAACGTGCCGATGGCAGTGCAAAGCAAAGTTGCAACGAATTGGGCCAGTTTTTTTATTTTCATGTGTTGGGTGTTTATTGGTTTTTGGGGACGGAACCGAACAGGATTTGTGAAAATCCCGAACCTTATTTCCGTTGGGGTTTCGACGAATATCTGATCTGAAATAAAAGGCGATAAATTTTTTGTTTTTGGCCGGGAAATCG
>CAMAUI010000163.1 GCA_945861385.1 Prosthecobacter debontii
ATCCGCATCGACGGAACGACGATCACGGCGACGACCTTTGCCGAGTTCGTTGATGCCCTGCACTCGCGCCCGGAACTTCCTCAGGCCGACAACCACCGGGATTTGGTAGCTGACAACGGCGGGGCTTCCGTTTGAACGGCGGATACGCAGTAGACCGAGGATCAACGTGCGGTTTTTCACACCGCGCAGGACAGACAGAGAATTATGGGAGCCAGGAATTTGCGAATCATTGTTGAAACGGGAATCTCGATATTTCACACGGAAGAGCACTGAGAGTCTCCCTCTGCCAAAAAAACGGCTGTGACAATGGCGACAAGGGGGACAACAGGTATGACAATCGGTGACGAATGCGTGACTTGTCACGGTCGTGCGCATTCATTCTCCATCAACGGCTTTTGGGAGATTTCCCCGGCGATGCAGAAAGCCATTCGCCGCGGAGACCCTCTGTTTCGACATTATGGGGAACCATTCCACGCTTGCAATCGGAGCATAGACGAATCTGGTTCTCGCCAACCTACCTCAAATCAGGATGAATTCCGCCGTCCATCTCAGTCCCCGCATTGCCATGTTCCAGGGCGCAGTCTCTCTGCTGCCTCATTTCACTTCACGCCCCTTGAGCGAACTTTCAAAGGACGAGCAAAGAAATGCTTTCATCCAGGCCGTCTTTGCAGCCCGTCAGCTGATGAAGCTGTGCGATTATGGGGAGAGTGGACTTACGGTCGCGGACTTGAGAGCCACTGTCGCTGCCGCCGCCGAACCGAAGTCACCCACCACCAAACCCGAGTGGATAAGACTCCCCAACAAAGGTCGCTGTCCATATACGGGGCTGAGTCGATCGATGATCTACACGCTTGTATCGCCCTGTGATGAGAACGGACACAAACCACCGGTTCGGAGCGTCTCACTTCGGCGAAGAGGAAACGCCCGTGGTGTCCGACTCATCGATCTTCAATCCCTTCTCCGATACTTGGAGTCGAAAACCGAGGAGACGCACCCATAATTTTCGCCGTCGACCAAGTTCTCGAAGAGCCCTGCTTAAAGCGCCTCCGCACGCCCATCCCAGCGGATTCAATCACACAATGGTTCGGCGAAGCTGACCTGAGCCAGATCGATGACCGCGCCCAAAAAGTTCTACGGTCGCTTTCTACGGTCGGCCAACTTTTCGGCGCAAAAGGACGCCAATCAGTGCAACACGATGAAAAAATGTCGAGGCGCGGAAGTGCCTCGTGAAAGCCATTTTGCAAAGCCCTGAAAACGGATGCAACAACTTGAAAATGAGTTGTTTCTGAATTTTCAGTCCTCTGCTCTACCAACTGAGCTATCCAGCCTTTCGTGGCATCCCCTCTTGGAGAACGGGGCGGGGAGAATGCACGCAGGCTGTTTCATTGCAAGTGGTTTGTCTGACGCCGTGCGCTACGGTGTTGCGATGCGGGCAAAGACTCGCTTGGCAGTGGAATAATCGCCGTTACAGTGCCGCGCACTTTCCACACAGTCATGAATCAACTCTTTCGCACTTCCATCGCATCGCTCGCCATTTTCGTTTCCGCGTGCGATGCGGAGGACAGGAAGCCCGCAAACACGCCGAAACCCGCAGCAAAGGACACCACCGTGAAAACCGAGGATCTCTCGAAATTGTCAAAGGAGGAGCTCGCCAAAAAACTCGATCCCGAGGCCTACCGCGTCTGCATCATGGGCGGGACGGAGCGCCCTTTTGCCAACAAGTATTGGAACAACCACGATGAGGGGATCTACGTGGATGTGATCTCCGGCAAACCGCTCTTTGCCAGCACGACGAAGTTCGATTCGCGCAGTGGATGGCCGGCGTTCTTTGACCCGATTGACAAGGCGGAGATCATCGAGAAGACCGACTACGAAATCGGCTACAAGCGCACCGAAGTCGTCGCCAAGTCAAGCGGTGCGCACCTCGGGCATGTGTTCGACGATGGTTTCGATTACGCGACCGGCAAGGCCACTCCGAACGGGATGCGCTACTGCATCAACAGCGCCGCGCTGAAATTTGTGGCGAAGGACAAGCTGAAGGAAGCGGGCCTCGAAAAGTATGCGCATCTTTTCGAGGGCAAATCGAAGAAAGAGGGCGGGAAGTAGGCGCGAGGTGGAGGCGCATGGCGCGATGCCGGTGCAACTTCTCCTTTTCTCGCCCCGGTGCCTTTGCTTTAGTGACCCGTGTTCATGGTAAAAATTCCGTTCAAGCTTTGTGTGGCGGGCGCTCTCGCTTTTCTCGCTGCTCTCGCTGCGGCTGATACCGTCTTCCTCAGGAACGGGGAGAAAGTTGAGGGGAAAATTTTGTCCGAAACGGATGCCGGGACGACGGTGCAAATCCAGGTGACCCCCACGATCAAGGACGAGCGGTTCATCAAGGCCGCCGACATCCGGAGGGTCGAGAAGGTGTCACCGGATGAACTGGCCTGGCCTGCGCTCAGCGCGATGGCGCTCGGGCCGGAGTCGCTCGAGATTTCAGAGTACCGCCGTGCCGCAACGCTGCTGGGAGATTTCATCGTGAATTTTTCCGCGAGCAAACATGCGCCTGCCGCAAAGGAAAAGCTCGTGGCATTCGAGGCCGAGGCGAAGCGGGTCGAGGCTGGTGAGATAAAGCTGGCGGGCCAGTGGCTCTCGAAGGAGGAGGTGGAGCGCGAGAACGTCCAGATCGTGGGGCGTGTACTGTTTTCACGGATGCAGCGGTTCGCCACCGCCGGTCAGTTCGTGGAGGCGATGAACACCTTTGCGGCTCTCGAAAAAGAGGCGGGCGGATCTGCGGCGTATCCCGACGCGCTGGATCTCAAGCGGCAAATCCTGCCGGCGCTCAAGACGGCGGCGGAACAGCGCAAGGTGCAGGTCAAGGCGCAGGCGGAGGAAAACAAGCGCCGCCTTGAGAACGTCACCGGAACTGAGCGCCAGGTGGTTGAACGCCTGCAAAAGCAGCAGGCCGAGGCGGTCGCCGCCGCGCTTTCCGCACATGAACGCGGCGGAATGCCGTGGCCTCCTTTGAATCCCGCTACGGAGCAGAGCATCGGCTCGCTGCTCAGCAAGGTGACATCCGAGATGAACAAGGCCGTGCCTGCCCCCACGGCCAAAATGCGATCTTCCATCTCCCTCGCTGAATCCGCGCGCGCTGCGCTGGCCGCGAAAAATATTGAAAAAGCGGACAAGGACATCACCGCAGCGAAGAGCGCGTGGGCAGGGAACGAACTCGTGAAGCGTCTCCAGCCGGAGATCGCCGAGGCTCGCAGGAAATTTATGGAAGAAAAGCGGGCGGCTGATGCAAGGGCGAGTGCCGCCGCTGCCAAGGCTGCCCGCCCCAAGGCACCTACGCCGACACCGGTGCCAGCCCCGGTGTCCGTGGTGAATGTCGAGCAACCAAAAAGCGGAACCCCATTGCTCTCCCAGCCCCTGTTCTGGGCAGGCATGGTCGTTCTCATCGGCATCATCCTTTCGATTCTGAAAAACACTGCAAGGCCGCCAGCGCCCGCGGAAAATCATCCCGACCGATGAGCCGTTCCGCACAAATCCATCGCAAGACCGGGGAAACCGACATCCGCATCGCACTGGCCATTGACGGACGGGGGGCGGGCATCATCGCGACAAAGATTCCGTTCTTCGACCACATGCTCACGCTCTTCGCGCGCCACGGCCTCGTGGATCTCGAAGTGCAGGCGGATGGCGACATTGATGTGGATCTCCACCACACCGTCGAGGACACGGGCATCGCGCTCGGCCAGGCATTCGCCAGGGCGCTTGGCGACAAGCGGGGCATCCGCCGCTACGGCCACGCGTACCTGCCGATGGACGAGACGCTCGCCCGCGTCGTCGTGGACTTCAGCGGGCGCCCATTCCTCGAATACCGCGCGCCGCAAAATGTCGCGAGCATCGGGAACTTCGCATTCCAGCTCGTGGAGGAATTTCTCCGCGCATTCAGCGTCCACGCCGGTTGCAATTTGCACGCCGAAATCCTGTACGGCCGCGACGCGCACCACATGGCCGAGGCGGTCTTCAAGGGCCTCGCCCGCGCCGTGGATGCGGCCTGCCAGCTCGACCCGCGAGTCGAGGGCGTGCCGAGTACGAAGGGGATGCTGTGAGCCTGCGCTGGCTCCGGATCGCAGGCTGGCTGGTGTTCGCTGGCGGTCTGGCTTCGCTGGCAGTGGTTTGGGGAAATCTCGGCATCGTTCGCGTCGCATTCGTCAGCAGGACCTTCGAAAGCCTGCCGCCAAAGCGGGACTTCACCCTCGATGAAGTTCGTTCTGCGGTATCTCGAGCAAGCAGGGAAATCGACCGCTGTTATGCTCCCCTCGGGTGTGCCACGGTATTCATCGGCCTGGGCGGATTGATTCTCGGCCTTGTTCCGGCAGCAGCAAAGAGCAGAAATCACCCTGATGAGCGTCGTAATCACTGACTACGGTTCCGGTAATGTCCGCAGCGTCTTCAACGCACTGCGCTCGCTCGGCGCGGATGTGAAGCTCACCGCCGAAGCAGACGAGATCCGCGCAGCCGATCGCGTCGTGCTTCCCGGCGTCGGCGCATTCGGCGACTGCGTTCGTGGACTCGATGAGCGCGGATTGTGGGAAGTGATGCGCGATTGTCTCGGCGACGGGCGTCCGTTTCTCGGCATCTGCGTCGGCTACCAGATGCTCTTCGATGAAAGCGAAGAATCGCCCGGCGTGCGCGGGTTCGGATTTTTCCCCGGCAAAGTGCGCCGCTTTTCCGCGCCGGGCCTCAAAATTCCACAGATCGGCTGGAACTCCCTCGACCTCACGCCGCACCCGCTCTGGGCCGGGCTCCCCGCAAATCCGCACGTCTATTTCGTCCACAGCTACTACTGCGATCCGGCCGACCAATCCGCCATCACCGCCCGCTGCACCTATGGCGAGACATTCGCCGCAGCCGCCGCACGCGGGCCGGTTGCGGGCGTGCAATTTCACCCGGAAAAAAGTCAGGCGGTCGGGCTCGCTATTTTGAAAAACTTCCTCGCTTCGTAGCCGCGCTTTCGAGTCTCACTTCGAGCGATGCTACTAGTTCCAGCGATTGATCTCCTGTCCGGCCAGGTCGTCCGCCTCAAGCAAGGCAGGGCCGACCAGAAGACTGTGTATTCCGACGACCCCGGCGCATTCGCGCGCAAGTGGGA
>CAMAUI010000164.1 GCA_945861385.1 Prosthecobacter debontii
CCAGCATCCGGCGGACATCGGGGCGCGGCAGCGGCTGGCGGTCGGGCAGTGCGGTGTCAATCCGGGCATCCACCCACGAGCCATCGCGGATCAGCGCGCCAAATGCCTTGAGCTGCCCGCAAGTCCGCGCCCGCTCGCCGGTGAGCCGCTCGATCGGGAGGCCCGTCTCGGCACTCGCGCGCTGGAGCAGCGTATCGCCGAGCGCAACGATTTCATTCGCGATCGTGTCGAGAAAGTCCGCGCGTTTCTCCGCCGGCACGGCGCGAAATGCGTCGAAGCATTCGTCCGCCGCACGGAGCGCGGAGTCCACGTCATGCCCGGTCGCCTCATGAAAGGCCGGCTCGAGCCTGCTGCGATCCAGCGGGCTCGTGGCTTTGAAAGTTTTCCCCGAGGAGGGCGTTTGTTTTCCAGCGATCAGGCAATGGCCATGCAAAGTCATGCCGCCGGAATGCAGGATTTGCCGCGCGTGCGCAAGACCTCCCCGTTGAAGGCCGTCGCATGGTTACGCGCGGGAAAGTGAAAAGTTCGCACGCGGGCTTGCATGGCGGGCCGCTCTCAAATATCGGCATCGGCCCGCGAATCACTGAACAACTTCAACCACCGACATCCATGCCAGCTTTTCCTAACATCGGCAAAATCGCCTTCGAAGGCCCGAAATCAAAAAATCCGCTCGCGTTCAAACACTACGACGCGGGTGAAATCGTCGAGGGAAGGACGATGGCCGCGCATCTCCGCTTCTCCGTCGTTTACTGGCACACGATGTGTGGAAACGGCACGGACATGTTTGGCTGGGGCACCGCGGTGCGTCCGTGGGAAAAAGGCCTCTCGGGGCTCGACCTCGCGAAGGCGCGCGTGCCCGTGTTCTTCGAATTCTGCGAGAAGCTCGGCGCGCCGTACTACGCTTTCCACGATCGCGATGTGGCGCCGCACGGGAAGACGCTGTCGGAATCCAACAAGCATCTCGACACGATCGTGAAGCTCCTCAAGCAGCAGCAAAAGCGCACCGGCGTGAAATTGCTGTGGGGCACCGCGCAGCTCTTCGCGCACCCGCGCTACTGCCACGGGGCGGCCACGAGCTGCAATGCGGACGTCTTCGCATTCGCCGCGGCGCAAGTGAAGAAGGCGCTCGAAGTCACCCACGAACTGGGCGGCGAAGGCTACACATTCTGGGGTGGCCGCGAGGGCTACTCGACACTCTGGAACACGAACATGAAGCGCGAACTCGACAACCTCGGGCGCTTCCTCCACATGGCCGTGGACTACGCGAAGGCGATCGGTTTCAAGGGCCAGTTCTACATCGAGCCCAAGCCCAAGGAGCCCACGAAGCACCAGTACGACAGCGATGCCGCCGCGTGCCTCAACTTTCTGCGCGAATACGGCCTCCTGAAGCACTTCAAGCTCAACCTCGAAACCAACCACGCCACGCTCGCCGGCCACACCATGCAGCACGACATGCAGGTCGCCCTCGGCGCGAAGGCCCTCGGCAGCATTGACGCCAACACGGGCGACGAACTGCTCGGCTGGGACACCGATCAATTCCCGACCAGCATCTACCTCACCACGCAGTGCATGCTGGAGATCATGAAAATGGGCGGCTTCACCACCGGCGGCGTCAACTTCGATGCAAAGGTCCGCCGCGAAAGTTTCGAGCCCGAGGATCTTTTCCACGCGCACATCGGCGGGATGGACGCCTTCGCACGCGGCTTGAAAATCGCCGCGGCGATTCGCAAGGACGGCCGCCTGGCGACATTCGTGAAGAACCGCTACCGCTCATGGGACACCGGGCTTGGACGTGAGATCGAAAAGGGAAAAGCCAGCTTCAAGTCCCTCGAAGCCTACATGCTCAAGAAGGGCGAGACAGAGGCGAACGAAAGCGGCCGCCAGGAGTTCCTGGAGAATCTCATCAACGAGTTTATCTAGGGCTGGCGAAACCTACGCGACCCACTCGACCGGCAGCTTCCGCCCCCCCTGCCCGGCGGTGAACATGAGCCGGCCGTCCTGCGCGGCTTCCACCCGGCATTCCACCGTGGTCTGGCCATCGGCGGCGGGCGTCACGTTTTTTACCACGAACGTGCCGAGCGGTTTCGGTGCAGGGCCAAACCCGGTCTGGCCCTGTTGCAACCGCACGCGCGCTTCAGTGCCATTCGCCCGCCATTGGAATTTATGCTGCGCGGGAAGCGGCTGGCGCGGGCTGAGAAGCATGCCGCCATCGCCATCATCGAGCGCGAGAACGATTGGCCGCAGGAGCTGCCCGCTGCGGTGCGTCTCGATCCGCTCGCCGCTCTGGGCGCGAAGGCCCGTCCAGTGTTCGATTGCCGTCTCGGCGGCTGACTTGAAATCAGCAGGCGCATCGCCCATCTGCGCACGACGGAGGATCTCGATGGCCTGCGGCGTCTTCCCGAGCTGGTGGAGCGATTGCGCGAAATTCCAGTCGAGCCGCTTCGAGTAGCGGCCGCTCGTCACGACGGGTTGCATCACCAGTTCGAGCGTCTCCAGATCCTTCGCATCCCCGAGGACGGCCGAGTACTGGAGAAGCACCTCCTCCGCATCGGGTTTGCGTTCGTAGGCGCGCGAAGCACAGGCGAGGGCTGTCTGAAGATCGTCGCGGTCGCGCGCAAGGCTGCTCGCAAGAAGCAGCGGCATCCACGCCCCGCGTTCATCGGCAAAAGCGATGAGTTGTTGCTCCTTTTCCGTCTGTGGAGCTTCCCCGCGCAGATCGAAATACAGGCCGATCGCGGGCTGGAGGTTCGGGTCCATCTCCAGCGTCTTCGCCAGCGCCGCTCGTTCACCCTCCTTGTCCCCGGCCGCGTTCAGCGTCAGCGCGAGATTGAACGGGCCCCACGGATCATCGGGCTGAAGTTCGATGAAGCGGAGGATGGCCGCCTTCGATTCCTCCAGCCTCCCAACCAGGCGATAGCCCGCGCCGAGCGCGATATGCACTCTGGGATTCTCCGGCTGCAGCTCGCGCGCCTTTTCCAGCGCCTTGATCCCCACATCCGGCACATGGCCCTCGCGCAGCAGCGTCTCTCCAAAGTGAACGAGCTGATCCGGGTGCTTGCTCAGCGGCTCGATCTGGCCCTCCGCCATTTTCCGGAACTGCTCGACCGGCACCACCACCACGCTGTTGGGGTCTTTCGGATCGCGCTGCAATCGCACCGCCGCCTTGAGCTGCACAAGCGACTCGAGAGCGACCTGATCCTGCGGATTTGCCTGCACCGCGCGGACGAAAGCCCCCACCGCACGCTCCCGGTCGCCCGCCTCGGCGAGCATCGTCCCGAGATTGTTCCAGATAAAGGGAATCGCCGGCGCCTTCTCCGCAGCCTCGGCGTAAAGACGCAGCGCGTTCTCATCATCGCCCGCCTGCCTCTTTACATAGGCCTGGTGAAAGAGACCGTAGGCCGAGCCCGGATGCGTCTTTTCGATTTCCGCGAGCAGAGCGTCCGCGCGACTGTATTCATGATCCTCGAGCGCCTCGGTCATCGGGTTGAAATGCTCCGCCGCCGCAAGAAATCCGCGCCACGGGCCGACCAGACCAGCCTCTCCATCCACACACGCACGCACGCCGCGCAACAGCGAGTCCATGTCGAACTGCGCTTGGTTTCCATCCGGCAGCAGTGAGTCGGACGGCCACGGAATGCGGCTCGGAAGTCCGAAGAAGCTGAGTTGCCAAGCGGGTGACTCGATCCAGGTGTAAGTGCTCATTGTTGAAAAATACCGCGCTTTCGCGGGGCGGCGAAACTATTGAGGAGCGCCCCTGCGACAAGGGCAAACTGCCCGGCATGCGACGGCGACAATTTTCACCGTTCACAAACTCGTGCCCGCCGCCTTCTCCGCCGCGTGCAGCGTGAACTCCGCCGGCGGCGTCGCCGCGCTCGTCGCCTTCACCGACGGCAGGCAAGCGCTCGTGAAAATCGGCCTCCCGTGGCGCGCGAGCCCGCTCAGTGCCCCTGCCGCGGCGGCGGAGCTGGCGAAGGCGGAGGGGGCGGGGTCGGAGCGTTCGGCGCGTTCGGCGGCGGAGGCGGCACCGGGACGAACTCGAGCGGACCCAACGTCGTGCGAAGCAACGGCGAGGTGAGTTGGAAGCGAACCGCTTCGTTGTCGCAGGCGCCGCCTTCGCGGATCCCCTCGTTGCGTCCGCAATCCGTAATGATCGCCTCGTCGCGCCCGTCGCCATTCACATCCCACGACGTGACGTTGCAGCCGCCCGTGTAGTCGAGCTCGGAGACGATCACGAAGCCGAGCTGCGCGTGGTCGGGACCGTTGAAGAAATTCACCTGCGCCGGGCCTTTGCTGCGCACGCCGGCGAGGATGTCGAAGAATCCGTCGCCGTTCACATCGCCCACCGCCACGCTCACGCCGCCCTTGAACGTCGGCTGGAACGCATTGAAGCGCTGAAGCTCCGAGGCATCCACGCCGCTGAACACCGCGACGACCGGCGGTCCGCCCGGGCCCGCGCCCGCGACGATGTCCGCCTTCCCGTCGCCGTTCACGTCGGCCGCGGCGACTTGCACGCCGCCGCGGAATTCCTTCCCCGGCGAGAAACACGCGCCGACGCCGAACGGAGCGAAGAGCGCGCCGGTCGCGCCGTTGAAGATACCGACTTTCGCCTTCCCCGAGCCGGAACCGAGGATCAGTTCGTCGGTGCCATCGTTGTTCAAGTCGTTCGACGTGATGAAGACGCCCGCCTTGCCCTTGAAGCCGAGCTTCGCGAGATCCTTCGTCGTGAACGCGTGGAGCAGCGCGTGCGTCTCGCCATTGAAGACATTCACGCGCGGCGCGCCCGAGATCGTCGCAGCGAGGATGTCGAGCGTGCCGTCGCCGTTCACATCGCCCTGCGCGAGCCGCACGCCGCCGCGGAATTTCGACTCGAACGCATAC
>CAMAUI010000165.1 GCA_945861385.1 Prosthecobacter debontii
CGATGGAACCGCTGTCCGCCACGGCGCAGAAATTACCGAGGCGCTCCATTGAAAAACCTGACTGTGAAAGGATGGATTGATACATGACTGTGCAGTAATGCTATCTACATTCCGAGCACTATGCAACTCCGATTCGTCCGGTAACGTAAATCCATGAAAGAAAACAAAATCAAACGCGCCGGGCTGGTGACTGCCAGCCCTTCTGAGTTCCTCGTTCACCAACGCCTCGGCAGGACCCGCTTTCTGGAGCGGGGCCGCGCCGCCTGGGTGCTGCCGTGGATTGACCGCTACGCTCTCATTCCTTCCGGCGCACATTCGGTCACCTTCTGCGCGGACCAAATCACCGCGGAGAACCAAGGGGTCGAGGTCAGCGGCTTTGCAATCTGGAGCGTGGTGGATCCGAAGCGCGCGGTGGAAGCCGCAGATTTCACGGACGCCGCGGAGGCCATCGCCCGGATCGGGGAGCATCTCCGGCAGGTGGTCGAGTCAGCCATCCGGCATCAGGTCGCGAACTTCACCCTGGAAGATTCCCTGCGGAAGCGCGCGAGCATCATCGAGTGCCTGAAGGGTGAACTGGAGAGCGTGGCGAACCAGTGGGGTCTTGCCATCGCCACGGTGGAAATCAAAACGGTCCGCATCATGTCAGCACAACTCTTTGAGAACATGCAGGCCAAGTTTCGGGATGCGGTCCGGCTGGAAAGTGAACGCAGCGCGATATGCACGAAGGAACTCATCGATCGCGAGCGGGCCGATGTCCGGGAGGAAGCGGCGAGACGGGAACTGGCCTTTCGGCAGGCCGAGGCTGCGCGTGCCGATGAACTTCGGCGGGCGGAAATTGACCGCGAGGCGGAGATCGAAAAATTCCGCGCGGCGCGGCATCTGGAAGTGGAAATTGCGAAGCTGGGCAGGCAGTGCCAGCTCACCCAAGGGCGCGAGGCGAGCCGGCGTGAGGCCATGGGCGCGGAAACCGCCCTGCTCGATTTGGACGCCCAACTTGAGAAGCTGCGCTTCGACTTGGATCGGAGCCGCGCGGCAAACCGGAACGAGATCGGCCAGATCGACGATGCCATCGAGCGGCGCCGGATCGAGGTCGCGAACACCAAGGACGCCACCAGGCTCTTGCTGGAAAACCTGCCCGGCCTCCTCGCTGGCGTGAACATCCAGAGCCTGAACCTCGGCGACCCGCTGATTGTGGATGCTCTCGGACGGCTCGCCCGCAGCATCGCCAGACCCGGCACGAACGGCGGCCTTTACGCACCCGGAAATGAATAGTCCCATGAAAACAGAAATGAACCACCAGCCCTGCGACATCATCGGCGACATCCACGGCCACTCGGACACGCTCCGCGCGCTGCCGCAAAGCTCGGCTACGTCGAACGCGGCGGCGCTTACCGCCACCCGGAGCGCACGGTGATCTTCCTCGGGGATTTCATCGACCGCGGCCCGAAGATTCGTGAGACGCTGCAAATCGTGCGCGCGATGATGGACGCCGGCACGGCCCGCTCCGTCATGGGCAATCACGAACACAACGCGATCTGCTTCCACACCCCGGACGGGCGCGGCGGGCATCTGCTCTCCCACACCGCGGGGGATGGGAAGAATGCGAAAGATCTGCGGGCGACACTCGATCAAATCGCCATCCCTGAGCCCGCGGAGTGGGCTGAATGGCTGAACTGGTTCAAGACACTGCCACTCTTCCTCGACCTCGGAGACCTGCGCATCGTCCACGCATGCTGGGATGCGGACGAAATCGCGGTATTGAAAGGCGAGGATCGGCTCAGCGATGAACTGCTGCACAAGTCCGTGACAAAGGGTTCTCCGGAACATCGTGCGATCAGAGTGATGCTCAAAGGCAAGGACATCGCGTTGCCTGACGGGCAATCCTTCACGACGCCAGCCGGGGATGTTGCCAGCGCCATTCATGTGAAATGGTGGCTCGGTGGCGAGGGGCACACGTATCACTCCTTGTGCCTGCCTGAGAACGACACCGTGCCCAAGGTGCCGGTGCCGGCGACGGCAACCGCAGGGTTGAACCTCGGGTATGCGGCAACCGAGTCGCCGACATTCGTGGGGCACTACTGGTTGCCGCCGGTCGGGGCCGAGTTGCTCGCGTCAAATATCGCGTGCCTCGATTACAGCGTCGCCGGTGAGGACGGCATGTTGGTCGCTTATCGCTGGGACGGAGAGCGGCGACTCGACCCGCAAAAGTTTGTTTCGGTATCTCGCGAGTCTTTGGTCGAAAAGTCATTCAAGGTTTTTGTGGACGACAATTTTGACTACATGGACGAAGACGCGCGCTCCACGCTGGGCACGTTCCCCACGCTCGAAGCAGCACGCGCCGCTTGCAAGAAAGTCGTCGATGACTTCCTTCGCAATCACCACAAATCCGGCATGACTGCCGAGGAACTCTACGACGGCTACACTTCCTTCGGAGACGACCCGTGGATTTCCACCGACGACGGAGTTCGACATTTCTCGGGTTGGGAATACGCCAAGCACCGATGCGATGAGATCTGTGGGAACGAGGGACGAGATGCAGGAGGGCCTGGCAATGGGAACTGAGATTGAACGCAAGTTTCTCGTCGTGGGCGCGGCGTGGAAATGCGCAAGGGCTTCACGAATCTGCCAAGGGTATCTGAATCGTGACCCGAAGCGTACTGTTCGGATTCGTGTGGATGGCGAGAAAGCATGGATCACCGTGAAAGGGATCACGATCGGCGCCACACGCCCAGAGTTCGAATACCGCATCCCGCGCAAAGATGCCGATGCCCTGCTGCAATCGTGCGAACAACCGCTGGTGGAGAAAACCCGCTACCGGCGCAAATACTCCGACCTCCTCTGGGAGATTGACGAATTTCACGGTGCCAACGCCGGCTTGATCCTGGCGGAGGTCGAACTCAAAAGCGAGAGCGACCCGGTGAAACTCCCTCCCTGGATTGGCGCGGAGGTCACGCACGACCCGCGCTATTTCAACTCCAATCTCGTGCGACATCCCTACCGCCAATGGCCGGTGCAGACTTCCCGCAAAGCCAGACCCAAACAGCGTGCTTCAAAAGCCAGGTGATGACGCTATTGGAGGCGACGATGCGGGCAGTCCATGCGGCGCCACGGCAGCGCGCGGCGTAATCCGCCAGCCCTTTGAAATTCTCGCGTCCCACGGCGGCGAGTTCCCGGCCCGCATCGGTCAGTTCCAATCCGCGCCCGCGTCGCCGGACAAGCTCGACACCGAAGAAGGATTCCAGTTCGCGAATCTGCCGGCTGATGAGCGACTGGCGGACCGGATCCCCCCTTGGCTGCGCCGACAATCGAGCCGGCATCTGCCACGGAACAGAAGTTCCCGAGGCGCTCCATTGAAAAACCCGACTGCGAGAGGATGGACTGATACATGACTGTGAAGTAATGATACCTATATTAAGAGCACTGGCAAGCCCTGTGACTCAGGATAGAGTGGAATCGTGAAAGAAAGAAAAACCAACAACGCCGGCCTGGTGGCCGGCAACGAAACGAACCACCAACCCTACGACATCATCGGCGACATCCACGGCTACGCGGATGTCCTCGAAAGGCTGCTGCGCAAACTCGGTTACGAGAAACCCAACGGAGTCTGGCGGCATCCCGAGGGCCGCAAGGTCATCTTCCTCGGCGACTTCATCGACCGCGGCCCGTCGATCCCGCGCACGCTGCGGACGGTGAAGGGCATGGCGGATGCCGGCGAGGCGCTGGCCATCATGGGCAACCACGAATACAATGCGCTGCTCTACCACACCCCCACCAAAAACGGCGGGTGGCTGCGACGCCGAGTGCCCAAGAACGTCAACCAGCACGCCGCCACCCTCGCCCAGTTCTGGAACCACCGGGAGGAATGGGAAGGCTACCTTGACTGGTTCGCCACCCTGCCTCTGTGGCTGGACTTGGGTGACCTGCGCGCGGTTCACGCGACCTGGGACGACCGGGTGGTTTCGGCGAATCCCGGCTGGAGGATTCTGGACCGGGATTTCCTGCACCGCTCGGCGGTGAAAAAAAGCGCCGAATACGAGCACTGCGAAATCCCGCTCAAGGGGGTCGAGGCGGACCTGCCTCCGGGCCATGTCTTCACCGACCACGGAGGCAACGAGCGAGACAGAATCCGCATGAAGTGGTGGGTGGATGCGCGGGGAATGACCTATCACGAACTGTCCCTGCCCGAGTCAGACACGGTCCCGCATCTGCCGGTGCCCGAATCTGTCTCGGCGACCTGCCCGCAATACGCCGCGGACGCACCGCCCGTGTTCTTCGGCCACTACTGGATGCCCTTCGATGGCGAGCCCAGGCTCATGGCGCCGAATGTAGCATGCCTGGATTTCGGCATCGCAAAGGATGGTGCCCTCACAGCCTACCGCTGGGATGGCGAGCAGACCCTCGACGCCGCAAAGATGGTCTTTGCAAGGGAGGGCGAATGAAAACGCCAATCAATCATCCGAAAGGCGCCGGGCCGGCCTTGTGCGAGAAGCCGGCGGCGACCGGACCGCGCATTTATTTTCAGAAATCTTGCGTGGTCAGGCTGACCGGATTTGGCGTG
>CAMAUI010000166.1 GCA_945861385.1 Prosthecobacter debontii
TCTCCACCCCGAACGCCAGTTCTGGGTCATCCCTCATCCGCCACTGCCTCCAGCCTTCGCCTGGCCCTCCATCCTCGCTCACTACTCCCTCTGAAATCCCTGTCCGGTTTTGCTCCAACATCTTTTCCGGTTTTGCGCAGCGCCCGACAGTGGGGCAAAACACGCTTGCCACCCCCTGCCCGGCATCTACCTTTCCAAAACCTTTTTACGGCACTTTGACGAATGACGCTCGGTAATCTTCTTTCGGCTGACACGATCCTTCCAGAGATGCTGTCCAGCGAGCGTTATGCTGCGATCGCCGAGTTGGTTTCCCTCCTCGTCCAGCGGGGGAGAATCGCCGCAACCGACCAGGAAAACATCCTCGGGGCACTGCGGCAGCGCGAGGAAACCATGAGCACTGGCATTGGGTTCGGCATCGCGATCCCGCATGCATCGAGCGACCGCGTGGACAAAGTCGTCGCCGCCTTCGGGCGTTCGTCCAGGGGCATGGAATTCGAGGCGCTCGACAACGCCCCCGTGAAATTTGTCGTCCTCTTCGTGGTGCCGAAGGATCAATTTCAGACGCACCTCCGCACGCTCGCTGCCATCGCAAAATTCCTCAATGACCGGAACATTCGCGACAGCCTCGGCACCGCATCCACCGCGGAGGACATCCTGAAAATCTTCGAGGGGAACACGCCGGGCAAGGCCTAGCGCGCCCGCCGTCCCGCTCCAGCCCGGTTGCAACCGCTCAAGGGCACGCGCATCCGATGATTCCGCGCGACTTCATCCGTGCTCAGCGTGTATTCCGCCTCTAGCCTGGACGACAGAAGCAATATTTTCATGCAGACCATCCAAACCATCCTTGAGGCAAGACTCCTCGCCGCAGTCGGCGACAGCGGCGGAGTCGCCGTCACGGTGCAGACCGTGCAGGACACGCGCTTCGGCGACTACCAGACCAACGTGGCCATGCAACTCGCGAAGCCCCGCCGCTCGAATCCGCGCGCCATTGCCCAGGAAATCATCGCCCGTCTCGATGTCTCGGATATCTGCGAAACTCCAGAAATCGCAGGCGCGGGCTTCATCAATTTCCGTCTCCGGCCCACCGCGCTGCATGCCCACTTTACCGTGCTCGCAAATCACCCGCGCCTCGGCGTCCCCGAGGTCGCCGCCCGCCGCATCGTGATTGATTTCTCCTCGCCCAACGTCGCGAAGCCCATGCACGTCGGCCACATTCGCAGCACCTTCCTCGGCGACGCGCTCGCACGCATCGGGCGCTTCCTCGGCCACACCGTCGTCACCGACAACCACATCGGCGACTGGGGCACGCAGTTCGGCATGCTCTGCCTTGCGTGGAAAACACTCCTCGACCCCGCGAGCCTTGCCACCGATCCCATTGCCGAGCTGGAACGGATCTACAAAGCGCAGAACGTGCTTTGCAAAAATGATCCCGCACAGCTCGCCGCCGCGCGCGCAGAGCTGGTGAAACTCCAGTCCGGCGACACGGAGAACCTCGGCATCTGGCGCGAGATGATCCGCCTTTCGCAGGTGCAGTTCGACACGATCTATGCGCGGCTCGGCATCGTGTTCGATCACACATTCGGCGAGTCGCACTACAACCCGTGGCTGCGGGAAACTGTCGCCGACCTCGTGGCGAAAGGCGTCGCACGCGAAAGCGAGTGCGCCCTCTGCGTATTCAGCGACCGCACTTTGCCGGAGAAGGAGGATCCCTTCCTCATCAAGGACGAAAACGGTTGGAAGGACACGCCCGCCCTCGTGCAAAAGGCCGACGGTGCCGCGAACTACACCACCACCGACCTCGCCACCATCGCGTACCGCGTCCGGGAGTTTTCGCCCGACGAAATCATCTACGTCACCGATGCCCGCCAGCAGCACCACTTCCGGCAATTGTTCGCCATCTGGCACCGCTGGCAGCCCGCGAGCGCGGTGAAGCTCGCGCACGTGTGGTTTGGCAGCATCCTCGGCGAAGACGGCAAGCCGTTCAAAACCCGCAGCGGTGAAACGGTGAAACTCACCGACCTCCTCGACGAAGCAGTCGAGCGCGCCGCAAAAGTCATCGCGGAAAAAAACCCGGACATGCCGGAGGCGGAGCGCCGCGACATCGCGCGCATCATCGGCCTCGGCGCGGTGAAATACGCCGACCTCCTCCCAAACCGCCAGGGCGATTACGTTTTCTCGTGGGAGAAGATGCTCAGTTTTCAGGGCAACACCGCGCCATATTTGCAAAACGCCTACGTCCGCATCCGCGCCATCTTTCGCAAGGCAGGGGAGGGAGGTGCGCAGCATTCAGCGGGCAGTGTTCAGTTTTCGGAGCCCGCGGAATTCGCGCTCGTAAAAAAGCTGGCGCACTTCGGCGAAGTGCTTCCGTCAATTCTCGATGACCACCGGCCGAACCTCCTCTGCAACTTCCTCTTCGAACTCGCCGACGCCTACCACTCATTCTACGAAGCATGCCCCGTCCTTAAAGCCGCTGAGCCCGTCCGCAGCGCGCGCCTCGCCCTGTCTGCCGTGACCGCCCGCGTGCTCAAGCAGGGCCTCGACCTCCTTGGCATCGAGGTTCCCGAGCGCATGTAGTGGAGCAAGCTGCCAGCTTGCTGGTTCGGTCCACGCAGACACCGTGCTCATCCGCATGTCTCGCGAATGCGACCGACACGTTCCATGCGGGCACGATCGAGCAAGCTGGCAGCTTGCTCCACGAGACCCCATACTCCCGCTGATGCCCGACATCGTCCTCGCGACGCTCAACGCCAAGTACATTCACGCCGCTTTCGGCCTGCGCTACCTGCTGGCCAATCTCGGCGACTTGCGCGAGCGCGCGGAGATCGCGGAGTTCGACATCAACCAGCGTCCGCTGGAGATCGTGGAGAAACTGCTCGCGCAGGAGCCGCGGATCATCGGGCTCGGCGTTTACATCTGGAATGCGACGCAGACCACGGAGGTGGTCGCGTTGATCAAGCGGCTGTGTCCCGAAGTGAAAATCGTGCTCGGTGGCCCCGAGGTTTCCTACGAGACCGGGGATCAGGAAATCGTGCGCCTGGCGGATCATGTGATCACGGGCGAGGCGGATCTTGCATTCGCGGAAGTCTGTCGTGCGCTGCTCGGCGAGGCGGACAAGCAGGAAGGCAGGAAACCCGGAAGCCCGGATGCTGCGTCTTCCTTCCTTCCTGATTCAAGCGTCGGCGGGATTCCCAAACTCATCGCCGCGCCTGTGCCGAAGCTCGACGCACTCACGCTGCCCTACGATCTCTACACCGACGCCGACCTCGCCCATCGCGTGATCTACGTCGAGGCGTCGCGCGGCTGTCCGTTCACGTGCGAATTCTGCCTCTCGTCGCTTGATGTCCCCGTGCGCGCGTTTCCGCTCGATGCATTCCTCGCCGCCATGCAGCGACTCCTCGAACGCGGCGCGACGCAGTTCAAGTTCGTGGACCGCACCTTCAATCTCCACCTGCCGACGAGCATGGGCATCCTCCAGTTCTTCGTGGATCGCTGGCGCGACGGGCTCTTCCTGCACTTCGAGATGATCCCCGACCGGCTGCCCGAACAACTCCGTGCGCTCATCCGCAAATTCCCGTCGGGCGCGGTGCAGTTCGAGGTCGGCATCCAGACTTTTGACGAAGCCACATCGAAGAACATCAGCCGCCGCCAGAACCTCGAGCGCCTCGCCGACAACCTCCGTTTCCTCCGCGAAGAAACCGGCGTGCATGTCCATGCCGACCTCATCGTCGGCCTGCCCGGCGAGGGGATGGAAAGCTTTGGCCGCGGTTTTGATCGCCTCGTCGCGCTCGGCCCGCAGGAGATCCAAGTTGGTATTTTGAAGAGGCTGCGCGGCACGCCCATCGTCCGGCACGATGCGGAATTCGCGATGCGCTACGCGCCGCATCCGCCCTACGAAATCCTCGCCACGCGCGACATCCCCTTCCCCGACATGCAGCGAATGCGCCGCTTCGCCCGGTATTGGGACATCGTGGCGAACAGCGGCCAGTTCACCACCACGCTGCCGCTTTTGTGGGAGAGCGGAATGCGGAAAGCGGAATGCGGAAAGGACGAGGCATCCGAAAAGCGCGGAGCCGGTGAGGCGGCGGATCTTTCCGCTCTCCGCTCTCCGCTTTCCGCATTCGTCTCCTTCCTCCGATTCAGCGACTGGCTGCACGTCACGCTGCGGCGCACGCACCAGATCGCGCTCCAGACGATTGCGCATTGCCTCTTCGATTTCCTCACCGTGGAAAACCACGCCGATCCCGCGACTGTCGCCGCCGCACTGGAAGCCGACTGGCACCGCACTCCCGGCCGCGAACCCCTCAACCTGCGGGGAGCGGAAAGCGGAAGGCGGAGAGCGGAGAGCGGAAAGGAAGAAGCCGCTAATCTTTCCGCTCTCC
>CAMAUI010000167.1 GCA_945861385.1 Prosthecobacter debontii
CATCGAGCAGGCTTTTCGAGCCGCCAGCGGAGGCAGGGAATTGGATGGTCTCCAGCGCGCCGATGAAAAGATACAGCCCGACGACACAGAGCGAAACCAGGCCGAGTCGGTCGGCGCGGAAGCGCAGCCAGGCGCGCTGCCATCGCTCATGGTGCGAGCCGGCCCAGAGCACCCATGCGAGAAAACCGAAGCCGAGGACGACGAGCAGGTTGGTGAACAACCAGTGGTAATCGGAGATGGCGGCGATGGTGGTCATTTTCGCTAGCTCAGGCGGATGCGGGGATCCGCGAAGGCGTAGAGCACATCGGTAAGCACCATCGCGAAAAGATAGATGAGCGAGCCGAGGAATACGCTGGCCATGACGACGGGCTGGTCGCCTTGCTGAATGCTCTGAACGAGCACCGCGCCCATGCCGGGGATGCCAAAGAAGCTCTCAATGAGCAGCGATCCCATGATGATCTTGGGGAGCTGCCCCACAGTGAGGGTGATGATTGCGATGAGTCCGTTTTTCAGCACATGCACGCGCAGCACGCGCGAGGCGGCCACGCCCTTGGCTTGCGCGGTGCGCACGTAGTCCTGCGCGATTTCTTCCAGGAAGACGGTGCGGAACATGCGCCCATCGTAGCCGAGATTGATGATGGCGAGGATGGCAATGGGCAGCGCAACGAAGCGCAGGGTGCCGCTGAGACCATCCCAGTTGAAGCCGGAGACGGGGAAATAGTTCAGATGCAAAGCAAACACCGCCTGGCTGGCGATGATGTACACGATGGTGGGAACGCTCATCAGCGCGACGCACAGCACGGTGAGGCTGCGATCCAGCGCGGAGTTGCGGACAAAAACCTGGTAGAGTGCCAGACCCAGTGCGGCGAGGATGCCGCAGGCGTAACCGGGCAGCGTGATGAGCAGCGTGGGGCCGATGCCGTCGCGGAAAACCTCGCTCACGCGGCGGTCGCGCTTCCATGAGTCGCCAAAGTCGAGCTGCACCGTGCGTGAGACGTATTGCCAGAGCTGCACGGGCAGCGGCTTGTCGAGACCCTCTTTTTTGATGAACTCGGCACGCGCTTCGGCGCTGGCTTTTGGTCCCAGTTTGCTGATCGCGATCTTGTCGGTTGGTTGAAAAAAACGGAACAGCAGGAAGGTGAGCACCAGCACGCCCGCGAGGATGGGCAGCGAGTAAAGCAGGCGGCGGATGATGTAATTAAGCATCTCTCCTCCTGTTCCAGCGCAGTGCGTAGGCCGCTGCCGCAACCAGCACCGCTCCGGCGAGCACGATCAGCCAGAGCGGCTTGCGGTTCCATGCGCCGATCACCCGCTCGCGCATCTCCGCGTCTATCGCGAGGTATTTCACCCCGCCTTCCATCATCTGGTTTTGATGCGTCCTCCGCGCCCACGGCTGGATGACGGTGTAGTACTGTTTGTTGAATGTGAAAATCATCGGCACGTCCTCGGCCACGATGTCGTTGAGCTTTTTCACGATCTCGAGTCGCTCCGGCGTGTCGTCCATGATGGCCATTTTCTCGAAGAGCGCGTCGAACTCCGGGTTGCGGTAGCGCACTTCGTTCTTCCCGGCGGGTGGGATGTTCTTGCTGTAGAGCAGAAAGAAAAAGTTCTCCGGGTCCGGGTAATCCGCGCCCCAGCCGGAGCTTGTATTCATCTGGTACTGGCCTTTGTCCTTCTTGCTCAGCAGCGTGGGGAAATCGCCCTCATCAATGCGCACTTTGATGCCCAGCTTCTCAAAGGACTTCTGGTCGAACTCCGCGCGCTGCCGGCTTTCGCCGCCGTCGGTCACGGCAGTCAGCGTCAGTTCCAGTTGCTTGCCGCTCGCATCGCGGCCATTCGGGTAGCCCGCCTCGGCGAGCAGTTGCTTGCCGCGCTCGATGTCGAAGCCATACTTGATCGGGAGGTTCTTTTCGTAGCCGAAAATTCCCGGCGGCAAAATCTGCGTGGCCACCGGCGCGATGCCGCTCATGAAAATATCCGAGTACGTCTGGCGGTCATACGCGCAGGAGAGCGCCTGGCGGAGCTTCTTGTTTTTGCCCACCACAGGGTCGTCCAGGTTGAACGCCACCCAGAAAGTGCTCACGTCCGCATCCTTTTCCAAAAACATCCCCCGCTCGCGAAAGCGCGGCGAAAGCGTGTGCTCCGGCGTAAGCAGGCTTGCGAATGCGTCCTTGTTGGCCGCCATTCGGTCGAGGTAGCCCTGCCGCGTCAAAATGAACGCCGGCAGCGGTTCGGTGATGATGCTGAGGTTCACCTCGTCAATCAGCGGGACCGGCTTCCCCGCAAACTGTGCCAGGAACTCCGCCTTTTCCGGCGGGAAGCCGTCCGTGGGGAAGGTGCTCGTCTTGTAGCCTGGCACCCGCACCAGCCGCACACGCTGCCGCGCGATGTATTCGTGCACCCGGTATGGCCCCGTTCCCACGACCTGAAATTTGTGAAAGTCCCCCCGTCTTTCGCCGTCGTGGATTTGCCCATCGTAATACTCCACCGCCTCCCGCGCGACCGGCGCGAGGCATTGAAACGCCATCCAATACTTGAGCTGCGGATAGGGCCTGCTCAGCACGATGCGGAACGAATAGCGATCCAGCACCTGGATGCCGCTCACCTTATGCCGGTTGTAATCGAGTTTATCACCGTTTGCCTTCGCCGCCGCGTGCGCCTCGGTCATCCCGACCACTGCATCCGAGATCGGGCCAAAAAACGGCGACTCCACCTTTGGATCGCAGATGCGCTGGAAGACGTAATGAACGTCCTCCGCCACCACCTCGCGCCCTTTCCTGCCGGGAAAGCATTCGTCGTCGTGAAACAAAATGCCCGGCCTCAATTTGCAAAGATAACTGAGCCGTCCGTCCGCCGCTTTTTCCGGGAGCGGCATCTCCGCCAGCATGCACGGCACGACTTCGTAAGGATCCGTCTTGAGCGGGTGATACTCCAGCAGCGTGTCGTAGAGCGGCTCCAGCACGCGGCGGCTCTGCTGGTCGTAGCTGTGCTGCGGGTCGAGGGAGTCCGGATCCGAGGTGAGCGCCCAGTTGAAAACCACCCACGGCGAGTTGTCTGCGCGCGTCTTTTGCAGCGGCTTGGGGTGGGGATTATTGTCACACGCTGCCAGCGCAACGATTGCGGCGGTGGCGGAGAGACGTGCGATTGGTCGAAACATCGCGCGCGGTTTAGCGGCTAGCCCTTGTTTTGCAACGCCTTGATTGTGTCCCGGAGTTCCGCGGCCTTCTCGTAGTGCTCATTCCTGACTGCGCTGTCCATTTCCCGGCGGAGCTTCTCGATGCGTGTCACCGGCTTTTCCGGGGCTTTCGGCGTGGGGGGTGTTGCTGGCAGATCCTTGCGGAGTTCGCCGAGCCACTCGCGCAGGATGTTCAACTCGGCGTTGTCGGGGGCGAGCTCGGGGTGGGCGTTGTCCGCAAGGAAGCGCTCGATTTTCTCGATGCCCTTTTCGACGAGCACGATGGCGGAATGCTTGTCGTCCTTGCCGAGCGCGAGGTTCGCCTTTGCGCGGGTGTTCATCATGAGCACGTAGGGGCGGAACTGCTCCACGCTCCACGCCACCTCCGTCTCACCCGAATATTTTGAGACGAAGGAAAACATTTCGAGGTTCCGGCGGGTGTCGCGCACCACGCCCTTCCAGTCCTCGATTTGGAACAGTGCGATGTATCGGTGGTAGTACTGGATCCCCTCCACCTGGAGTTCGCCGACCTCGTCCGCCGTGAGTTCGAAGTGGTCGCCGGATGCTTCCGCGGCATTGGCCCGGGTTCGCTGATATTCGAGCAGCGACTCCATCTCGTGGGGTGTCTGGCCATCCGGACGGCCCTCGGATTCCATCTGGAGCACGCCCATGTCGAGGCGCAGTTGGATTTTTGTGCGGCCATCGGCGCCCTGGATCTTTCGCACCTGCAACTGGCCCGGCTTGTAGGGCCAGTTGCGCAATACTTCGTTCAAGTCATCGCTCATTTCCGTTGCGACTATTCAAACGACCGCTCCCGTGTCAATGGATGCCGCAAGTGGGTTGTGGCTCAGCCGGAACGATGCGGTCGAACGGGCGGGAAGTGCGATGTGGCTGCGGCGCCCCCCGTGGCTGCGACGCCCTCGTCGCAAATGTATCCGCGGCGCCCCGCCGCGAGGTATGCTGAAAGGCGAACCAGATGGAAAATCACGAAGCGCGCGGCGGGGGC
>CAMAUI010000168.1 GCA_945861385.1 Prosthecobacter debontii
AGGGGGGTTTTTTTGTAAAATCGGAAAACAGCCTCCGCACGGCTCTGCAAATGGGGGGCTCAGATTACGTAGGGGAATTAGCGAAATACGAAAAATCGGGAAATTTGGAGGGGGGGTTTTTGGAAAAAGTGCGTTTTTGGTACTTTTTGGAACGAAAATAGAGCTAAATTTGCGATTTGGTTTTTGCGAAATGGCGGAGGGGCTTTTTTTGAAAAGTGAAAATATTCCGGGTGATGCGGTGATCGAGAACCGCACGATGTTGAGCTGCGAACTTTTCAAAAATCTCGGCATCGTTGGCGGGAAGGGGAGCCACGAGGGGATCTTCGGCGCGGATTTCCTGCGCGAACTCGATGGTGTGATCAGCTACAAGGAGGCGCGCATTTTCCTGAAGCCTGACAACTCCGACAAACCCGCGGACACGAAGCCCGCGGATGCCAAGCCTGCGGATGCCAAGCCTGCGGACACGAAACCCGCGGAAACGAAACCAGCGGAGCCGGCCAAGGTTCCTCCGCCAGCGAAGCCGGTGCCGAAAGTGAAGTCGAACTGAGCCGGAACGATGCAGTTGCGGGAGCGCGGCGAAGTGGAACACAGGCTTCCAGCCTGTGCGGACAGTGGGCTACCAGCCCACTGACCCATGCACCGAATGGTGCGGACGCCGCAGGCATGAGGCCTGCCCACCGCACAGGCTGGAAGCCTGTGTTCCGACGGATCGCGCCGCACCAACTGCATCGTTCTGGCTGAGGCGTCGGCGTGGGATCTACAGCGGCAGTTCACCGTCTGCGCGCGGGGTCGTGAGGCCCAATTTTTTGTATGCGGCGGGCATCGCGACGCGGCCTTGCGGCGTGCGTTTCAGATAGCCCTGCATGATGAGATAGGGCTCGTTCACGTCCTCGAGCGTGCCGGCGTCCTCACCGATCGAGACTGCGAGGCTGCTGATTCCCACCGGGCCGCCTCCGAATTTCTGCACGAGCGCCTCGAGCAGCCGCTTGTCCATCTCGTCGAGGCCGTCGCGGTCAATGTCGCGCATCGTGAGCGCGGCGTCGGCGACGTCGCGCGTGATGCGGTTGTCGGCACGGACCTGTGCGTAATCGCGCACCCAGCGCAGGAGGTTGTTGGCCACACGCGGGGTGCCGCGGCTGCGGCCGGCGATTTCGAGCGCGCCGGCACCATCGGTCTCCACGCCGATCAATGCAGCGCTGCGGAGCACGATTTTTTGCAGCTCCTCCGCGGTGTAGTAGTCGAGGCGGCAGGTCATCCCGAAGCGCGATCGGAGCGGGGCGGTGATCATCCCGCTGCGGGTGGTCGCGGCGATGAGCGTGAACTTTGGGAGGTTCAGGCGGACGCTGCGGGCGTTCGGCCCCTGGTCAATGATGATGTCGAGCTTGTAGTCCTCCATCGCCGGGTAGAGGTACTCCTCGATCACGCGGGAAAGCGCGTGGATCTCATCAATGAAAAGAATGTCGCCGCGTTCGAGCGTGGTGAGGAGGCCCGCGAGGTCGCCGGCCTTTTCGATCGTGGGGCCGCTGGTGCATTTGATCCCGACGCTCATCGCCGTGGCGAGGATGTGGGCGAGTGTCGTCTTGCCGAGTCCTGGCGGGCCGCTGAGGAGGACGTGCTCGAGGACGTCGCCGCGCTGCTTCGCGGCCTCGACCATCACGAGGAGCTGCTGGCGCACCTTGTCCTGCCCCTCGAATTCGCTGAACGCGGGCGGGCGCAGCGAGATGTCGAACGGCGTGTCTGGCGCCTCGGCGATGTCTTTTGAAAAATGGTCGGACACAGGTTTCAGCGGAGAATCAGCGGCAGCGGCGCGGCCAATCAACCATCAACTTCCCGCTTTTTTCCCGCCGCACGCAGGCGGAATGCGCGGAGCAGCAGGCTCAGCGAGAGGAGAACCAGCAGGAATGCGCAGGTGCGCGCCAGATGCCTCGGAAAAAAGACGAGCAGCGCCGCAAGGGCGAGTGGGAGGAGCGCGATCCAAGCGAGCGGCCACGCCTCGCTGGTCCCGAGCACGCGGCGGTTTGTGACGGCTGCACCGACGGCGCGGCCAAGCCGGAGTGCGCCGGCGGTTGCGCGGCCAAGGCTCCCTCCGCCGGGGCGGCTCCGGGAATGCCCGCCCGGATCGAGGCGGACGGCTTTGCGATTTTGCAGGACGACCTCGGTGGTGTGCATGAGGTCGCGCTCGTAGGTGCGTTCCATTTCCTTCGCGAATGCGGCGTTCTCGATGGCGACATCGAGTTCGAAATTCGCGAGCCAGCTTGCGAGGTTGAGATTCGTCGAGCCGACGCGGGCCCACATTCCATCGGCGACGGCGGTTTTTGCGTGGAGCATCGAGCCGTTCCACTCGAAGACGCGCACGCCGCTCTCGAGCAGGGGCCGGTAGCCCGCGGTGGTCAGCGGGCGAAGCCACGGCAGGTCGCTGCCGCCGGGGACGAGCAATCGCACATCCACGCCGTCCAGCGCGGCTGCGCGCAGCGCCTGCACGTAGGCGGGGACGCCGGCAAAATAGGCATCCGTGAGCCACAGCCGCTTGGTGGCCATCGCGGCGATGAGGAGATCCAGGCGGTAGAGTCCGCCGAGGTTTGGAGCGGTCGCGATCACCCGGACGTCCACGCTGCCCGCCGCGTTGGGCTCGGGGTGCTGTTCGATTTCCTCCGCGGGGATGCGCGGGCCGCTCTCGTCCCACACGTCGGCGAACGCGGCGACGAGATCCTTACAGGCCGGGCCGTGCAGCATGATGCCCGTGTCGCGCCAGGGCTCGATCTGGGCCTCGGCGTTGCCGAGCCATGTGTCACTCACGCAGATGCCGGAGACAAAGCCGATGCAGCCATCCACCACGAGTGACTTGCGATGGTCGCGGCTGAGCCAGCCGAGCGGGCTGTCGAAGCGCGCGGGGTTGTGGTAGCGGACTTCGCCGCCGGCGGTGATGAGCGGCTTCCAGAAGCTGCACGGCGTCCGGAACGACCCGAGCCAGTCGAGGAGGACGCGCACTTTCACCCCGGCAGCCGCGCGCGCGGCGAGCGCATCGAGGAATTCGCGGCCCGTGTGATCCGGACGGATGATGTAATTTTCGAAGTACACCGAGAAGTGCGCCTCGTTGATTGTCTGAAGCCATGCATCGTAGTTTGCGCGGCCATTGAGGATGAGTTGCACGGAGTTCCCGCCGACCAGCGGCGCTCCGCCGGCACGCGAGATGGCGCGGGCGGCCATGCCCCGGAGATGGCTGATGTTTTGCCCGCGGTCGCGGAGATGTGTGGGAGCGGTGTTCAAGCGGGGAGATTTAGCGCATGCGGTGCTCCGTGGCGCAAGGCCGGGGCGTTCGGTGAGGAAAGGGCCTTGCGGCAGGATGCACATTTCTGTTTTATCGGCGGTCATGGCCAGAGAGATCAGACTTGGTGGAAAAGAACGAGCCGTCATCCGGGCCATCGGCTTCGGCATGGGGATCACCGGCGAGGAGTTGCAGGTGCAAACGCAGTTGCCGCCCGAAGATCTTGTGGACGTGCTGAACGCGCTTCTCTCGATGGGCTACATCGAGACTCCGACCATGCAGGAATCCGTGGCGCAGAGCGGGTATGCGGCGGAGACATTCGAGGTGAATCCTGCGTGCGCCAGCGATTTGAAGGCCGCGATCCGCAAGTAGCGCTATGATCCCCGTTTCAAGCTGCGGTGGATTTTCCCAGCCTGCTTTCCATGAAAATGCGCCAAACGCCGCTCCTTATCTCACTGCTGGCGCGGTCAGGTGATCGCCAGATTCGCGCAGTCGTGTTTTTGCTCTGCGCCTTTTGGGCGATACTCTCCGACCAGCGTAAAGTAGGGACAGACTTAGCGTACAACGGTGTCCAAAATTCGGTCAAAAACATGGCTCTGATTAGCTGCGCGGCGGGGCTGTGGTGGCTTGGGTGAAGTCGCTTTGCTGCACGGCGCGCGATCATCAAATCTTCGTGGAACGAGCATTTATGCGGGTTTCCGTGCGATTGT
>CAMAUI010000169.1 GCA_945861385.1 Prosthecobacter debontii
CGCGCTGTGGGATAGCCCCACGCCCTCAACGTCCATCCCGCCAGAAACCCACGCGCAAATCCCAAATCTCATTCCGCCAATCCTCGCCCCACAACCCAGCAAACATCAGCCTTTCCAGCCGCGAGATCGCGGCTATGGGATGGCTGTGACTCGACTTTGCGAAATCCAAACTCGGCAAAGTAGGCGTCAATTTCCGGCTGGGAAGCGGTGGGCGCATCCGGGTGCGCGACGATCCACGGTTGGGTGGTGATGATTTCCATTTGCCCCTCGTCGAACGCCACACCTTCGATGCGGATGTCGTCACCGAAGAGAAGATTTTGCATGGCGAGGCGGTCGAGATATTCGAGCAGCGTTGCCGGAACTCCTTCGCCAAACGCGGAGTGGCCGAAGCGATTCACATGCGTCGCTTTCACCGCCACGGCGCGCACCGGATCGTGAAAGACGCAGTGCTCCGCGCCTTCGGCAACGCGGGCGAATTGCTCGACATGCGAGAATGACACGACCTTCCCGGCGCTCTCCGCCCACTCGATCAGCGCGCGGCGCTGCTCGCGGACGCTCTATCCACGCGCTCGCACTGCCGCCGGGCTTCGGCGGATGAAATCCGCCGCTGACTCAGGCGAATCTTCCGCAACTCCTCGGCGTGTTTCTTCAGGCATTTCGGGATGACATTCACCGCAGCACGATGCCCGTAAAAGCAAATGTCGTCAATCCCGGCAGTGTCTCGGCTGGGGCGAAGGGCGGATGCAATTCTCAATAACCTCATCGGCAGCAAACGCGTCACCTACGATTTCGCACGGCTCATGGACGGCGCGACGGAGATCAAGTGCTCGGAGTTCGGCGACAACATCATCGCGCACATGTGAGGCTCGCAGGGTGCGCCTCCCGAAAAACCGGAAAGCACTCTTTTCCTGCACCAGCAAACCGGCCATGCTCCGTGCATGTGCGCCGCGCTCGAACTCAATGAACAGGTGCTCCGCCCCGGCACCTTAGTCTGCGTGTGGACGCCCGCGGGCGGGTTGCGGTTGGTGTGGGCGGGGTTTGCGCGGCGGGAGAGCCTCGGCTGGTGGCGGAAAAATGGCGCGGAGCTGGTGGATGTTCCCGCGACGCGATTTGCCGAGCGCAGCGATCGCACACGGGAGCTGCGATGGGACGACGTGCCGCGCGGCCTCGTCGCGCGCGGGATTGTGGATCGCTCGGGAAAATCACCGCTGCTCAAGGTGGTCACGCGCGTGAGTTCCGGGGATGAACTCGCGCGCTTTGAGCATGAGCGGATGCCATTGCTGGAGGCGCCGCTATATTCCGCAGAGCCAGTGCCGATCATGGAACCGCCGCCCGCGCTGAAGCTGCCGAAGCCCGAGCAGGGGATGCTCTTTTGAATTGCCGCTGGCGACGCAAATCCCGAACTTCACCATGGAATGAACCCGCCGCCGCAATATCCGACACCATGGCAGAAAAAGATCATCTGGCGCGCGCTCACTGCGCTAGCGATCACCGCCATCATCGCGATCGCGGTGGGTTTCACGTATCTGTTCTCGAAGGTGATGGCGTTTCTCCAGCCGATCCTCGTGCCCTTCGCCATCGCCGGCGTGCTGGCGTATCTCGTCGAGCCGGTGGTGACGCGGCTGATGAGATTCGGCACGACTCGCACGCGCGCTGTGGCCGCGGTTTTCGCGATCATCTTGCTCGCGTTCGTCGGGTTCATGTTCTGGCTCATCCCGGTGCTCGCAAACCAGACCGGCCGCCTCGCGCAGAAAGTCCCGGATATCACCTACCAGGTGCGCCTCCGCGTCGCGAAAGTTGCGAAGAACGTGCGCGACAACACCGGCTTTCGAGTGCTGCCGGACGAGTTCCTGGAAGTGAAGAAGCCGAAGTCCATGGAACCCGCGCGCACTCCCGGCGCGGCTGCCACGCCCAGCGTCCCACCGCCCGCCGCCGGGACGCCCGCGCCGCCGCCTGCGGTGGTCGTTGCTCCACCGCCCGCCGCCGCGCCCGACGCAGCAGCGCCAGTGGCTGGCGCCGCTTCCGCGCCGGCAACCACTGCCGCCGCGCCCGCCACGTCGTCGAAACCGATCAGTGAACAAGACCCGCAGGAGGTGATCGAAAAACTCGGCAGCGGCGACTGGGTGCATGAAGCGCTGCCATCGCTGGCGAAGGATGTGTGGGGCTTCCTCAGCAAGGGCCTCGGCGGCTTCCTCGGCTTCTTCGGCTTCCTGCTCTCCCTCATCATCGTGCCGCTGTATCTTTTCTACCTGCTCACCGAGTCGCCGCACATCTCGGCGGGCTGGAGCAAATATGTCCCGTTGCGCGCCAGCGCGTTCAAGGACGAGGTGGTGGACTGTCTCACCGAGATCAACGGCTACCTCATCGCGTTTTTCCGCGGGCAGCTTGTCGTGAGCCTCATCAATGGCGTCGCGACCGGCGCGCTGCTCGCACTCATCGGGCTGGATTTCGGCATCCTCATCGGCTTCGCGCTCTGCATTCTCGGCATCATCCCGTACATCGGCATCGTTCTGTGCTGGATTCCCGCAGTCGTCATCGCGTCCGTGCAGGGTGACTCCTCGTGGCTTGTTTCGGCGAATGCCGCGTGGTGGGTGTTCCCGCTCATCGTCACCGGCGCATTTGCGATCGTGCAGCAGGTGGACGCACTTTTCATCACCCCGAAAATCGTCGGCGAGCGCGTCGGCCTGCATCCGGTCACCGTGATCTTCTCGGTCTTCCTGTGGTCGCTGCTGCTTGGCGGTCTGCTTGGTGCGATCCTCGCGGTTCCGCTGACCGCGACGATGAAAGTCATCCTGAAGCGATACATCTGGGAACGCACGCTGATGGCCGGGCCGGTGCCGGCGGGGGCGCCTCCGATTTCGGACAAATGAACGCTCCCGTTCCCGCGCCGCAAGGCGGGCCGAAGCGGCCCATCGTCATCGTGCCTTCGGGCATGACCCGCCGTGACATGGCCGTCGCCTGCGTGATCGTCCTTGGGGTTCTTGGATTTGTCGTGGGCGCCATTTATTCCACCGGCACGGCGACGCCGAGAAACCTCATCAAGGGTGTCGTGCGCGGCCGCAGCGGGACGGGAATGCGCGAACGGGAGATCTCGCTCGCCTACAAGACCGGCCGGATGGACACGAAGACGGTGGACACCGGCTATTATCTGAAAGTTTTCGTCGCTGCTGAGAACCGGGAATACGAGGTGATGGTGGAAAAGGACGTGTGGGATGCGAAAAAGGATGGTGACACGCTGGAGTTCCTCCGCCCACCGAGTGAGCAGCGGTAGGATGCGGGCGCGCGGCAGTGCGGCCGGGCGCGGGTGATTCCCTCCGCCGCGTCTCCACGCCTTGGCGCGGGAAAGCAGCACGCGCAGGATGTCCGCCAGGACATCTTCAGCAAAGTCACGCAGGCCAACCACGGCGACCCCGCGATCGTCGCCGGCTGACGCCAGCCGCTCTGCCGGGTGGCTTGGCTTGGGTTTGATACCACCTTTCAGAAATAATCTGACGCAGCTCGGGCGCAGGGCGGGTTTCGGGCAGGGTGGGCATCCTGCCCGCCGAGCGACGCATCTTGCGTCGCGGCCTTTCGGCGCTGCATTGTACGCCACGGAAGTTCGTTCGGGCGTGACGCCCGAACCGGCGGGCGGGACGCCCACCCTACCCTCGACACCCCGCTCGCTTGAAGGCGTGTCGCGTTAACCCAAGTTCCGCAGTTCGCGGGGGCTGATTGCGCATTCATGCGGATTCCCGGGCGGCGAAGTCGACTTTTCTGCACTACATTAGCCCGGTTCCGGCGGAGCTGACTTGTTGAGGGACGGCGAGGATTCGGTTGCGCGTGGGCAG
>CAMAUI010000170.1 GCA_945861385.1 Prosthecobacter debontii
GCGACACCGCGCCGTGGCAGACGGTGAGCGGGATCGAATTTCGCAGCGTCACGATCGAGGCGTTCAAGGGAAAGCAGGGCGATTGCTTCGAGCGCAACCAGGCCGTGATTTACCGGGGCCCGTTCAAGAAGGTGCTCGATGATGACGGGCACGCGCTCGAACGCGGGAAGCGCTACGCGGTTTGCGACAAGACATTCAACCTCTACAAGAGCGAGCCCTACGCGGCTCACTTCGAGTTGATCGAGCCCTACGTGGAAATCCCCCTCGACAGGGCAAAGCCCTTTGACTGCTCGGGAATGCGCGAGCGGCATCCGAAGGAGACCAAGGGGCAGGACTACATCGCCACGACCGCGCCTTCGCAGTGCTGCGATGGCGGGAGCTGCTGCTGATCCGCAGGCTACTGCCCGCGGTTGGCGATGCGCTGGAGCGCGTCCTTGAGCGATTGAAGTTGCGCCTCGTCGCTGATCTTCACGCCCTCGTGGCCGGTGATGTGGATCGTGTCAATCGCGGCCCCCTTCTCCGTCGTGATCCGTGCGCTCGATATTTCAAAGCCCCGGTCGCCGATGCAGGTGAGCAGTTCGTAGAGCAGTCCAAGATGGTCCGGCGCGATAATTTCAAATGCCGTGTGCCGCTGCGGTCGGTTGTCGTACCAGACACTCGCAGGGAACACGGGGCTTTTTTCCATCAACCATGCGCGACTGCGCACCTTCGCGAGATCAGCGTCGAAATCATAATGCTCCACCTGCAAGGCCGCGGTGAGCAGACGCTCCACCTTGCGGATGTCCACCGGATGTTCGACGACCGTGAAATTCGGTGTGCATACCCGGAATTTATCCAGCACGATCCCATCGCCGCGCGTGAAGATGTCCGCGCTGAGAATGTTCAATTCCGCGGCCGACAGGGCCCCCGCGATTCGCGCGAGCAACTGCGCGCGATCCCATGTGCAGACCCAGAGCTCGCTGTGGCCGGCGCTTGTCTGGGGCGCCCATCGCAGCACGGGGGCAAGCGCCGAGTCGTCCGTGTTCCAGCGCGTCTCCAGGAATTCCCGGACCATTTTCACATGCGAGACGATTGCCCCGCCCGTATCCTGCCCGTGCGTGATCAGGAAGTATCGCTCCGGCATGTGGGTGAAGTGGGCGTCCACCTCCTCCTCGAATCCCTTCCCGATCCGCGCGGCCACCGCCTCCCGCAGGGCTTCGCGCTCCGTCTGCCGACGCGCGCGGAAGCCCGCACTGTCGGTGATGCAATGCATGGTGAGCGTGTAAAGCTCGCGAATGAGGGACTGCACCCAGTCATTCCACAGCTTGCCATCGCCCACGCCCATTCCATCCGCGGCGGTGAGCAGCATAAGCATCTGGAGATTCGCCTGCGTACCGACGATCCTCGCGACGTTCTCCACGACCTCCGCATCGTAGATGTCCTCGTTGCGCGCGGTCTTCGCGAGCAGGTCGTGGTTGTCCACGAGAAAGAGGAGCAGCGCCCTCTGTTCACTGCTGAGCTGGAGCCGGCGCGAGACCTTGGCGGCGTTCATCGTGCTCTCCACGGAGTGCTGCTTCACGTTCGCGGCCTTGCCCGTGTCGTGCAGCAGCAGCGCGAGATAGAGAATGTAGGGATCCTCGACTTTTGCGAACAGATCCCGGTGCGGGGCGTAACGCTCGTCCTCGGTATCGAGCAGCCAGTCGAGCTTGTCCACGCAGAGCAGTGTGTGCTCGTCCACCGTGTAGCGATGGAAAAACTCGTGCTGCACCAGCGCCGTGACCCCGCCAAATTCCGGCATCCACTTTCCGAGGAACCCGACGCGGTGCATGGATCGCAGGATGTACCCGACCTGGCCCTTTCTGCGGAGGATGTCCGCGAACACCTCGCGGTTCACCTTTGCGTAGCGGAACTCCCAGTCCACGTATTTCAGCCGCCTGCGCACGAGCTGTCCAAGCTCGGGGTTCAGCTCCAGGCCTCGCAGTTGGACGTACTGGAACAGGCGCATCATCCTCGGGCTGTCCTCGCGGAAAATGTGGCGGTGTGAGTGGACGATCTCCCCCCCTTTCGCAATGAAACCGTCGAACTCCTCGCGCCTGGCCTTGCCGCCACGCCGGAAGGGCAGGAAGCGGAAAAGCCCGCGCGGCCCCGCATTTTCCACCACGGGAAATGCAAGGCGGCGCGACACAAGCTGGGTGATGTCGAAAATCGCCCGCGCATGCGTGTAGTAGTCGCGCATCAATGCCTCCACGCGGCGGAGGACATCCGGATGTTTCTCCGCGTAGCCCAGGCGGTTCGCGAGTTGGAGTTGCTGGTTGAGGATCACCACGTCCGCGGGACGCCCGGTGAGGTAATGGAGCTCGGTCCGCAGTCGGAAGATCCATTCGTAGGCCGAGTCCAGCTCACGGCGCTCGGAGGCATCGAGATACTTGCGTTCCACGAGGCAGGCCGTGTCGGTGATCTCCTCGATTCCAAATTTCACCCGGGCCATCCAGAGGAGGTTCTGGTAGTCACGCAATCCACCGCAGCCGTTCTTGATGTTCGGCTCCTGCATATAGACGGAGTCCCCGTCCTTCGCATGCCGCTCCGCCTCGTCGCGCATGCGCTGCTGCAGGTACTCCTTCACGAATGGCCGGATGCACTCCTTGCGAAAACGTGACTTGAATTCCTCGAACAGCGCCTCGCTGCCCCACAGCAGCCGCGCATCGAGCATCGCCGTCTTGCTCTGCAACTCCTTGTTTGCCTCCGCGACTGTCTCGCGAAGATTCCGCGTCGAGTGTCCCGGCGTGTAATCGCACGCGAGAATGATGTGCAGGAATTCCTTCACGATCTCCTCCAAGCCCGGCGGTACCTTCGCCCTGCCTCTGTGCAAGATCGTGAAATCAATGTCGCTCATGGGATTCATCTCGTGCCGGCCGCAGCCGCCGAGCGACACGAGGGCGATCTCCGGCGGTTTGTGCCCGGCGGCTCGCACCCCTGCCACAGCCACGTCCAGCAGGTGGCGCAGCCAGTCGTCCACCATGTCCGACCGCAACGCCCCGAGCTTCAGGCCGCTGATCTTCAGTCGCTGCTGCTCCAGCCACTTGTTGTGCGTGCCGAGCAGGCGCCGGTATGCTGCCACCCTGGTGTTGAAATCCGCGGGACCGTCCTCATTGAGACGGCTTTCGGTCGTGGCGAGCAGCTTTGCAAAATGGCGCATGGAGATTCCGGCGCGCAGAAATCTTCAAAGCGCGGGGAATTGCAATGCCGCGCTGCGGCGAATGTTCCGAGTCTCCACTTGAACAAGCATGGCCCCGCACTGTCTCATCCGCCGCCATGCTCCGCACCACCATCCTCGCAATCGCGATCTCAGCGCCGCTCTCCGCCCAGGCGGAGGAGGCGCGCACCACGATCAAGCCCCTCGCCTTCACCGAATACGACCTTCCGAACGGGCTGCATGTCATCCTCCACGAAAACCACGCCTCGCCTGTCGTCGCCACCTACGTCCTCTACCACGTCGGCTCGAAGAACGAGCGACCGGATCGCACGGGCTTCGCGCACTTTTTCGAACACCTCATGTTCGAGGGCACGGACAACATCCCGCGAAAGACGATAGACAAATTCGTCTCCGGCGCCGGCGGCATGCTCAATGCAAGCACCTCGTTTGACCGGACGGATTACTACTTCAATCTCCCCAGCAACCAGTTGAAGCTCTCGCTCTGGATCGAGAGCGAGCGCATGATGCACAACCGCATTGA
>CAMAUI010000171.1 GCA_945861385.1 Prosthecobacter debontii
ACCGTCGACCGCGGCTCCGTCAGCCGCCCGAGGCAAGGTGGCGCGAACGCTGTCTCCCAGCCGGCGTTCGAACTCTCCATTCTGCAGCACTCGGGCAAACGTGACTTCCGCCTTCTCCACTGCCTGATCAGTATCGGCGATCACGGACCCATAAATGCGCCGCACTTCGTGCGCCACCGCAGCAGTTCCAATCAACACGAAGGGAGAAGCGGCGACAGCCGCAGTGGCCGCGCCGACAGCCTGCGGGCCAAATTGTACCGAGTGAGCAATCACGTCCCTGTAAGTTTCGGCCGACGGGCTAATCAACTCGAGGGATTGAGGCTCCTGCATTATTTCCGTCTTGGTGTAGGGCCGTTGCACGCGAAAGGGCGCGTTGGAAAAGGCGACGACCGCAACCTGGCCCACATCAGGTCGATTTTCAGGCACTACCGGATAATCGGAAGAAGGCGAAACGCAGCCCGCGAGGACGCTGGCGATAAAAACTGCGACGATGGAACGTGCAGCTAAAACGAAGAGGCGAGTTACTGAGGACGAATTCATGGGGACGGGGGAGTTCGGAGTTCGGATTTCGGATTTGTGACGCAATCGCGTCATCCCCCATGCGGCGTCCCGTGCGCAAACGGATCAGGCGCAGATAAGAAATGATCTTTTCAAAGCGCTGACCCGTCCGAACCAAAGTGGGCACGGCGTCCCCGCCGTGGAAAGCCGTGAGGAAATGCCGGCTCGGAGGTCCCGCCTCCGCGTGCGTCGCGGACTCCAGATCCGAGTTTCGGTCCGAATGGTTTCGGCCGAATTGATTGCGGAGTGGATTCCAGCGGCGGGACGCCGCTGCCACTTTAGATACCGTGCTGCACTGGAGTGGACTCTACTTTCTCGCCGAAGCCGCCAGCGCTCGATCCAACTCGGCCTGCCACTTCACGGCATCCGCTGGCCGGCCCCAATCGGCGTAACACTTCACGATCCGCTGCAAGCTCTCGATGATCCGCATGGCATGGAACGCGGGAATCGTTTCCTCGCGCTGCTTCATGCCCCGGTAGCCCTCGATCAGAAGCGGTTCCGCCCCTTCAAATTTCTTCTGCCCTGCCAGCGCCGCGCCAATCAGGCTCTGCGCATGAAACGTCCCCCAGTCGTCCGGGCGGAGCTTCTCGCGAATCGCGTGGCATTCCCGCGCCGAGATTTCTCCCTCGCTGAACTTCGCTTCCGCGATCTGGACATACGCGGTGAACGCCAGAAAAAAAGCGTCCTCCCAACTTCCCGCCGGGAATTGGGCTTGCCCGAAACGTCGTATCTCTTTCAAGGCCAACTCGACCTCCGCCACCGTGCCTTGCTGCTCCAACACGGCCGCGAGTGACTCTCGCTGGGGTTGCGTGAGCGCAGGATTCTTCAACCGCTGCCGCATCGCGTGGGCGTCGCGGTAAATCTCGATCGCGTCGCGAATTTTTCCCGGGTTGTGCACGAGTTGCAGTCCCAACGTGACGGCCAAAAACGTCAGCGAACTGGCAACCTCGAGATGATCGTTCCCCAATAACGTTCGTGATATCCGCAATGACTCGCGGAGAAGATGCTCCGCTTCGTCCATCCTGCCTTCGTGAAAATAGACCATCCCGAGCCGCTTGAGGGAGTTGGCGACATCGAGATGTTCTTGTCCCCATAATTCACGCTGGCGCGCGAGTGCATCGCCCAGCATGTCCTCCGCTTCGCCATACCGCCCCTGCCGGCCAAGGACCCATCCCAAATTGGAACGCGATTGCGCCAGGAGCCGGCGCGCCCCGCTGTTGGCCGGCTGCTGCAAAACACCCAGGGCGTCACGGTGACACTCCTCGGCCTCGGTGAATTTGTCCTGTGCGTTGAGAATGAGCCCGAGATAATTCAACGACTGCACCTCTTCCAACGGATCGCGTTCGGGTTGCGCTCGACGCTGCGCCAGGGCCTCTCGCATGATCGCTTCCGCTTTGGCGAGCTGCCCAATGTTGAAGTAAACCCCGCCGAGTACCTCGTGCAGATCCGCTTGCGGATTCGGGTCCCGTTTCAATCGCGCCATCGTCTGATCGAGGATCACGCCGATGAGCTTGGGATCGCCGTCCACCGCAATCAGCTCCCCTATGTCCTTCACAATTTCGGTGGTAAACGCCGCGACCTGCGCGCGTCGCTTCGCTTCGCTTTGAGCCCGCGCTTCCCCTTTTTGCGCCTGCAGGCGCAATCGCGCCTCGTTCGCGCTCGCCTGCTCGGCAGCGGACTTCTGCTTCAACGCGGTTTCGAGGGCTTCCGCCCGCTCTCGTTCGGCTTGTCGCGCCAGCGCAAGATTCTCTCTCGCGCGCAGAAACAGGCTGGTCGAAACGGCAAAACCGGCGATGAGAATGACGACGATGGCGGCGCCCGCAAAAAAACCAAAACGATGCCGGCGGATCAGCTTTTGAACAAGATAGGGTGTGCTCGGAGGGCGGGCGAGCACCGGCTCGTTGCGCAAATGCCGCCGAATATCCAGCGCGAGCGCGCCGGCGGTGTCGTAACGCCGCGCACGATCCTTCTCCAGGCACCGCATCGCAATCCAGTCCAGATCGCCGCGCAGCCGCAGCGCCAGTCGAGGGGCATCGGTCCCTCGCCGTCGGGCGACCGTCGTGCGCGCCGTGTCGTCGAGTGTTCGCAGCCGCACCGACGGTCGCGGCGGTTCCTTTTCGCGTATCTGCCGGCGCATCTCGTCGAGTCCGACTTGCGTGAGCTCCTTCACGTCGAAGGGCGTGTGGCCCGCGAGCAGTTCGTAGAGAAGCACGCCGAGCGAATAGATGTCACTGCGGGTATCGATATCCAGCCCGCTCATCTCGGCCTGCTCGGGGCTCACATAGGCCGGAGTGCCGATGAACTGTTCGAACGCCGTGAAAAGCGTGTGCTCGGTCAGCCGGCCTTGCGTGGCCTTGGCGATGCCAAAGTCGATCACCTTCGGCACTGGCCGCCCGTCGTGCAACGTCACAAGAATGTTCGAGGGCTTGATGTCGCGATGGATGATTCCCTTTTGATGCGCGTGCTGAATCGCATGGCACACTTCGATGAACAGCTCGAGACGCTGCTCGGTGCGCAGATTATTCTGATCGCAGTATTCCGTGATCCGCACGCCGCGCACGAGCTCCATCACGAAGAACGGCCGTCCCGACGCCGTCGCGCCCGCATCCAGCACGCGCGCGATGTTGGCGTGCTCCATGCGCGCGAGCGCCTGGCGCTCGGCCTCGAACCGCGCCACCACTGCCTTCGTATCCATCCCGAGCTTGATCAGTTTCAGCGCCACGCGACGCTGCACCGGCTCCTCTTGCTCGGCCATATACACCTCCCCGCATCCGCCTTCGCCGATTTTCTGCAGGAGCTTGTAATTCCCGACTCGGTCGCCCGGTTGTTCCGTTTTACCGGCTTCGGTGCAGGGAATGACGATCGGCACAAGATCGGGGTCCATGAACCCCGCGGCTTCGTGCGCTTGCAGCAGCGATTCCAGCCGCCGTTGCAGCTCAGGATTGTCGCGGCACGTGAGCGCAAGCAACGCGGCGCGTTGCGCGGGCGCCAACGCGAGCGCCGAGGCAAAAAGACTCTCTTCGGTGAGCGCGGGATCACTCATGGATAGACTCACCCTTTC
>CAMAUI010000172.1 GCA_945861385.1 Prosthecobacter debontii
GGTGCGGCTGTCGCGGAGGATGGCGTCGCAGGGGGACAGAAACTTGTGCGATCCCCAGCACGCCGCCACGCTGGGCCGTGCAAATTTCCGTTCACAGCCGCGCAATTCGCTGCTACGGGTCGTGCATGATTCTCGAACAACTTCCCGAGGTGAAACGGTGACCGGCGGCGATGAAGCTCCAACTCGCCTCGGAGCTTTGGGACGAGGCGCTGGCGCATCAACAGGACATCCCGGTGACGCCCGCGCAGAGGGAGGAAATCGAGCGCAGCATGGCGGAATTTGAAAAGGACCCCGGCAAGGTGACGACGTGGGAGGCAGTGAAGGCGCGCATCCTCGCGGGCCGCCGGCGTGAGTGAGATCGTTCTGCTGCTTTCCGCGGACGTCAACATTCAGCAGGCATACGAATGGTTCGAGTCGCGGAGGGAGGGACTCGGCGACCGTTTCGCGGCGGAAGTGGATCGTCTGCCCGGGTTGCTCGGAGATTTCCCGGAGCTTGGGTCGGTGGTATATGGCAGCAGGCGGCGGCTGATCGTGCGCGATTTCAGCTACGGCATTTTCTACACGATCACGGGGCAGCGCATCATCGTCTCGAACGTGCTCGATTTGCGCAGTGATCCGGAGTGGCTCCGCCGGCAACCCGGCGGCTGAGGGCGCGAGGTTGCAAACCCCGCCTGCATCACTTGCGGCTTGCGGCACTCCATTTCGCTCAACGGTAAATCGCGTGCGTGCCGATGTCCACGCTCACGACGATTTCGCCCTCGATGTAAAAGACCGCGCGCAAATCCGCCTCCACACGGACCGAGTAGATCGTGCGTCCGTGGCGCGACGAGAGGGAATGAATCTTGTGGGTGCGCAGCCTCGGGTCGAAGGGGTTTTCCTTGAAGATTGCGAACGCCGCTTTCGCCGACTGTTTTTAAGCGAGCGTCAGCCGGGCGAGCGCCTTGCGAAACGTGGGCGTCGCCTGGAAACGATACTTCACGGCGCTTCGAGTTCCCCGAGCGCGGCATCCATGTCGTACAGTTCCCCACGCTCCGCCTCGGCCATGCCCTGTCGAAACGTCTCGGGGATTTCGGCCTCGGCGAGGTGTCCGAGTTTTTCGATGAGCCAAATTTTCTGCGGCGTTGGCAACGCTTCGATTTCGTGCAGCAATTCAATGGCGCTCATGGCCACAGGTTGCGACGCGGGCCACCGGTCGTCAACGGGGTTTTGGCAGCGAGAACGGGAATGTGACGCAGCGCGTCCCGCCTGTGCGGACGGTGGCCCGCACGCACGCGCCGGAATGGGAGGAAACGGATTTGCAGCGATGCGGACGCTTGCTTTTCGGGTCGCCGCAAATCACAGCCGGGACGGGCTGTGTCACATTCCTGGCGGCGGCGCACGCTACGGCCTGAGCAGAACGACTTCCAAGCCCACCTTTATTGCGGCTTCGCTTTGCGGGATGTCGGGAGTCACGGAACGGAGATTTATTTACCCACGCCGCTGGCAGGCGGGATTTTTCAACGTCTTGCCGCCCCCGCCCCTACTGCGCCTTCGCCCTCACGATCTGGGAGCCGGCGAGGCCGAAGCGGTCGGGGTGGTACATTTCCTCGATCTTCGTCGGCGGGGCGGTCGCGGCCCCGGCGGCGCGGACGCGGGCGAGGTAGCGGATCTCGTGTTTGCCGGGCCAGATGGTGTTGCGGAAGAAAAGGGCGCGGTCGTCGCGGAGTTCCGAGTAGTCGGAGGCCCACGTGTTTGAGAGAGCCTGGCCGGCCATGGCTTGGGATTTGAATTCCGGGTTCACGGCCTCGAAGACGGCGGGGAGCGGGTCATCAATCACCATGTAGCTCGCGTTGCCGGGCGCGGTGAAGCTGATCGTCACCAGCACCCGGTCGCCGGTGCGTGGTTCGCCGAGATCGGCGAGGGTGCCGTCGTCGGCGATGCGCTGGTAGCGGCGCGCGATCGAGTATCCGCGATCCTTGCGCTCCGTGATGAGGGTGTCGGGGCGCGTGGCGAGGGTGACCTGGGTGAAGAAGCGGCTTTTGGCGGGGTTTTTCAGCAGCAGTTTCGCGGCGACATCGAGCGGGTATTCCTTCTCGAAAAAGCCGCCCTTCGCGGGGAGCTGGAAACCGGTCGCCTCGCCCGCCTGCACGATGGAGCCTTTCGCGGCCTTTCTCCCGGCCTCGGTCTTGCGGATGTATTCGGCGAGGCCCATCACGGCCCACACATTGCCCTGCGTGGTGACCCACGAGCCGTTCTTGCGGAGATCGAAAACGGCGTTGGCGACCGCGGTGGTGCCGTCGGATTTCGGGGCGAGGCGCGACCATGCGAGCAGGCGGATGCCCTGTGCGCGGGCGATGCAGCCGAACCAAAAATCCTCCTCGACCGCCTTGTCGCGCATTTTCAAAAGCGTCTCGGCCATCTTCGCGGACCCGCCGGCCTCGAGGATGGCGAGCGCGAGGAATGCACGGCTTTCCTGCGTGAGCTTATCGCGCTTTTTATAAAGCAGCTCGTGATACGCGGGCTCCGCGCGGCCCGCGACGGCGAGCGTGTGACACGCGAATGCCCGCTCGGACAACTGCCATTTGTCTCCGGTGTCCGCGGCGCCGCGGAGTTGTTTGCTGAGGTAATCGAACACGCGGCCCGCTTCGTATTCCGGAACCGGATGGCCCGCGCGCCTTGCCAGCGCGAGGCCGAGGCCGCCATACGCGCTGCTCCACACCTCCGGCGAATCCGAGCCGGGCCAGAAGCCGAGGCCGCCGGTGCTGGTCTGCATGGAAAGCAGGCGCGTGATGCTTTTCTCGATCGCGGCATCGTAGTCCGCATCAAGGCGGCCCAATTCCGGCAGCACGTCGCGGAACTCGCGCAGCGTGAGCCACGGCAGGAGCGCGGAGGTCGTCTGCTCCAGGCAGCCGTACGGATAATGCAGCAGCTCGCTCACGCCCTCGCGAAGCTCGAAGATGCGGGAGTTGGCGACCCCCACGCGCACGGTGCCCTTGCCGGCGAGCAAGGCGGGATCGAGCCCGGCGAGCAGGTCGGCGTCGCCTTCCGGGCGTGATTGCACGATCTCGCGAAGCAGCGGGGTCGGGTGGACGACCTTGAAGCGCGTCTCCACGGCGTCGCGGAATTTCGTGGCGCCGGCGGTGAAATCCGCGGTCCATGTCCACACCGCCTCGCCGGTGGCGCGGAACGCGATTGGGAAATCCACGGCCACCGTCGCGCCCGCGGGCACCGTGATTTTTTGCACGGGATCGGTGGCGCCGAACGCCGCGGCGGTGGCATCCAGCTTCACGCGCACCTCGGCCTCGCCGGGAGCGGCAGTGGTGTTGTGAAGCACGGCACGGATGAGCATCTGGTCGCCGACATTGGCAAAGCGCGGCGGCGACGGCTCGAGCATGAAGGGTTTGTTGATCTCGAACGCGCTCTCCGCGTGGCCGAACTGGTCGCGCTTCGTGTGCGCGACCGCCATCACACGGTAGCGCGTGAGGCCGTCGGGCGCCTTGAAAGTCACGGTGGCATTGCCATCCACACCGGTCTTGAGCGCGCCGGCCCAGTGCGCGGTGCCGAGGAAATTGCGCCGCACGCCGGCCTCGAGGCCCTTTCCGAAACCGCCG
>CAMAUI010000173.1 GCA_945861385.1 Prosthecobacter debontii
GGTGGATTTTCCGTAGCGGGCCGGTTTGGCGTCTATGCTAAAACTGCCCCGATTGGCTGCGTCCCAGCCGAGAAGATTAACGGGTGCGGGTTCCTGACCGCCAGCGTTGCCCCCTTTTTTTTGCAACTTGCGCTTCGGAATCCAAATTAGTGAGCGCCAGGAAAAGAACGAACAGGAGTTTCGCTTTCATGCGGTCATTCAGCGGGCGGGCGGGCGAGAAAGCAATATCGAATGCCCTTGAATTGAACACCGCTGGGCGAGCCGGTGACATGCAGGGACGTGTGCGGAAATCGGGGGACGTGTTGTGACTTCTGTTGTGAAAACGCCATTTCCCGATCTTAGAAAATTAGGAACATACTGTAATTAAACAACTTACAAAGAATCGGGACTACTACTACTACCGGTATCCCAAATACTACGCCGCGTAGCGCGCCTGCCCGCCCCCGACGATCCGCACCAGCAACTGGCTCAGGATCACTTCCTTTTCCGTCGCCGCGGAAATCATCGCCACATTCGCATCCAGGCACCCCTTCAGCGCGGCCATCAGCTCCGGCAGCGTGTAGTGCCGCGCGTGCATCGCCGCAATCCCGAGCGGATAAGCGCTCAGCTTTCCCTCCTTCGTCCGCGGCAGATGTGCGATCGCATCCTCGCCCAGCCGTTCCAGATCCTTGCCAAAAAAACCAGCGTTCGATGGAGCCCGCAACCCCCTGTGGCGCGACATGAGATCCTTCACCAGCAGCAGATTTCTCACCGTCGGGATCACGGTCGCGAGCAGGATGCCGATCTCCGATTCACCGTGGAAAATCAACTGCCGCATCAATTCCAGCGTCCGCTGAAGCTGGCGCGTGGCCAGCGCATTCCCCAACTCGAAAATCACCCCGGAACGTGACAGCGGCGTAAGAAGCCTCACATGCTCGGCAGTCACCGTGCGGCTCGTCTTTCCGAGGTAGAGATTCAGCTTCTCCGATTCATTCTCGATCGTTCGCCGGTCGCCGCCCGTGTAGAGCGTGAAAAGCTCCAGCGAATCCCCTTCGAAAACCAGCCCGTGCGCCTTCGCACACTCCCGGACGAGCATCTCCGCTCCCCCCTCCCAGCCCTGCTTCGTGTTGTCAATCCGGTCGAACACCTTCACCTCACCGAGCTTTTGCAACGTCTTGAAAAAACTGCGCCTCTTGTCCACCGCACCCGCGCTGAGCAGGAACCGCGTGCCGTCCGGCAGGCCGCCCTTCAGCAGATCCGTGAGCTTTTCCAGTGCCGTCACCGTTGCCTCCGCCCCGCCCGTGCGATCATCCGCCAGGAAGTTTGCGTTCTTCAGCCACACCAGCTTCTCCCCGCCGAAAAACCCGAACGTATTGAGCGCCTCGATCGTCTGGTAAATCCGCTGCGCCGCCCCATCCGCATTGTCCGCCTGCCCGTCAATCACGTCCGCGCCGAAATCCCCGCTTCCTCCGAGCTTCGCCGCGAGTTCCTGCGCCTCGCGCTTCACCTCCACGTCCTCGGTGCCGATCACGGCGTGGATGGTGGTGGCGGATTTCATTCAGTTCGGTCGGAGCGCGGTTGTCGCGTAGGGCTTAAACTCCCGTTCCAGCACGTCAAGACTCGGGAAGCGGCTCCCGAAACTTCGCGCCAGCGCCGACTCGAACCGCGCGCCCTTTCCCATCGCATCCAGCAGAGCGAAAAAGCCCCGCCTGTCCGTCGCCGCCAAAAACCGCACCAACTTTTCCGACTCGTTGTAAAACGCCATCACATCCTCCTCATCCCGCGGGTAGGCCGCCGCCGTGGTGAGCGCCGCCAGCGGCACGAACCGCTCCTCCGGCACCGCCGCCACGCGCGGACGCGCATTGAATCCGCGCGCCCGGTAAAATGCCGCCATGCAGCGCCCCGCCGCATACTCCGCAAACCCCTCATTCAGCCAGAGCGGCACACCCGAGCCGACGAAACGCTCGAACACCAGATGTGCCACCTCGTGTGGCAGCGTCTGCGCCCGCGCCTTCCACCCCGCATTTCGCAACAGGAAAATCGTGCCGCCGGAATGCAGCCCGCCGCTCCAGCGATCCAGCGCCGCCTCCGCCTTGAACTCCCGCCAGTCCCCCTCCTCGTGGAAAAGAAACACATGGCACTTGCGCTCCCACCGCGCCGTGTCGCGACCCAGCTCTTCCGCGATCACGCGGTAGTAAAATTCCACCTCCACCGACACCGCTGCCGCCGTGCCCGCGTCAAAAAAATGAAGCACGAAATGCTCGGTCTCCGCATGTCTCCAATCCACCGCCCGCACCCCCAGCGCCCGCTGCGCAAGCGCCGTAAAGCTCCGGTCGCTCAGCTTCTCCAATGGCACCAGGGTGACCGATCCCGGATTCTCAGCGGCCGCCGTGGAAGCCAGGAAAATAGCGAAAAGCAGACGTAACATCGGCGCGCAAGGGGCAGGCTCCGTGCCAGCGGCCTGCACAATGCCGGAGGATGCCACGGGAGTCCGCTTCGCAATGTCTGCGGCATCCACCCTTTTTTTGCGTGCAAGCCCGCTTTCCATCCGCACACACTCGCACCATGAAAATCCAAGGCTTCCTCATCTTCCTCGCATCCACCGCCATCGCCGCCGCCGAAGACAAGGGCGTCGGTGTCGGAACAAAGCCCATCGAGGGGGCCGAACTTGTTTTCGACGGCTCACGCGCGATGCTGGATGAAAAGTGGACCTACTGGGAGGGGCCGCGCTTCAAGTCGGCATTGCCGATCAAATGGAAAATCGTGGATGACCCCGTGGACAAAGGAACCTGCGTGATGACCGATGACCCCGCCGCCGCCGGCGGAAAGTACGGAGCCGCGGACATCGTCACGAAAAAGCCGTATCGCGACTTCCGCCTGCACATCGAATTCCTCATCACCAAGCCCGGCGGCAACAGCGGCGTTTATTTGCAAAACCGCTTCGAGATCCAGGTGCTCGACGGCGACAAGACCAAGCACGGCATGGGCGCCGTCATCAACGAAACCACTTCGCCCTATCACGCCTACGCGGGCACTGGAAAATGGAACGCCTACGACATCGTCTTCCGCGCCGCGCGGTTTGCCGACGGCAAGCTCACCGAGAAGCCGCTGGTCTCGATGTATTTCAATGGCCAGAAAGTTCACGCCAATGTGCCGATCAACCAAGTGTGGGGCGGGCCAAACTCCGGCGTGGATGGCGGCAACAACGGCGGCAAGGGCAT
>CAMAUI010000174.1 GCA_945861385.1 Prosthecobacter debontii
CGCACGGCGGCGAATGCCTCATCCCTCCCCAGGATTTCGAGCAGTATCGCCCACTCTGGATCAAGCGGGTCAGCAGAATCCCATCCGGCCTCATCGCCGAGGCCATCGGTGATACCAAAGAGTACATCCGAAAACAGGCGCCGAGGAAAGGCCCTGGCGCCATACTTTGGAAGCGGATCGAGTTCCTGGCGGAATCGAGAGACGTGGATATTCGCTCGCTCATGTCGAAGTGAGCTGTCTGACAAATGGATCCCGACTGTTGCCGGATGCGAGAGCCGCAGGAGCCGGCGGGACTTCCTGCTGGGCCTCAAGTGAGTCATCGCAGAAGACCCCCAAAGCTGCGTGGTAGCGGTGCGACGTCCACCTTTCGCGCAATTTGCCACGCACCCGCGAGGGAGCGGAAATGGCGGTTGCGGGAGGCGTATGGGCGGTGTCCACGGGTGAGCGAAACGCTATTTGATTCAGCCGTTCCCTGCGCGAAGGAGGTGGCGCAGCCCACACTTCTGCGCGAAGTGTTGCGACGCGATGATTTTTTACGCCCTGCTGTTCCTCATGTTTTTCGGCGATATGCTGTGGTGCCGCGCAGCTTTACGCCAACCGCGGCGCTGGGTGCGGTGGATGACTGTCGCGTTTGGCATGGCCCAGTTCGCCGGTCTTGCGGGAGTTCTGCTCTCCCGGTTTGGCCTGCCACTGGAGGAGGCGCTCCCACGGTGGACGTATTCGGCGATTCTCTCGTGGCATCTGGTGATCTTGCTTCCGTGGCTCGCATGGCGTTTTTTGAGACTTTTGATCGTGCTTGCCACGAAGGCGGCACGCGCCATGCGCCGATCCGCCCCTTCTGCGCCCGCCGACGGTCTCGCCATGAACCGGCGCGAGTTCATCGGCACTGCCGCGGCGTTCACGCCACCGCTGCTGTCCTTCGGTGCCGCCGGTCTCGGCGAAGCGCAACTCGACGGATTCCGCATCCGTCGGATCGAGGTTCCCCTCGCGCAACTCCCGCAGGCGCTCGACGGCATGACCATCGCGCATCTTTCCGATTTCCATGTGGGCCGTTTCACGCGCGGGCGCGTGCTTGAAAGAATCGTCGAGGAGACGAACCGCCTCGACGCAGACGTGATCGCGTTAACCGGTGACTTCATCAACCATTCCCTGCGCGACCTTCCCGCCACCATTGAAATCGTCCGCGCGCTCCGCGCCCGGCACGCCATCGTGGGTTGCGAGGGCAACCATGATCTCATCGAAAACGCCCACGCCTTCCGACGCGACGCCGCGCGCGGTGGCATTCCGCTGCTGCTCGGTGACATTGCGGGCGCGACAATTCAGGGCCAGAAGGTGCAGTTCCTCGGCATTCCGTGGACGCATGGCGACGATGCTGCACGCCGGGAAATCGCCGCGCTGCTCGCGCGGCGAGATCCGTCCGCGTGGCCGCTACTACTGGCACACCATCCGCACGCCTGGGACTCTGCCGGCGACATTCCACTGACACTCTCGGGCCACACGCATGGCGGACAACTCATGCTGAACGAACGCCTCGGAGTCGGCCCGGTGCTCTTTCGCTACTGGAGCGGGCTTTACAGGCGCGCCGGCAGCGCACTCGTCGTTTCCAACGGCGTCGGCAACTGGTTCCCCGTCCGAGTGCAAGCTCCCGCGGAAATCCTCCACCTTACGCTTCGCCGCTCCGCCGAAGGAGCCTGAGAATGGCTTCGCGCGCCCGCGTGAGAACCCCGAGGACTACCCATCAGGTCTTCGTCAGACGAAGGCCTCATTCGCGGGTCGCGTGATTTCCAGGCTCGCTGGCGTGCATCTGTAGCCATGAACTCGACCAGTGTCGGCCGCACTGTGGACGGCCAGAACGGGGATCGGTGTCGGGGAGTGAGGGAGGCGCTGGCGAACTTGATCGAGCGTGTACGGCCCGTGGTTCCTGTCTGCGGATCGGAGGAAATATATGCGCATGCGCGCTTTCGCGGCGCAGGGATGTTTCTGCCAGACGATGCGACGGCTGGAAAGGCGAAACTGCACGCCCCCTCGCGAGTGCGCGAAGCGGAGCACCCCTCCGCCCCCTCCGCCGACTGCAAAGCCTCCGGGTGTTCCCGCGCCACCGCGAGCAGGCGCAGCGCAGCACCGCTTGGCTTGCGCGCACCGCTCTCCCACGAAACGGCAGTCTTCTTCGGCACATTGAGCAGCGCGGCAAACTCCAGTTGCGTAAAAAAAAACAAGAATGGAGTCCACGGAACACACGGAATGCACGGAAAACAAAACGGATGGACCCATTGCTCTGCTCACCGAAAGGGTGAACGCACGATTTTTTCCAACCCTCTTCTTCCGTGTCCTTTCGTGTGTTCCGTGGACTCTCCATCGCCGGATTTAGGGTTAACTTCCCGCCTTCCAGAAAGATCTCCCGCAACTCCTCGAGCGTGATCTTCTCCACCGGATTGTCCTTGTGGACGAAGATCGCGAGCGCGTCGTAGGCGACCGTCGTCACCACGGGCGGCCCGCCGAATTTCTCCGTGAGCTTCTTCGTCTCCTCCGCCGCCAGCTCGCGCGTCAACGCGGCGCGGCATCGCGCGGTGTGGCGGGCGGTGCTGCGGTTTTAGACGCGGGCGCTTTTCCCGTCTTGCCCGCGCCGCGTGGGCGGGTTCAGATTTCACGCATGGATACCGACGCATTTGTCCGCTGGGCGCTCGATGATGCGCGCACCATTGATCAGCGATTCGTGGTCGAGTTGCTGGTCGAGAGGTTCATGGGCTGGTGGCGGGCAAGGAACAATCAACACGAGCGGTTCGATCTTTCGGCGAAGATGGAATTGGACCGGCAGCGAAACCTCAATCCGGCTTACGAGCCGCATTATTCCGAGAAGAGCCTCCGGCGCATCGCGGAGGTTTTGCCGGAGATTAAAGACGTGTCCCTCGAAAACCACGGCTGGCGCTCCCGGCAAGTCCGGGACATTTCCGTCGTACGCTTCTTTCCGTGGATCGAGAAGCTGACGGTCAATGGCGAGGTCGAGGATTGCAGTGTGATCGCGGAG